>PYGV01000136.1 GCA_003022385.1 filamentous cyanobacterium CCP3 | reverse complement strand
AGATGTGTATAAGAGACAGACCAGGTATCGTGGCTCTTGTAGGGGTACGACACGCTGCCTTTGGGGTCTTTCCAGTACAGCGGGCCGGCGTTGATATCTTTAATATCGGCCTTACCGTCGCCCATGGTATAAGTGCCGCTGTAGGGCGGGGTCAAAATATTTTCGGGGACGTTGAAGTAGTTGCGGCCCGCCAAAATCTTCACGGCTTCGGGGCGGTTAGCCGGGTTATCCATCCACTGCTGGCCTTCCATGAGACCTTTCAGCAGCGCCTTGGTGGCCTTGGGGTTGGCGTCTACCCAGTCCGCCCGGATGGCCAGATACTCCTCGGGATGGAAGGACCAAATCTCGTGGGTCAGGGCCGACATAAAGCCGATGTCGTCGGCGACAATGCGGTAGGGCCAAGGGTCGCCGGTGCTGAACGCATCCATGGTGCCGTTGCGCATGCCCTGCACGGTTTCGGCCGGGGGCACCGCCAGCAGATCAATGTCGGTGTCGGGGTCAATGCTGCCTGCGGCAAACCAGTAGCGAATCCAAAAGTCCTGGTTGACGTTGGGGAAGGTGTGGGCCGCCTTAAACTTGCGGCCCTGGTTGGCCTGGAACCCCTTGATGTAGTCGGCGGCTCCCGAAATATCGAGCCCCAGCCCTTTGCCGACGTGAATGCCGGAGACGGCAATGCCGTTGCCCTGGGTTTCGAGCTGGGCCAGCACGTACATGGGCACCTTTTGGCCGTTGGTGATAATGCCCTCGCTAATCAGGTGGGGCATGGGCATTTGCCACTGGCCACCGTCGATGCCACCCCCAGCGGAACCGATGGTGACGTTGTCGCGGGCGGAGGCCCAGTTGGCCTGTTTTGAGACTTCGACCCCGGTCATACCGTACTTGGCAAAGAAACCTTTTTCTTTAGCGATGATCAGGGCCGCCGATTCAACGATGGGAATGTAGCCCAGCTTGATTGTGGTGGTCTCAGGAGTGTCATTGGCGGCAACGGGACCTGGAGCAGCGGTATTAGCCACCGGAGTCGCGATCTGGGTAGTGGCCGAGGGCGGATTGCCCAGACAGCCCTTGAGCAGTAGCGAACTGGCTGCCGACACTCCAGCAGTGACCACAAACTTACGGCGGGTAATCCTGGAAAAATCTGACATAAGACCTCCTTGCAGTGCCCTGGTTAAGAGCGCTGTAAATAAATAGATGGGTGGTGAAAAAGATCTCAGGGCAGGCCCTTTTGAAGACATATTCATTGATTAATATCAATCCTATGTCTTTTCTTCATGACAATAAGTCTATGCTCTTTTTTCGATTTGTGGATCACAGCTAACAACGAAATTTGAACGCAATTCTCGATTGAAAAAATAAGTCGGGCTTATACCATAGAGCCCTTCAATAGGATTAATTAAACTTTTGTGGACAAACAGCGCTGTTTCCCCTGCACCGGCCCAATCGTCAATGGTGTGTTGTGAGGGGCCTAGAGAAACGATCGAAAATTAGAGCAGCGGAGTCACTTTTGAGGAACTGGTCAAAGATGTCTTGACAGTGCTGTAGGGTACACAACGCTAACGAGATATTGTCAAATCTGGTGTACGGCTAGGATCTAGGCGGCGTCCTGCATCTGGGTCAAATTAGTGCTGTCATTAGTCCGGTATCCACCTTTAGAACGGGACGCCTTCAATCACATCGGCAAGGTGCTTAAAGCCTTGAATTCTGAGCCAGCCCTTCTGAGCACTTTCGACCAACTTGAAGACCCGTGCCAGGATGGTGTCCTTAGAAACACAGCCACGGGTCTTGTCAGTTCTGAGGCGCACGGTGGCAAAGGGGGCTTCGATGGGATTGATGGTATGAATATGGGCCCAATGCTCGGCCGGGAAGTCGAAGAAGGTTAACAAGACATCACGGTCTTTTGCCCGCCTTAATCCCATACCGCAACCTGTCTGTGATCAACCATAAGTGTTTTGGCTCCACCCCTGTGATTGCAAAGGTGGAGTAAGCTCACAGATAACGATGCTGGCGTGGTAACAGCATCGTTATTAAAAGATTCTCATTCTCAACAAGAGAGGATTATTCTCAATAATCCTCGGTGTTTTGACCCGTTTTCATGTCAAATCGCTGAAGCCCTTGATATTCCGCTATTCTAAACTTGCTGAAATTTCAAAAAGAGCAAGTTAGGGTTTTCGCAGGTAGTTTGGATCCAACTATGAGGTGAGCCGGTGCCGAAGCAAAATCGCCACGACCAGGCGGAAATTTGGTCGGCGGATCAGTTTGAGCAGGTGATGGGGGAGCTGAGCCCCAAAATGCGATCGCTCTTTTCGATCTGCTACTACACGGGCTGCCGGGTCAGCGAGGCGCGGCAGCTGCGAGCAGAGGATGTGGTGGGGGAAACGCTGGTGCTGCGCAAGGCGACAACGAAGACGAAGCGGACGCGGGCGGTACCGATTCATCCCAAGCTAAAAGCGGTGCTGGCGGCGGCGGATTTACCCGCTCGGGGGTATCTGTTTCCGGGGCGGAGTGGCAAGGGGCCGATTACGCGGCAGGCTTGTGATTTGGCGCTGCGCAAGGCGTGCGACTGTCTGGGGCTGCGCGGTTACAGCACCCACAGCAACCGGCGCACCTGGGCGACCCGGCTGGATAAGGCGGGGGTGCGGATGAAAGCGATTCAAGACTTGGGCGGGTGGTCGTCGATGGCGGCGCTGCAGCGGTATCTCGATGTGTCGGAGGAGGAGAAGGTGGAGGCGATCTCGCGGCTATAGAGCAACTGCTGGGGATGCTCCTGATGGTTATACAGAGGCCGGGGCTATCTCATGTTTTCGCTGGTTGGTTTCTCAATTTCGAGCTGTACGTCAATAACTTGCATCAGCTTTAGAGAAAAGCTGACTCTGCCAGCAGTCATGCCGCTAGATAGGGCCATCACCATAGCTAAAGAGACAACAGTTATGCCTGATAGTGCCAATAGGGCTGCCACTTTGCCACTCCACAATGCCCAGGAGAGGTTTTTAGGATGATCGCATCCGCCCCTTCCACCCCCTGGCCCCGGCTCGCTCCCGGTCCTGACTCGCCGCCCCGGCTGTTGCTGATTAAATGGTGTGCTGTAGCGGTATCTAAAGGTGTAGGAAGAGGAGATGGTAAGGGCGATCGCAGCCCTATGACACCCAATTAGCCACTTTTTACCCCTTATAAGGACTCTACAACAGCAGAGACGATCGCCCAGGAGGATGCGCTGCTAGAGGCTTCGTCGCAGGAGTTGCAGCGATGGTGGCAGCAGTAGTTTGCCGCTGACCCTGTGTTGGATACATCTGAGGCTGTGTAGTTCGTACGGGCGGTATGAACAGAGGCAGCGAGGCTCTATTTTGTCTTTGCTCAATCGCTAGTCAGCCTTGATTTGTTTGAGTTGGTAGAGGGCTTCGCGGCAGATAGCGTCATAGCTCCAGGTCTTGGGTGTAAGCCAACGCCCAAGAGCTAATCGAGATGGCCTTCTTTTAGTCCGGTGTACCAGTTGAATATCAGGCTGACAAGCTCGAAAAATTAACCCGAAATACTTGCATTTGGTACTTGGGACAAAAGCGCCCGCAGGTTATTTGGGAAATGCCATGAGACGGTTTTGCTATTTAGGCCTCGCTGTGCTGACAGCCCTGCTAATCGGGGTTGCTCAGGGCGTCATTGGGTTGTTGCCAGCGCAGGCCGTTGCACCCACCGAGATTCGGGGAGTCTGGCTGACTAATGTCGATAGCCAGGTGCTTTTTTCGGAGCAAGCCGTCAGAGACTCGTTGCAACAGCTCGCCAACAACCGCTTCAACACCGTTTACCCAGCAGCGTGGAGTTGGGGCTACACCCTTTATCCCAGTCAAGTGGCAGAACAAGCAACGGGATACAAGCAGGGTCTCTACCCCGATTTGGAGGATCAGGGACGCAATGAGGCCCTGGAGGCGAACCTGGGCGATCGCGATATGTTGCTCGAAGTGGTGCAAACCGCTCACGGCCTCGGCCTCAGCGTCATTCCCTGGTTTGAGTTTGGCTTTATGGCCCCAGCCAATTCACCCCTGGCACAGCGGCATCCCGACTGGCTAACTCAACGACAAGAGGCGTTGCCCAACGCTCACCTTTATCTGGAAGGCAGGCATTCCCGGGTGTGGCTGAACCCGTTTCACCCAGAGGTGCAGCAGTTTATCCTCGACCTGGTTGCCGAGTTGATGGACAACTACGATGTCGATGGTTTACAGCTCGACGATCACTTCAGCTTGCCAGCGGCGTTTGGCTACGACCCTTACACCATCAATCTGTATCGACAGGAGCACCGAGGTCAGCCGCCGCCAGCCAATCCCTACGATGCCGAATGGACGCGCTGGCGAGCCGACAAAATCACTGCCTTTGTCGATCGGGTGTTTTGGACGGTGAAAGCCAGACGATCGCAGTCGGTGCTGTCGGTCTCACCCAACCCGGCGCCCTTTGCCTACACAGACTACCTCCAAGACTGGCCCCGCTGGCGCGAAAAGGGATACATCGAGGAGCTAATCATTCAGGTTTACCGCGACAACCTAGTCAGCTTTCGCAACGGTCTTCGCGATCGCACCCTTCAGCAGGCTCGTCGCCATATTCCCACCGGCATTGGCATTCTGAGTGGGTTGAAGGATCGGCCTGTGTCCATAGCGCTGATCCAACAGCAGGTACAGACGGCCCGAGGCATGGGCTTCGCTGGCGTCTCATTTTTCTTCTACGACACGGTGTGGACAGTAGCGGCAGGCGAAACCAGCAGCGATCGCACCCAGGCCATACAGCGCTTGTTTGCTACCTCTCGACAACGCCCCAGCGTTGCCAACAGGCCAAGACCCGCGATCGCCAGAAGCTGAACTGGACGAAGACAATAGCCATCTCCATAACGGTGATCTGCGCCTGTCGCCAAGCGAGGTTAGGTCACACCCTGGCATCAAAATGATCACGACCCAGTCAATACCGGCATCACCCCGCAAACCTGGCGATCGCGCGACTATAAGTCCATCAGCTAACAGTCCTCATTACTCAGGAGCCCCCATCGATGCCACCGTCACCGGCGAAACCGCCACCTTCATGGGCCGCCCCTACGCCCGCAAGCCGTTCACTGTGGCTCAACGCCAGCAGCCTGCAGAACTGACCTATCACGGTATTCGCTACGCTCGCTAACCCACCAGTCCTCTCTCAGACATCCTCAACCCTCCTCCTGCCTCCCCGCCGTTACCAGCGGGGAGTTTTGTTGTTTGCATAATCACTTAATCGATTAATTGCTTATGCGGTTAATCAATTACCCATGCATTCCTTTGAGTAAACTGTGACCCCTGTCACTTACAGAACCCAGCAGCAAATTTGGAATGAACCCCGTTGAGATCTACTGCCATCTACACTGGTGCCGCTGAATCAGTTATCTTACCCAGGGGCACCGTCCAACAGGTAAGCGAGCCATAGTGTGGAGTGATCGCTCCAACAAAACTCAGTAAATCAGTTAACCGGCTTGTTGATTAACTAGTCAGTCAACAAGCTTCGCTGGCCACGCTCACACGGTTAGAACGTCTTCCCCAGCAGCTACGGTAATGACATTATGCCTTACCCAATACCAAGCCACCCTGCTCGCCAGCGATTAATCGCCTAATCGTAACTTTGCTTATTCAGTTAACCGCTTAACCGTTGATTCAGTTCATCAATTGAACGGTAAAATTCGGTTAATCAGTCAATCGATTACGCGCCTGACTGATTAACCGCTTAATCGAAAAAGTAAATGATTATTACCGTAGCCGGATTCAAAGGAGGGGTCGGCAAAACTACAACCGCCGTACACCTGGCCTGCTATTTCGCCAAAAAGTCGGACAAGACCCTGCTGGTCGATGGGGACCCTAACCGATCGTCTCTCTCGTGGTCAAAGCGGGGGACTCTGCCCTTTCAAGTCTGCGACCTGATGTCGGCGGCTAAAGCGTCTAGAGGCAAAGAGCACGTGATTGTAGACACCGAAGCTCACCCCGACGAAGACGAACTGGAGGCATTAGCCGAGGGGTGCGATTTACTAGTTTTACCCTCTACCCCCGATGCCCTGGCCCTTGAGGCTCTGCTGGCCACCGTCGACAATCTACAAAACCTGACCGCCTACGGCGTGGTGCTTACTATGGTCGACAGCCGCAAAAAAGGCACCGCCACCCAGGCCAAAGAAACGCTTAACCGCTTAAGCATTCCAGTGTTTAATCAAATGATTAGGCGCTTAACCGCTTACGAGAAGGCGGCCCTAGTCGGAGTGCCCGTGTATGAGACCGGCGATCGCTTTGGCCGCATCGCCTGGGGAGAGTATGAATCACTAGCCAAGGAGATTGAAAGCTATGCCTGATGCAGCCAGCATGTTCGACAAACTAGCTCAGAAACGAGAGAAGGTGAAATCGACCCCAGACCCAGCGACGGAAACTGCACCCAAGCAGCGTCAGCGCAAGGCCACGGGCAAACGCTCTGACCCCAACTACATCCAGGTGGGGGCCTACATTCCCGTCGAACTCAACAAGAGTGTCAAACGGCGCCTGGTGGATACTGACAAGGATTTTTCTGAGCTGGTGGCTGAACTATTGGAACAGTGGGTTGAAAGCAAAACCGATTAATTGATTAATCGGTTTATCGCTTACCTGATTAATTGATATTCGTTGCATTGTTAAGCGCTACTTGGATCTCCCTACGGTCCTTACGGGTTTGAACCGTGAGGTGCGATCGCCCCAAATTGGATCACCCCTGCTTCATCTTGATTAGTTGCACGACGCTTAATCGGTTAGCCGGTTAAGCGTCGTGTCTACATCAATGACATGAATACACAACCTCTAATTCAGCACATAGCCCCGATAGCGCCGTCGTTTAAGGACATCCTGTATCAGCCGGTGGCCCTCTTCGAGGTCAGCACAAAGGGTTTCACGCTGGCCACCCTTGCCCGTGCGGCGACCACCCCACTTGCGCAGCAAAACCCACTCGCCAAACAGGTTTTGCCGTAGCGCACACCAGTAATAGCGATCGCCCCGCTGCCAGAACAGCTCCTGCCATTGGGCTGGGTCATAGCTTTGCTGGGTCATAGTCTCCCCACTGCCAATCAACAAAGGCTCTATTGCTCACTGCTGTCATAGCTCGATAATAAGGATTTTGCAAACGAAGGAAAAGTCCCGTGCCGCAAGACAATTCCCTATTCCCTGCCGATAATTATGAGGTCTTTCTCAAAGACCTCAAAACCCACATCCGCCGAGCACAGGTAAAGGCAGCCCTTGCCGTCAACAAAGAGCTGATCCTCCTGTACTGGCAGATTGGGCGGGAAATCCTCACCCGCCAGCAGCAGGAAGGCTGGGGAACAAAGATCATTGACCGCCTCGCCAAAGACCTGAAGCGGGAGTTCCCCGATATAAAGGGCTTTTCACCGCGCAACCTCAAATATATGAGGGCTTTTGCCGAAGCCTACCCCGATCAAGCAATTGTGCAGCGCAGCGCTGCACAAATACCCTGGCGGCATAATCAGGTCTTGATTGACAAGCTCAGTGCCCAGTCAGAGCGCCTCTGGTACGCTCAGCAGTCTCTGGACAACGGCTGGAGTCGTGACGTTCTGGTCATGCAGATTGAATCCAAGCTGTTCCAGCGTCAGGGTGAGGCCGTTACCAATTTTGAGCGCACCCTACCGCCCGAACAGTCCGATCTGGCCCAACAGCTGATCAAAGACCCCTACAATTTCGACTTCCTCAATCTGACGTCCGCGACCCAAGAGCGCGAGCTGGAAAAGGCTCTGGTCGAACGAATCAGGGATTTTCTGCTGGAGCTAGGCGTCGGGTTTGCTTTCGTCGGCAGTCAGTACCGATTGGAAGTCTCCGGCAACGAGTACTTCATGGACATGCTGTTCTACCACCTCAAACTGCGGTGCTACGTAGTCATAGACCTGAAGGTGACCGAATTTCGCCCGGAGTACACAGGCAAGATGAACTTCTACGTCGCGGCGGTGGATGATCTGCTGCGCCACCCCGATGACCAACCCACTATTGGCATCGTCCTCTGCAAATCAAAAAATAAAACCGTCGCTGAATACGCCCTGCGCAACGTCAGCACCCCGATCGCTGTTACCACCCACAGTCTGCCAGACCAGCTCAAAGCCAACCTGCCCACCATCGAACAGCTCGAAATGGAGTTAGATGCAGTGGTAAATGAGCTATCAAATGGAAATGATGAGAATGAAACGTAACAAAACCATCCCCCAAGTTTCTACACTTTGTTCCAGGAAAGCTTGAAATGATTTATTGGATGCGATCGTTGATTTTAATCTTTATAAAATCTATTTTCAAGCACAGAATTTGCTTTGCCCATTTCGTCTTAAAAAAAGTTAATGCAAAAATCCCCCCGATATCTGACGGCAGACGCCAGGGGGATTAGTAACAAATTTCAAACGGAATTTTGAGGTGGAATAATCCGTTTACGACACTCAACCGCTAACTTGAGAGACTTCCACACATTATTAATGCTATTTGGAGGTGCCTTGATACCATCATTTAAGGTTGTTGAACCTCTAGGCATCTATCGCAGAGCTCTCTAAGCTTTAGGATAGGAAGTGTCAACAGCTAGGTGGAGAATCGTTAGTTTTGGCGAAATAAATTCAGACGTTAACGAGATAAAAAACCTCCACTTAACGAGGACTGAACTATTTAGATTTGAAGGAAGTTTCCCTCTCCTCTTGATTATTAGACTACCCCTGATATTGAACGATTTTTCTGGTTGATACTAAAGTTTATCTTTCGGTTAACCACTCCTCTCTGCTGCCCGTAGTCCCGCCCCCAGCACCCTTTCTAAATCCTTACGACCTCGCACGTTAATGATGCCAGTGTGCTGGGGATCATCCCCCATACTCTCCACCTGAATGACCAAACACCTCTATCTGGGAATACAACGTTTCAAAGAGGGATCGAATTAGCTACCTCCTTCAGCGTGTATCCCCCGCAGGTTCAAGCACGCGCAGATGATAGAGCAGCAGCAGCCGTTCATCTCCAGACAACTCAGACCAGCGTTTGCTCTCAAATCGGTCGGCAATAAATTGGCGAATCACCTCCCCAGACCATCCCAGGCTCCTGACCTGGTGCTGAATCTGCTCGTGCAGGTCTGGGTCATAGTCAATGGGCTCAACATCCTGTGGGAAAGAGCCATCGTCCCCCCGTACCCCCCTTTCCGGAGTAAAAGAGTTTGAAGTCGGCCCCACGCCACCGGCGCAGGGCGCCCTACCCTTCATATTTCTCCCTACAGGGTGTAATTTCTTATTTTGCAGGGGTTCCAGCGATGTGGATATCGCTTCAGAAATCGCTTCAGCAAGCTCTAGAACGCTTGTTGCTGAGGCTATTACACCCTTTTGATGCTCAGGGTGCCAAAGGCTCAGGTGCTTATAGAGGGTCTGCTGACTAACTTTGGCTGATTGGGCGATCGCTTTGGCCCGGGCCGTGATCTGATCGGGTAGCTCTCCAACCTGCTCTAGCTGGGCATAGGCGGCGCGGATGCGGTGCTGGGCATCCTCAGACAGCTGTTGGTTGAAGGGCACCAGGGTGTTTTTGGGGTGGCTGGTGTCACGAGTAGGGGTGGTGCCTAAGGGCCAGTAGTAGCCCTCGACGGCTCTGACCCAGGCGGTAACCTTGCGCTCGATGTCGTGATGGTGGCGGCAGTATTGCTCGTAGCCGGGGCAGTGGAGGGCGATGCGCAGGGTGTAGTCGATTAAGGCTTGACCTTCGAGGCTCTCGAAGACGCGGCCATAGCAGGCAATGGTTTTGAGCAGGTGGTTGGTCTGGCCGTAGTCGGTCCAGCCTTCGGTGATCTCAAGGTCAAGGTCGTGTCGCCAGGTTTCGACGGGGTGGCTGCGCCGTTTGGGTCGCTTGCGATGGTTGTCGCGGCCAATTTTCATGGCATGGCGCAGGGTGTCCATGTCTTGGTGGCCAGCGGCGCCATCCCAGAGCCAGAAGAAGCGGGCCAGGCTGCTGCCGATGGGGTTCAGGGCATCGTCGAGCAGGCAGGAGCCGCTGCCGGGCTGCAGGGGCAGTCGGTGCCCCATGTATTCAATGAAGGTTTGAACGCCGTAGGCTTTGACGTTGGGAAAGATTTCGAGCTGCCCGGCCTGGAGCCGGAACCCCTGCGCTTTGAGGCATTCCTTGAGGGCGACGGCCAGGTTAAAGGTGTTGACCAGTTCGGCAAAGGGGATATAGAGGTGTAGGCCGCCGCTCCAGCTGGAGCGCAGCAGCAGGGTGCGAGTGATGCCGATGGTTTCTAGAGCAGCGCGAATCTGGGCCACCCCTACGGCGGAGCAGTAGTCACCGCCAGCATCGAGGTCGAGCAGAGCGTAGCGGGTGTCGTGGGTGAAGCGCACGCCGATCAGCTGGTTGGCGTCTTGCCAGTGGTTCCAGAGAACGCGGGGCCGCAGGGGGTAGATGGTAACGGTTGTCCAAGCAGCTTTGACAGTGGCGTCATCCGGCAGGTCGGCGCGGATGAAGTTCCAGCGGTAGTGGCCAAAGATTTCACACAGCCGCTGGCCGGTGGGGTCAGCGGGGAGGGGTTCAGAACGGGGAGTCTTACGCGACTCCTCGCCCCGTCCTATAGATGCGGTCATGGGGGTCTCTCTCCTAAAAAAGAGCAATGGGTATTGCCCCGAGAGAGATCCGGTGTTACCATAGCCGCATAAGAATTCTACGCGCGACTCGGGACTGGTCCTCTCGGGTTTTCGCTTTTTAAAGAGCCGGTGGCATGTGCTGCCGGTTCTTTTTGCCTATTAAGGGTCTGGTCAGGACGCTTAATACTGATTGCAATTTCTACCAGGGGGTCAGCCTGGCCACTTGGCAATCATTTCCGCACATCAGCGCAAAACGCTGACATTTAGGCAATCTGGCTCTACATTAGTTGGTCCATCAAAGTTATTGGTTTTCGCGACACCTCCTGGGTCGAGCCACTAGTTCAAGCGTTTTGAACTCGATATCGTCAAAGGTTAACACTAGTTTCTGCATTGCTCAATAGCCCAAAATGACCCATTGGCAACGCCAAGAGGCCATTCATACGCGAAAGTTACAGGTCAATTTGTACGCCAAAGTTACAGGTAGCCATTGGGGCATACGCGAAAGTTACAGGTCAATTTGTACGCCAAAGTTACAGGCTATTCCGTGGAACGTAGACACGGCAAAGCTTTCAAAGCTCGGTGACGCTAAAACATACGCGAAAGTTACAGGTCAATTTGTACGCCAAAGTTACAGGTAGCCATTGGGGCATACGCGAAAGTTACAGGTAAACCAGTACGCCAAAGCTACAGGTAAAGCGCAAAATTCTACGCCAAAGTTACAGGTAAAGCCGAACTAACCGATCACAAACCAGCATTAACAGACGTGTTCAGCCTCCAATTCTTTACCTAAAATGATGGCTTGATGCCACCTCTAGCACGATAGGAACTCACCTTGAGCACGTCCCAAACTTCCTCTGTAGACGGAGAAACCTTCGCTGTTGATGGCCAATTCTTAATGGTGCTGCCTCGGGCGGGGGCATCTTTTAAGAACCCCGATGTACAGCTGCCCATTCTGCGCTCAGATGAAGACGGCTACTACCTAGAAATGAGAGTCGATGCTGACGCTGAAGACATGGCAGATGTCGCAGTGACTCGGCGGGTGCCTTTAGAAGGGCTTTCGGCTCACGAGTGGGCCGAGGTGCAAGACCAGTACGCCAGCCTAGATATATTGGTCTGTCACGAGTTTGGCCTCAGTAAGGGGCTAGAAACCATTCAAGACCGCCGCTTGGAGCGGCTGATGGCCGCCCTGCTGACCTTTCTCAACCCTCGCCAAGTCTCTATTGTGCTCCACCTATATCGCCTGGCGGCTCAGCAGGGGCAGGGGCCAATGGTCTCTTTTCGCTCTAACGATTTGCTAGAGGCGCTTGGCTACAAACGCACTAAAGACGGGGGGTATGCCTCAAAACTGCGATCGCAGCTCCACCGAGACCTGGTAGCCCTCCACCGCACCGAGCTCGTCTTTGCTCAATCTCTACCGAAGGGAGACACCCTGGGTGCTAAGGTCACCATCAAAAGCGTTTTGCGCATCAAGGACTACGAAATCGACAACGTCCCCCGCAATTTTGACCTGGCCAAGGCCGCTGACTATACCTACGAACTGGCTGATGCCTACACGGTTTCTCTAGAATTTTTTGATGGCCCAGCAGGTACTGGCGACTCTGTGCTCTTTGCTGGCAGTCTCGATATTCGTCAACGGCTGGGGGGGAGCACCCAGCACAACTACAAACTTAAGCTACTAACCTACCTGGCAAGCCGCATGCGGTGGGATAAACCAGAGGATGGACAGTATCTCAACATCTCTAAACGTTACTTGTTTAAGAACCTAGATTTGCTCGGTAGCAATACCTCTCGAAACAACCAGCTTTTTTGGCGCACAGTAGAAGAACTCCGGGAAGAAGGGTACATCGTAGGGGCACAGGAAATGCCTGGAAAACAAAAGTCCACAACTATCCAGTTTCAGATCAATTCTGAAAAGCTGCGGGCCGAAAGCTAACGATGCTAGGGTCAGAATTGAAGGAGTCTATCGTAGGGCTGAAGACGGTCAAAATCGGGGTGGGCAGCGTCCTTTTCTTCTACAACATAGTACGGACGGTGGCAGAAGGCGAACCCAGCCGCGATCGCACCCAGGCTAGCCGAGGCTAGAAACTGAAACGAGCGATCACCGCGCTGTCATCCGTGATCTGAAACCATAGTTAAGAGAATCCAAATCACGGTCCATCGTCAGAATTATCACGCCCCAGCCAATACCTCAATCACCTCGTGAATAGAGAATTCACAGGATGATGAATTTGTGAGCACAAACCCCCATCACCTAGGAGCCCCAGCTATGCAACTTACCTATCGCGGCCAATCCTACGAAACCCCTGCCATCTCCGTTGATGCCGTTCCCACCGGCGAAACCGCCACTTTTATGGGCCGACCCTACGTCCGCAAGCAGTTCACCGTTGCTCAGCGACAGCAACCCGCAGAACTGACCTATCGCGGCGTTCGCTACGCTCGTTAGCCCAACAGCTTCCTCTCAGACATCCTCAACACTCCTCCTGTCTCCCCGCCATTACCAGCGGGGAGTTTTTTAATCACGCCTCCTTCCCAGCACAAAACAATACGGGGCGTTGAGCATCTGTAACGTCGCTAACTAATCTCAGGTGCCAAGGCTTTAAACAGCAAACTGCGCTACATCATCAAGATGTAGCGCAGTTTGAAAAAGAACCTGGCATCGAGCTATTTTGACGAGGGGCAACCCCCTCACTATCTTCGCCGCAGCTGCGTTTCAC
>PYGV01000135.1 GCA_003022385.1 filamentous cyanobacterium CCP3 | reverse complement strand
TCTTCCATGATCGGCAGGGCGGGGTCGAAGCCGCCGCAGGCGATGAAGTCGGCGCGGCGGCAGAACATGACCTGGTCGCCAAACAGCAGCCGCAGCCCGCGCGCAAAGAATAGGTGGGGCCGAAACAGCAGCGGGGCGTAGTAGGTTTTGAGCGCGTTGTGCAGCGAGATGCCCCAGCGGGTCGCCTTTGGCCCTGCCATCAGCGAGACAAAGCCGCCGCCGGCCACCGCCGGGTTGGCGAGGGTGCTCTCGACTACGCTCACCAGATCGTCGGGCACCAGGGTATCGGCGTGGAGAAAGCACAGAATATTGCCCTGCGCCGCCTGCGCCCCCAGGTTCATCTGCACCGATCGCCCCGCTGCCGTCGCCTGAATGACCGTTAGGGGCAGCCGATCGCCCCAGGCGCGGGCAATGGCTACCGTGCGATCGCTGCTGCCGCCGTCGACCAGCACGATTTCGCGCGGCGGCGGGTTGAGGCCTTGCAGCACGCCCAGGGTGCGGCCCAGGCAGGCGGCCTCGTTCCAGGTGGGAATGATAATTGAAACCGGCATGGGCAGAGGACCATAGACTTACAGCCGCAGGACGGCCCGACTCACCCCAGTCGCTGGGTTGGTAGCAGCGGTGGAGCGGGTGGGGCGATCGATCGCCCCACCCGCTCGCCTAGATTGTAAGGTCTGACACCTTGACCCAGCCGCGACCAAAAAGTTGAATGTTTCCTGGTTAGAGGCTCATCTTGGGTGCTATATTAAAAAACGCGATTATGGCGGGTGTAGCCAAGTGGTTACGGCAGTGGATTGTGGTTCCACCATTCGCGGGTTCGAATCCCGTCACTCGCCCTGTTACACAAGATGGCCAATAGCTGAGCCGGCTGTTGGGGCGATCGCCTGTCCTCAGCTGACCTGCTCAAAGCCGTCTTATGCCGAGAGGCAACAGACGGTTCAATGCTTTAGGCAGAGTGAGGGGCACAATTTGGGCCACTGCACCATTCCTAGGGAAGATTCTCCCTAGGACAGAATCTTCTTTAATTAAGTCACTGTATAGATGTCTACTTACCCTGTCTGATTCAGTGCGAACAAGGGTAAACGGCAAACGGGTGTAGCTGGCTCGGTGTCGTTATAGCCTTCGTTAAGCTCCACGGTGGGTCGCGCCCTGCTGCACAGGTTTGTGGCTATCTGAATTACCCAAAGGAACGTTCACCTGAACAGCCTCCCCTCAGCCAATTTGAACTCGCAAGGCCAGTCATTAGACCTGCCCCCATCGGACAGACAGATCGCCCTGCGTCAGGGTGAAGCGCAGCTGAGCAGCGTGTTTGAGACCATCCCCGATGGGATTATCATTCTCAATGCGGTGGGGCAGATTGTGGCGGCCAACAGAGCGGCGGAAGATCTGCTGCGGTTGGACCAAAATCACCTGGCCGACCGCACGTACAACGACGTGACCTGGGCGATTAGTACCGTTGATGGTCAGCCTTTTCCTGAGGATGAGCTGCCTTTTGCGCGGGTCGTGCGAACCGGACAGCCGGTCTATGGGGTGGAGCATACCGTTAGGCTGGACGATGGCACTCGCGCTATCCTCTCCGTCAATGCCTCGCCCCTATTTGACGCCGCCGGGCAAATTACCCACGTGGTGGCGGCCCTCTGCAACATTACCGATCGCAAGCAGGCCGAAGAAGCCTATCGACAGCAGTTACAGGCGCAGTCGGCCCACGCTGTGGCTGAGGCCAAGCAAATGCAGGCGGCTTTTTTAGCTGATGTTAGCGCGGTGCTGTCGTCTTCGCTGGAGTACGCGCAGACGCTGCAGCGGGCCGCTGATTTAGCGGTGCCTTACTTTGCCGACTGGTGCAGCATTGACCTGCTGAACCCGGACAACAGTATTAGTCGGGTGGCGGTGGCCCACTGTGACCCGGCTCAGGTCGAGCGAGCCTGGGCGGTCACGCAACGGTTTCCCCGTCGGCTGGAGCAAGATTTTGGCATTGCTCGGGTAATTCAGACGGGGCAGCCGCAGCTGGTGCCTGAAATTACCGATCAGATGATGGCTGCAGCGGTCAAAGACCCCGACTACCTAGCGGCGCTGCGCCAGTTTGGCCTCAAATCTTGTATCGTGATGCCTCTACAGGCTCGCGATCGCGGGCTGGGCAGTATTTCATTTATATTTGCTGAGTCAGACCGCCGCTACGCCGCCTCAGACCTGGCCCTGGCCCATGACCTGGCGCAGCGGATTGCTATGGCGATTGATAACGCGGGCCTGTATCAAGCCGCCCAGCAGTCTCGACAGCTGGCCGAAGCCGCCGCCGATCGCACCGCCCGACTCCAGAGCGTGACCGCTGCTCTCTCAGAAGTGCTGAGTCCGCAGCAGCTGGTCGATGTCATTGTCGAACAGAGCAAGGCGGCCCTGGATGCCGATGCCGCCATAGTGGCTCTGGTTACCCCAGACCAAAAGCAGCTGGAGATCGTCAAGGCCGAAGGCTACGATATGGGGGCCGATCTGATTGCCGCCTGGCAGCGCTTTGCGATCGATGCCCCAGCGCCCCTGGCCGAGGCGGTGCGCACGGGGCAGCCGGTGTGGCTGGGCAGCCCTGACGAGCGGGCCGAGCGCTACCCTCATCTGGCCGATTACTACAGCCGCTACGACTTTAGCGCCTGGCTGTCGCTGCCTTTGGCGGCCGAGGGCCGCACCGTAGGGGGTATATCCCTAAGCTTTAGGCAGCTGAGGCCGCTCAGCCAGGCCGACCGAGACTTTATCCTGGCGCTCAGCCGCCAGTGCGCCCAGGCCATTCTGCGCGTCCAGCTCTACGAAGCCGAGCGGCTGGCTCGTACCGAAGCAGAACGGGCCAACCGCGTCAAAGACGAGTTTTTGGCTATTCTTTCCCACGAGCTCAGGTCGCCTCTCAACCCCATTCTGGGCTGGTCGCAGCTGTTGCAGACCCACAAACTCACCGACGCTCAAACTAAAAAGGCGCTGCACACCATTGAGCGCAACGCCAAGCTGCAGACCCAGCTGATCGATGACCTGCTGGACATCGCCAAAATTCTGCGCGGCAAGCTGCACCTGGACCATTCCCCCATCGATCTGGCCCCAGTCATCGACGCGGCGCTGGAGACCGTCAAGACAGCTGCCCTGGCCAAGTCAATTGTGCTAAACCCGGTTTTGGCAGGGAGCGGCAAGGTCCATGGCGATGCGGCCCGACTGCAGCAAATTATCTGGAACCTGCTGTCGAACGCCATCAAGTTTACGCCTCAGGGGGGGCTGGTCGAGGTGCGGCTAGAGCAGATCAATGACCAGGCCCAAATCACCGTAACCGATACCGGCAAGGGCATTCATCCCGATTTTTTGCCCCATCTCTTTCAGTCGTTTCGTCAAGAAGATGTCTCGATTACCCGCCAGTACGGCGGGCTGGGGCTGGGGCTCGCCATTGTGCGCCACCTGGTTGAGGCCCACGGCGGTACGATCAGCGCTAGCAGCCCCGGTGAGGGGCTGGGGGCGACCTTTACCGTGCGGCTGCCGACGGTCAAAACCCTCTCGCAGATGGCGCCAGTCAGCCCGGCCGTACCGCCCCAGCTCAATCTCGCTGGATTGCGGGTGCTCGCCGTGGACGATGACCCCGACGCCAGCGAGCTAGTGGCCGTCATGCTGACGCAGTATGGGGCAGAGGTGGTGTCGGTCACCTCGGCAGATGAGGCCTTGGTCGCCTTAGGCACCTATCAGCCCCACGTGCTGATCAGCGACATTGGCATGCCCGGTATGGATGGCTACACGTTGATTAAGCAGGTGCGCGCCCTGCCGCCAGAGCAGGGCGGTCAGGTACCTGCGATCGCCCTTACCGCCTATACCCGCGAAGCTGACCAGCAGCAGGCGCTGGCCAGTGGCTACCAGCGGCATTTCAGCAAGCCCTTTGAAATAGAACCGCTGGTCAACGCTGTGCTGGATCTTGCCACCGCCTAGGCTAACCAGGGGGGTGCGGTAGGTTACGGGTGAGCGGAGGGCCATCGCCTCAGCAATCCGGCGACATCTCCACTATCCTGGCGATGGCGATGGATTCAAAATTGAGATTTCTCTATGCTGCTTCAACTGCTGCCGCTGGTTTTGGTCTGCTGCCTGGGCTACGGGCTCAAGCGGGTCGGGGTGCTGGGGCCAGGCGAGGCCAAAACCATCGGCCTGTTGCTCACGCGGCTGGTGCTGCCTGCGGTCATTCTCAAAGCCCTGGCAACGGCCACCCTGACCCCCGATCTGATCTACTTGCCCCTGTCGGCCCTGGTGGTGGTGCTGGGTCTGACGCTCATGGCCTTGGTCGGCCTGCGCTGGCTGGGCTGGGAGCGGGCCAGGGCCGGTGCGTTGATCACCACGTTCCCCACCTTTGAGGGCGGTGCGGTGGGCTACCCGCTGATGCTGCTGGCCTTTGGGGAGGTGGGGCTGAGCCGCATTGTGCTGTTTGATCTGGCCCAGGCCATCTACCTGCTGACGGTGGTGTATAGCCTCTCGGCCTGGTTTTCTCAGGCGGGGGTAACGCCGCGGGCAGTGGCGACCAGGCTGGCACAGACGCCGTTCTTTTGGGCCATTTTGCTGGGGCTGGTAATGAATGCCCTGGGCCTTGATCACGGGGTCGTGCTGAGCCTGCTGGATATTGTGGCCAGCAGCTTTTTGCTGCTGGTGCTGCTGGTCGTGGGTATGGAGTTTGAGGTGCAGCTGGCGGGCAGCTGGCTGTACCTGCTGGTGGCGATCGCCAAGATTGGCGGCGGCCTGGGCCTGGGCTGGGTAGCCGTAACGGCCTTTGGGCTGGATGGGGTAGAGCGGGCGGCGGTGCTGGTGGGGGCCGCGTTACCGCCCAGCCTGCTGACGCTGTTTTTTACCCAAGAAAATGGCCTCGATACGCGCTTTGCCGTCAGCCTGATTTCGGTGGCGATACCGCTCTACCTGGTGGTGATGATGCCGCTGCTGGGGCAGCTAGCGCCCTAGTCTATTTGGGGGTCGGTCGGGGCAGCGCTTAACGGGTTTTGACCAGCACAGATGGCGCGCCCCTAGGCGGGGTGACGGCGTTCTCAGGCGACTATCAAGCGGTCCTCAGTTTTCTCAGACAACGCTTAAGCATGGCTTAGATAGAGGTCAGTTGTCTCTCAGTTGCGCCCAGCACTATAGGACTTAAGTTGATTCATTCAACACACCCCTATTTTTCAAAGGAGCTGAATTTATGAAACGCACTGTTCTCTTCATTCTGACCGCTGCGATCGCCACGGCTACCGTCTCCCCCGCCTTTGCTGCCTCTAACTTCCGCGAGCTGCGCGAGGAAAACCTCAACAAAGTTGACTTCGACCAGCTGCGTGAAGAAAACCTCGACAAAGACGCCATCAACTTCGACCAGCTGCGCGAGGAAAACCTCAACAAAGTTGACTTCGACCAGCTGCGTGAAGAAAACCTCGACAAAGACGCCGTCAACTTCGACCAGCTGCGCGAGGAAAACCTCAACAAAGTTGACTTCGACCAGCTGCGTGAAGAAAACCTCGACAAAGACGCCGTCAACTTTGACCAGCTGCGCGAGGAAAACCTCAACAAAGCTAACCAGATCTAGTGCTATAGGTGGTCTCTAGACAAACACCGCTTCTGCATTCATCCACAGTTTGAGTTCACTCAAAGTCTGAACTGTCTCAGATATACATGAATGGTCTTTACGGAACGGTTACCGTCTGGGGTGTAGTCCCCCTTGGCAAAGTTAAAGTTGAGTCACCCCGCCCTCTGGTATGCGCATGCCAGAGGGCGGGTTTTTAAAATCTAAAGGGGCAGACGACAGGTACGATCGCGCGGTAACTAATCTAGCCCTAGGGCAGTGTCACCATCTCGCGCACGTTCCCTGTCACCTCCCCTACCCCCTGGCGAAACTCGCGATCTTGAGGATGGACCCGCAAGGACAAGCCATGTCTGGGCGTCATTACGATTACACCAGCGCGATCGACGGGCTGCTGAGCCACAAACTGTAATCGATAGCGCTGTAGGAGCATGGCCAGCACAATTTTGATCTCCAGCATGGCAAACCCGGCCCCAATGCACAGACGCGGCCCGGCACTAAAGGGGTTGTAGGCATAGGCATCGGGGTGAATGCTGTCCCACCGGGCGGGGTTAAAGGCCGCCGGATCGGCATACAGCTCGGGCAGTTGATGAGTCTGGTAAATACTGACGAGCACTTCGGTTCCGGTTGGTAGCGCGTAGCCGCCGAGCTCGGTCGGCTGAGCGGTGACGCGCCCATTCCAGGGGACGGGGGGTAAGATTCGCAGGCTTTCCTTCACTACGTTGTCAAGCAGAGGCAGCCGTGGGAGCTGTTCGAGGGTAGGTGCGTTGCCATGCAGGGTGGCCTCTAATTCATCCAGCAGATCGGCCATAATCTGTGGATGCTGCGACAGCAAGAATATTGTCCAGGTCAGGGCGTTGGCGCTGGTTTCGTGGCCAGCCACAAACAAAACCCCCACGTGCCCCAGCAGTTCGTCTTCGCTCAGGTGCACCCCGCTGTCTTGATCGCGCACCTGCATCAGCAGGGACAGCACATCGGTTGACTCACCCACCCCCTGTCGCTTGGCCTGAATTAAACCCCGCATCCTGGCTTCGTAGCTAGCCACCAGATTTAAGTAGCGGTGCCACGGCAGCCCTGGCCAATCTAGCGGCAGCAGCCTCATCCACAGGTTGCCCTGCTGACTCAGCGCCGCCTGAATAATGTGTCCCGTGCTCTCGCCCTCGGGGCCAATATCTTCTCCAAACAGTGACTTAGTTACAATGCGGAGGGTCAGCTGACGCAACCAGGCCGCCATTTCGTTAATTTCGCCAACCCGAAGCTGGTTGAGCTGGTCCTCTGCGATCGCCACCATATCCTTGGCGTAGGTCTCTAGGCGCTGGCTGTGGAAGGCTGGCAGCATGAGTCTTCGCTGCTGCAAATGCGCCGCTGAGTTGACCCCAAACAGCCCTACCAAAAAGTGATTGAGGGGTTTCGCCCGCTCTGAGCTCTGCCGCCAGCGGTAGAGCGGCCCAGTCAAGGGGTGTTTGAAATAAACCTCGTGCTGGGTCGTCACCTGGCGCACCAGATCGGGGCCACAGGCAAACACCGTCGCCGGGCAGGTCTCGCGGGGAGAATACAGGCGAGTGCCACCGCCCGCAGCCAGAGCAACCAGGTGGCCGTAGGTATGAAACAGCCCACGGGTATAGCCAATTGAATCTTGAGCGAAGCGCAGGCTGTTGAAGGCGCGGCCCACGAGCGGGAAGGGGCGCGGGCCAGGCACATTAAATACCGGCTGGGCTGAAGTCGCGTGGGTCACGGGAGGTTCCCTCTCTAGGACGGTGAGCTATCACTTTAGCTGTCGCTGGGCCGGGCGCTTACTCTTCGTAAATCATTTTTCGGGTCATGCCACCGTCGATGACAATTATTTGCCCGGTCATAAACCCTGCGGCCTCAGACAAAGGCGTTAACCACCTCTCGCTTCCCCCAGCATCGGGAGTTCGCCCACCGAATCTTCCCCATTATCCATACCGCTCGGCAAGCTCATCGGGACTATCATCACGAGCGGCTCAGTCGGGCTGAACTCCAAGCCCTCAGGCCCATCCTTGAAGCGGAGTTAGCCGACGTGCTGGAGCATCTTCTCAACGGTCGGTGGGTCGCTGATTCCCAAGCCTTGAGCAACCGGTTTCACAGGCATTGGTCAGACTGGTTTACGTTTCTCACGAATCCGGAAGTTAATCCTGACCACAATGATGCCGAGCGAGGTTTACGGCCCGTGGTGATTCATCGCCAATGTGCGCGACAGATTTGCCCTGGACAGCCTGAAGTTTTTGGAGGGAAAAGAGTCTTTTCCACCAGACAGAGATATTCCGGCTATTAGCGCTGTTTTGGTGGCGGGGGTAGTCTATCTAATGCCGCGAACCAAGTCTAGCAGCACCTTTATGGGCATCGACTTTAGCTCGCCTGCAGGCTGGCAGCGAATTCAAGCTGCCCTCGACACCACTGTGCGGCTCACGGTTGACGGCAACACAGAATAGCCGGTGACTGAACAGAGCCATTTCTACAGCTTCTCTGGAGGGAAAGCCACGGGCTACTTTTAGACTTCAGAAACCGCGATCGCTAGGCCAGTACCTTGGCGGGCGACAGCGTCAGCACGTCAACGCCGTCTTTGGTCACGGCTACGGTGTGCTCAAACTGGGCCGAAAGCTGGCGATCGACGGTGATCGCCGTCCAGCCGTCCACCAAAATTTCGGCCTCGTAACTGCCAATATTAATCATTGGCTCGATGGTGAACACCATACCGGGGCGCAGTTTTTTGCCCTTGCCCTTTTCACCGTAGTGGGGAATCTGCGGTGCGGCGTGGAAAATGCGGTGTACACCGTGGCCAACGAAGTCGCGCACCACGGAAAAGCCTTCGCCCTCGGCGTATTCTTGAATAGCAGCGCCAATGTCACCTACCCGTGCCCCAGGTTTAACAGCGCGAATGCCTCGCCACATCGCTTCTTCAGTGACCTCAACCAGGCGACGAGCGATGGGCGAAGGCTCACCCACTAAAAAGGTGCGGCTGGTGTCGCCATGGTAGCCGTCGAGAATGGGGGTAACGTCGATGTTGATAATGTCGCCGTCGCGCAGCACGTCTTCGGTGTTGGGAATGCCGTGGCAGATGACCTCGTTGATGCTGGTGCAGATGGAGCGAGGGAAGGGCATCACGGTACCGGCATAGCCCAGGGGAGCACTCTTAGCGCCGTGCTTTTGGGTCCAGGCTTCAGCAATATCGTTGAGTTCTTGGGTGCTAACGCCGGGTTTAACGTAGGGCGTCAGGTAGTCGAGCAGCTTAGCGGCAAGCTGACAGGCCTTGCGCATTTTCTCTAGCTCGCGGCTAGAGAGGAGAGTAATGACTTCGGAGGGTTGCTTTTGTTCTTCCACGGTGTCTTTGGCCCAAGTGAATGGCTAGGAGGTGAATGGCTGGGGGGTGAATGCCCTGGCTATAGGGTAGGCATTTTCTCGGCGGTAGGAACATTGAGGGTCTAAACCGACCGCTCCTGCCCAGCAGCAATTCCCTGGGTAATGCCAAAAATGCCACTCCGCTAGTATAGCAACCGACGTTCTACTGCTCGTGATTTGTCAGGAGCTTGCGCATCTTAATGCAGGCTATTGCTTGACCAGAGGCCAGCCGATGCACACCCCGCTCAATGATGTCGAAGCCCTGTTTGCGATAAAACCCCTCAGCATTGAGGGAGGCATCTGCCTGGAGATGTTTTAAGCCCATCGCAATAGCCGCTTGCTCTAAAGCCGCGAGCAGTTTGGTACCAATACCACGACGACCGTAGTCGGGATGCACGTACAGCCCCTGCAATTGGCTGTCGCTATCAATAAAGCCGAACCCAACAACGTGGCTACCCTGCTTTGCTACCACGATGCGGTGGTCGGGGTTCCCAATCCATCGCTGTTTGACCCGCTCGACGCGATCGCTCGTGATGGGTCGCCGCGCCCAGTTGTCTAAAATCTCTTGGGCGTAGGAGGAGGCCGCTGTCTGGTGCACCGCTGCCGCATGAATTTCGAGCAGGGCTTGAGCGTCTTTAGGTTTCGCTGGTTCGATGGTGATGGGGCTATCCATCGCTACCCTCCCTGAATACGGCGGCAACTTGCTGCACAAGAAACTCCCAATGCTCGATCAAGAATGAAATTGAGGATTTTAGCTGTACTGAGTTTCTCTGCGGTGCATTGCTGCGCGTTGGCGGAGCCTCGCCTTAGCGTTATGCGTCCTACGGAACCCTAAACATTAAGCTTGACACTGCCCTAGTCGCCCCAGAGGCGGCGGCGGGCGGGGCCTTGCAGGCGATCGTGGGTGTCGCGCAGGAGGGTGGGAATATCGAGCTTTTCGGGGCAGCGGGGCAGGCAGTCGCCGCAGTCGGTGCAGCGATTGGCCTTGCGACCGGGGAACCAGTGGCCAGCGTTCTCGAACATGCGGTAGCGATACTCGCCAAAAGGCTGCATGTCGTAGGCCACCGCCAGATTCCGCAGCCGCAGCACCTCGGGAATGTGAATGGCCTCCGGGCAGGGGAGGCAGGCGTAGCACTGGGCGCAGCGATCGCTCCCCAATGCGGCCAATTCCTGGGTCGAGAGCCGTTCCAGGACGGCGAGTTCGGCGGCGGTGAGGGGCTGGGTGCGATCGCCCAGAGCTGCCAACGGGTCAAGTTCTTGGGGGATAGCGGGGCCGGTACTGAGGGTGGTGATGCGCGGGTCGGCCAGCAGCCAGCGGTAGGTGAGTTCCAGCGGGGTGAACGGGGCGCAGAGTTCCCTCAGCAGGTCTGGGGGGGTGTAAAGCATGCCGCCCTTGTCGCCGGGGGAGATGATAAAAATGCCCATGTCTCGCTCGGTAGCCAAGTCGAGCACCGGGGCGTGGCGCTGAAAGAAATAGTAGTAGTGCAGGTTGATAAAATCGAACTGGTTGGTGGCGATCGCCCCCTCAATCACCTCCCGACTGCCGTGGGTCGAAAACCCAACAAAACCAAGTCTGCCCGCAGCCTGAAACTGGCGCACCGCGGCCATACAGCCTTCAGAGACCTTAATCCACTCCAGGTGCTCGGGGGTGTTGAGGCCGTGGATGGCGAGACAGTGGATGTAGTCGAGGCCCAGTCGCTCGAAAGACTCCTCCAGACGCTGGGCCATCGTGGCGGCATCGGGCTGAGGCGGAATTTTGGTGGTGATCACCAGGTCGTTGGGCACCGCCGCTGTGTGGAGAAAGTTCCCCAGCCAGCGCTCGCTGGTGCCGTAGCCCTGGGCAGTTTCGATGTGGTTAATGCCCAGCGCTAATCCGGCGCTAAGGGTGTCGCAGAAAATCTCCTCAGAGTCTAAGGCGCGCATTGTGCCGAGGGAGAGCACCGAAAGCTTGAAATTCGTGCGGCCAAACCGGCGGTAGTGCATGCCCTAGGAGTCAGAACTCTCCAGGGTGTCGTTGCTGGTAGAAGACTTGCCCCGGTGGCTGAAGTCAGAGGGGTTGATATTGGCCAAAAACGCCTGGAATGCCTTCTTTTCGGCCTCATCGGCATCAGTGTCGACGGGGATAGATGCCTCGGCGATCACTTCCTCCATGACCCAGATGGGGGCGTCGAGGCGGAGGGCGATCGCGATCGCGTCGCTGGGGCGAGAGTCTAGCTCGCGCCGAATTTCGCCCTTGGAGAGGGTGAGCAGGGCGTAGTAGGTATTGTCTTGCAGCGAGTGAATCACGACCCGCTCCAGGGTCATATCCCACTCGTCGAGCAGGTTGACAAACAGGTCGTGGGTGAGGGGACGGGGAGCGGGCTGGTTTTCGAGGACTGCGATAATGGAGTTGGCCTGCTCACGGCTGATGTAAATCGGCACCTGACGGCGATCGGTGGTGTCCCTGAGCAAAATCACCGGAGTTCGCGACATCGCATCTAGGGCAATCCCGGCGACTCTCATTTCAATCATTGGCTTGGCCTCTTGGATCCGTTGACTGGCGTGCTCTAGCGTTTGTGTCAGCCTGGACGCGATACCCCTACCAGTGTACCGGGCCGATCGGGTACCAGACTATTAGCGGCAGTTCGACAGGAGCAAAAAGGAGCAATCTTAAAGCAGCTATCGGTTTGACGGTGCTTGTCTAGTCTATCTAAAGCTTAGCTATTAGCTGATTGAATCTGGGATACGCTAAAGAAAAAAATTATTGCTTTAAGTATGCCCCGATCGCGCCCCAGGTCGTCTGCAATTTCCCTAAGAATTTCCTTAAGGTTACGGCCATGTTTACCGGATTGATTCAAGCGCAGGGCACGCTCTTTCACAAGGGCGACACCCAGGCCTATATTCGCTGGGAACCCGCGACCCTGCCCCCGGCCCTAACCGACGTAGAGCTGGGCGACAGCATTGCCGTAGACGGCATTTGCCTGACGGTGGAGACGATTTTAGCCGATGGCTTTGTGGCGGCGGTCTCGCCCGAAACCCTCGATCGCACCAGTTTAGGGCGGCTTCCCGAAGGCAGCCGGGTCAATCTGGAGTCGTCGCTGCGGGTGGGTAGCAAGATTGGCGGCCACTTTGTCACGGGCCACATCGACGGGCAGGGCCATCTGGAAGCGGCGGTTGCCACCGAAGATTCGTGGAAGCTGAGCTTTACGGTGGGCGATCGCCGGGTGGCCCGCTACATCGTCCCTAAAGGCAGCATCGCGGTGAATGGCATTAGCCTGACGGTGGCCGACTGTAGCCCCAGCGGCAACTGGTTCGCCGTCGCCGTGATCCCCGTTACCTACCGCGAGACGACGCTGCAATACCTGCGACCTGGCCAGGCCGTGAACCTGGAGGGCGACGTGCTGGGCAAGTACGTGGAGAAATTTATGGGAGGAAAGGAGAACGCACCTGGAGTCGACGGTCTCTCGCTCGAATTTTTGGCAGAGCACGGGTATTGAGGCGACTGGGCAAACGGCTAAATCCACCCCGGCAGCAGCCAGCGGCGGTGGAGCGATGCGGGCGAGAGGGGCAGCCCCAGGTACAGCGGCAGCCAGAACCAGAAGCTGAGGGCGATCGCGCCCAGCAGCAGCAGGGCCAGGGGGCGATCGCGAGGGTTTTGCCACCACTGAGCCATCAGCCAGGCCAGCCCCAGGGCGCTGACGGCCACCATTCCCATCGCGTGGTAGAGAAATGTGCAGCGGCTGACCAGCGCCCAGGGCAGCCAGTTAGTCAGGTAGTTGAGCAAAATAAACGGCACTACGGTGTGGGTTGGTAGGGGCGCAGCCTGCTGCGCCCCTACGGGGACTCGTCGAGCCAGCCAGCCCAAGGCCAGCGCCAGCACCGCCGCCGTTGAGAGCCACCACAGCACCGGGTTGCCCATAGCGTGGATGGTGGTGGCGATCGCCTCGCTGCCCTGGCCCGATCGCTCAAAAAAGTAGGCCACCGGGCGCGCCATGATCGGCCAGCTGTACCAGGGCGAACAGTAGGCGTGGCCCGTGTTTGCTGCAATCGACTGATGGGTAAACCACAGCTGCCGGTGAACCTCTTCGAACGATTCGCCCGTCATCGTCAGGTGCGGCAGCCAAAGTACAACATAGGTCGCCAGGGGCACCAGGCCGAGGTAGCGCAACCGGCTGAAACTTTGGATTTTGGGTTTTGGATTTTGAATTGGGGAGGTCAGGTCCCACAGCAGCAGGCCCAGCCAGAGTCCGGCCCAGTTCCACTTGACGCTGGTGGCGGCCCCGAGAGCAAGCCCCGCTAGCCAGCGCCAGCAGGAAGGATGCGGCGATCGCCCCGCCCTGATCCACGCCCACTGCCCCAGCAGCCCCAGCACCAGCCCGTAGAGGTTGATCAGCGCCAGGCGAGACTCCACTAGCGTTAGCCCTTCCATCGTCATCAGCAAACCAGCCAGCAGGGCGAAAGCACGTCGCCGCTGGGGGCTGTGTCCCTCACTC
>PYGV01000466.1 GCA_003022385.1 filamentous cyanobacterium CCP3 | reverse complement strand
TGCCAGTCGCCAGGCGGCTCAAACCCTGGCCAGCCTCTCTGCTGACGACAAAAATCGCACCATCGAAGCGGTCGCCGCTGCTCTAGAAGCCCGCGCCAGCGATATTGTGATGGCGAATCAGGCCGACTGTGAGGCAGCAGAGGCCAATAACCTGGCCAAGCCGCTCTACGGTCGTCTAAAGCTCGATCGGGTGAAGCTGGCCGGGGCGATCGCCGGAGTGCGCGACGTCGCTCGTCTAAACGACCCAATTGGCACGGTGCAGCTGCACCGCGAGCTCGACGAAGGGCTGGTTCTAAAGCGGTTGACGGTGCCCCTGGGCGTGCTGGGGGTGATTTTTGAGTCGCGCCCCGACGCCGTTGTGCAAATTTCGGCCCTGGCGATCAAGTCGGGCAACGCGGTCATTCTCAAGGGGGGCAAAGAGGCGATCGGCTCCTGCATTGCGCTGGTGCAGGCGATTAAGCAGGGGCTAGAGCAGGCGGGGGTAGACCCGGCGGCAGTACAGCTGCTGACCACCCGCGAAGAAACCCGCGCCCTGCTCGACCTGGATGGCTACGTCGATTTGATCATCCCGCGCGGCTCCAATGCCTTTGTCCGGTTCGTACAGGAGAACACCCGCATTCCGGTGCTGGGCCACGCCGACGGCATTTGCCACCTGTATGTCGATCGCGAGGCCGATCTGGAGCAGGCGATCGCCATTGCGATCGATGCCAAAACCGCCTATCCCTCGGCCTGTAACGCGATCGAAACCCTACTAATTCATCAGGACATTGCTGCTGAAGCTCTGCCAACCCTGATGACCACTCTGCGGGAGGCCCAGGTCGAGCTGCGGGGCGACGAGCAGGCCCGCGCTATCGTGCCCTATCTGGTGCCAACCACCGAGGAAGACTGGAGCACGGAGTACAGCGACCTGATTCTTGCGATCAAGGTGGTGGAGTCGGTGGAGGGTGCGATCGCCCATATCAACACCTACGGGTCGCGCCACACGGAGGCGATCGTCACCCGCAACCCCGCCACCGCCGCCTACTTTATGGACCGCGTGGACGCTGCTGGCGTCTACCACAACTGCTCGACCCGCTTTGCCGACGGCTTTCGCTACGGCTTTGGAGCTGAGGTGGGCATCAGTACCCAAAAAATGCCGCCCCGTGGTCCCGTGGGTTTGGAGGGGTTGGTGACCTACAAGTACCAGCTGGTGGGCCATGGCCACGTTTCGACCACCTACAGCGGCAGCGAGGCCAAGCCCTTTACCCATCGGGATCTGCCACTTAACTAACGCGGCCATGCGCAACACCGCAACACTTGTGCAGGAGCTGTGCACAGGTGAGGTATCAATCAACAATGAGTGATATCGCAGCAACTATAGCTGTAGCCAAGCGGGTTAAGGCTTCTGTGAAGCAAGCGTTCAAACGTTTGAGCGCTTTCAGCTTTCATTGACGTCCTAACCCAGGTGCCTCTGGCTGGAGCTGTTGCTTAACGTTTTACCTGGGATACAAACCCCTTGCTTTCCAAGCATGCTAGATACTTGGTTTCGCTTGCGCCCAGCTTATAGTCGCTGTAGTTATCTTTAACGTCAAAGACTTTTTGTAAAAAGTCATTCTTGGATTCTTCTAAGGCGCGTGCCAAGTTGCCCTGACTGAGTTCTCGCGGCAAACACTGTGCTACGGCAGTTAGATCGGTGCCATCGGCAGCAATATAGCGTTTGGTATCGGCTGACTCCGAAGCGTAGGCGGGGGCGCACAGAGTAGAGGTAAGACAAAGGAAACAGACCAGGACTGCGATCGCCAGACGCTCAGCAACGCCACGAGTGAAAAAATTACAGACTGACATAGTGCTTGAACCTGTGGGAGAGCGCTGTTTTTATTGTACTCAAATAAAAATAATAGGGGGCAGAGAGGTACTGTCCACCTGGTAGCCGTCCCGCAGTGTGCAGATGTGTCTATCGACTAATTGTCCAGCGCCTGGTCGAGAATTTGTCGGGCCTCCTCGGCCTGGGCGCGAGCTTCTTTGAAGCGCAGGTTGCTCTGGGCAAATGACTTGAGCACCTTAAAGCCGTCTTTCAGCTCGGTGAGCTGCTCTTCACTCATAGGCTCATCGGTAAACAGCAGATCGACCAGCTGTCGCACCTCCAGCGCTTCGTCCCGGCTGGCCTGCACCTTCACTTTGAGGCTGGCCAACTGGTTGAGCACCTGGATAGCCTCTACGACGGAATCTTCTTGCTGCTGCACGGCGACGGAGGTAGTAGGGGTTTGGACTTCGACCAGCTGTTCGGCGCTAAAGCCATCGGCTAATGCGGTTGGCAAAGTGCCCTCATCCAGCATGGCCATGAGCTGGTCAAGCGCCTTTTCGCGGGACTTGCGAGAGTCTTTGCCGGTTACCGTAAGAACAACGTCTGGGCTCTGGGCCAGGGTGTATTGAACCATGGATGTAGGTCGTGTGTACTATGGTTTAGTATACGCCATTTAGACACCCTGGCTACGCTGCCGCTGACGGGTTGTCTCCCGGAATTACTCCCGCATACCGCCCTGTACCACGGCCCGCAGTCGCTCGTGCAGCTCTGACTCGTCGCGCCGGGGCACAAAGGTCTGAATGACTTCGATCTGAGGCAACCGCGATGACCCACCGGGGGCAATCGGCCGAAAATTGGGGACCGCGCCGTCAGGTTCACTGGCTGTGGCGCTGTCGTGCTCAGGCGCTGCGTGGCTTACAGCCTCGTCTGGGGCGGTCTGCTCTTCGTCACTAGCGGATGTGTCAGCAGCAGGTGCGTCTGCACCCTCTAGCAGCATGGCTTCGTCAGAGGCGCCAGCCGTGGCGGCTGCGTCGCGGTCGGCTGGCTCTGCCTGGCTGGATTCTGCCCGATTGGGTGCTGCGTTCGGTGTCTCTGGCGCTGTTGCTGTTGCTGGGG
>PYGV01000134.1 GCA_003022385.1 filamentous cyanobacterium CCP3 | reverse complement strand
ATTGGGGACCAACCTGGACACTGGTTGGGAAGTTGAACGATTCAACTTCACTCAAAACGTGCGACTTCGTGTCGCACTGACTGGAATCATTGTAGTTCCGTCTCTTGCTTCACCACATCTCTGGGCTTCACGGCATAGAGAACAAAGAGGGATCTGGATAGTTCCCCGTTTTCTTTAGCGAAAACGGAGACCCGTATGTTTTTAGAACCCACCTCGGGGGATGAGTCCCCCGTACCGTTCAGTCTGCCCACCTACCGTCAAGAAACCCTGCGGCACATTCTGCTGGGCGACTACGGCGCAATCGCCGATGCCATTGGCCAACTGGTGGCGCTGGGCTACAGCGACAGAGTCGCCTGGTCAGACCCCATTCCCACCGGGCGCAGCGGCGAGTACATCGCCGTGATGACCCGCCGCCGGGGGCTGCGATCGCAGCGCTAGTCGCACCCGATCCGTAGGGGCGTAGCACGCTACGCCCCTGGGGGAGCTTCCACAACCCTGGAAGTCTGCAGCCCATCACCCCATCTGCTGCTCCATATCGGCAATCTCCAGGCGGGTTTTGATCACCGTGTCGGGGTTGAGGCTAATGGAGTCAATCCCCTGCTCCACCAAAAAGCGGGCAAACTCGGGGTAGTCGCTGGGCCCCTGGCCGCAGATGCCGATTTTACGGTTGTTCTCTTTGGCGGTTTGAATGGCCATCTGCACCATCCGCTTCACCCCAGGGCTGCGCTCATCAAACAGGTGCGCCACCAGCGACGAGTCGCGATCGAGCCCTAGCGTCAGCTGGGTCAGGTCATTGGAGCCAATGGAGAACCCGTCAAACACCTGGCTAAACTCGTCGGCCAAAATCACGTTGTTGGGCAGTTCGCACATGACGTAGACCTGCAGGCCGTTTTCGCCGCGCACCAGGCCGTGTTTGGCCATTTCTTCTAGCACCCAGCGGCCCTCGTCGGGGGTGCGGCAGAAGGGCACCATGAGAATGACATTGGTCAGGCCCATGTCGTCGCGCACGCGCTTGAGGGCGTGGCACTCCAGGGCAAAGCCGTCGCGGTAACGCTCGTCGTAGTAGCGGGAGGCACCGCGCCAGCCCAGCATCGGGTTTTCTTCGTGGGGTTCAAAGGTGCTGCCCCCCAGCAGGTGGGCATACTCGTTGCTCTTAAAGTCGGCCAGCCGCACCACCACGGGTTTGGGGTAGAAGGCGGCGGCCAGGGTGCCGACTCCCTGGGCCAGCTTGTCGATGAAGTAGTCGGGTTTGTGCTCGTAGAGGGCGGTGAGCTTTTGAATTTGGCGCTTTTCGCCGCCGTCGGCCAGCTGATTGAAGTTGAGCAACGCCAGGGGATGCACCTGGATGTGGTTGGCAATGATGAACTCCAGCCGCGCCAGGCCGACGCCGTCGTTGGGCAGGGCAGCCAGGGTAAAGGCCTGCTCGGGGTTGCCCACGTTCATCATAATTTTGGTGCGGGTTTCGGGTAGGCTGTCAATTTTGGTGGTTTCGACCCGGTAGGGCAGCTCGCCTCGGTAGATCAGCCCCTCTTCGCCCCCGGCACAGGTGACGGTGACGGGTTCTCCGGTGGTGAGGATGGCGGTAGCGTTGTCGCAGCCGACGATCGCGGGAATGCCCAGCTCCCGCGCGATGATCGCCGCGTGGCAGGTGCGCCCGCCCTGGTCGGTGACGATCGCCCCCGCCTGCTTCATAATCGGCTCCCAGTCGGGGTCGGTGCGGGCGGTGACCAGCACTTCACCGGGGCGAAACTGCCCAATTTCTGAGATATCCAAAATGACGCAGGCTTCTCCCTGGCCGATCAGATCGCCCACGGCGCGGCCACGGGCCACGGGTTCGGCCCCCTCGGGCACGTCTAAGATGTACGATCGCAGCTCGGTCGCCGATTTTTGCGACTGCACCGTTTCGGGCCGGGCCTGCACGATGAACAGCTCGCCCGTGAGGCCATCCTTGGCCCACTCGATGTCCATGGGGCTGTAGGTCCCGCGCAGCTGGGTGTAGTGGTCTTCGATGGTGCAGGCCCAGTGGGCCAGCTGCAAAATGTCGTCGTCGTCAATGGCAAAGCGGGCCTGGTCGCTCAGGGGCACCGATTCGTTTTTGGTCAGCTCGGTGCCGGTGGTGTCGTACACCATGCGCAGCGACTTGGTGCCCAGGCGCTTGTTGAGAATGGGGGCGTGACCGCTCTTGAGGGTGGGCTTAAACACCACGTACTCGTCGGGGTTGACGCTGCCCTGCACCACGTTTTCGCCCAGGCCGTAGGCGGCGGTGATCAGCACGGCGTTTTGAAAGCCGGTCTCGGTATCGATGGAGAACATCACCCCAGAGGTGGCCAGGTCTGAGCGCACCATGCGCTGCACGCAGACCGAGAGGGCCACCTCAAAGTGGTCGAAGTCTTTGGTGGTGCGGTAGGAAATGGCGCGATCGGTAAACAGCGAGGCGTAGCATTTCTTGCAGGCAATCAGCACCGCCTGGTCGCCGTAGACGTTGAGGTAGGTTTCCTGCTGGCCGGCAAAGCTAGCGTCGGGCAAATCTTCGGCGGTGGCGCTGGAGCGCACGGCCACATCGACCTCGGTGTAGGCGTGGTCGGCCAGGCAAGACTCGTCGTCAAAGCAGAGGTTCTGCCCCGCCGTTTCGCACATGTGGTGGTAGGCCCCGAGAATGGCGGCCTTGAGGTCGTCGGGGAAGGTGGCGTTGAGAATCAGCGATCGCGCCTTTCTGCCCCGCCGCCTCAGCTCGGTCACATCGTTAATATCGAAACCCCCCAGCACCTCCCGCAGCTGGGCATCGAGGCCGGTTTTCTCAATGAAGTAGCGGTAGGCGTAGGAGGTGGTGGCAAACCCCGATGGCACCCGTACCCCTTTGGGCGTCAGCTGCTGAATCATTTCGCCCAGGGAGGCGTTTTTGCCGCCCACAATGGGCACATCCTCGAGCCGCAGCTGGTCGAGCCAGAGCACTAGCTCCTGATCTCGCTGTTTTGAAGACTGCTGAACTACAGACGTCGCTACCATGTCGCCACCTTGAAGGAGTACTCGAAAAAGTCAATACGGCCAACCATTCCCCAGAGAAGACGTGCAGTGGTATGTCTAAATCGCCAGAGATCGGGGCTGGTCTCAGCCGATTTGCTGAGCAACGCGCCGCATACCTCTATGCTAAAAATCTGGGAATCAGCTCACAACCTTGTCTAACTTTTCGTGTCTTTAACGCAACGGATATATACAGTTTCTGCGTCTATACCCTGCGATTGCTTTCGTTGGGGATAGTCAGGGCGTAAGCTAGTAACAGGCTATTAAGAAACATTGCAGGAGCCGCCTTGACTAACATTCTCTCCCGCCCTCGCCAGCAGCAGGTCGCCTCGCTACCCCTGCGCACCCTTTGGGCCGACATGCTAACCGTGTTTTGGGGCGACTGGCTCGATTTGCGGGTGCGCATTCCCCAGGTGGCGGCCTCAGGGCTGGTGTCGCCATTGATCTACATTCTGGCCTTTGGCCTGGGCCTGGGCAGCGCCATCGACCAGGTGACGACGCCCCCTGCGGGCGACAACTACCTGGAGTTTATTCTGCCGGGCATGGTGGCCCTGTCGTCGATGGTGATTAGCTTTGGCGGCACCACGTTTTCAATTTGCGGCGATCGCCTTTTCACCAAAACCTTTGAAGAAATGCTGCTCTACCCGGTACACCCCCTGGCCCTGCACCTGGGCAAAATGCTGGCGGGCATCGTGCGCGGCATGATGACGGCGGGCTCGGTAATTCTGGTGGCGATTCTCTTCACCGGGCGGTTCTGGAGCTTTATCAACCCGCTGTTTTTGCTGCTGGTGGTGCTCAACTGCGCCGTATTTGCGGGCCTGGGCGTTATCGTCGGCCTCAACGTCAAGTCGCTGGAGAGCGTCGGCCTGTTCAACAACTTTTTGATCGTGCCGATGTCGTTTTTGGGCGGCACGTTCTTTGATCCGGCAACGTTGCCCGTGGCGCTGAAGGCGATTGTCTACCTGCTGCCGCTCACCTACACCACCATCGGTCTGCGGGCGGCGGCCTACCAGCCTCTGGCCGAGTTTCCCTGGTTTACTGTGCCCATCTTGGTGCTAGTAGCGGCGGTTCTGGCGGCGATCGGCGCGCGCCAGTTTTCCACTCAGCAAGATTAGGGCTGTCTACCTGTTATATCTCTGGCCTTCTTCCAACAACTGTGTGTGGATTGGAAAATTGATGCCGATCAAGGTCGCTGCTCTAAATCCTCTCAAGCCTCTATTTGATCTGTCACTCATCATTTTTATCCTTTCGCTATTCTAGGAATAGGCTTTTGGGGAGTAGAGCATGCTGCAGGCGCTACAACAGACGGTTAAGGTAGGGGCTGGTGGCAAGATTGAGCTGGTCGCGCCGGAATGCCCCGAAGGTGCGGATGTGCAGGTGATAGTGCTGCTAATGCCCCAGGCTGAGTTAATAGGCGGTCTACCGGCCAGAGCTTCAGATGTGAACAAAGCAGAATGTGCTGAACAGAGCCCTCTTGCCAGAATACAGTCCATGGTGCGCAGGTACGTCCCAGAAGGTAAGTCTCTGGTCGATGAGCTAATTGCCGACCGCAAGGCTGAAGCATCACGTGAGTAAGGTTGTTTTGGATGCGTCAGCCCTTTAGGCACTGGTCAATCAGGAGCCGGGACAGGATGTAGTGGCGGAGTTGCTGCCTAAATCGTTAGTGAGTGCGGTAAACGCCAGTGAGCTAGTAGCGAAGTTGGCTGACCAGGGGATGCCTGAAGGAGAGGTTCAGGAGGTCTTGGCCGTTTTGAACCTAACCGTGATTCCATTTGATGAGAGGCAGGGAGTGGTAGCGGGTTATCTGCGGTCTGCAACTCGGCATTTGGGGTTGTCGCTGGGCGATCGCGCCTGTTTGGCTTTGGGCTTGCAAACCCAGTGTCCGGTCATAACCGCAGATACCGCCTGGGCCAAACTTGATCTCGGTATAGACATTCAGGTCATTCGCTGATGTATCGCCTTTACGACTACCTGCCCTCGGGCAACGGTTACAAGGTCAGACTGCTGCTCTCCCAGTTGTCGATTCCTTTTGAGTACATTGAGCTCGACATTCTCAAAGGCGAAACCCGTACCCCCGACTTTTTGACCAAAAACCCGAACGGTCGTATTCCTCTGCTAGAAATCGAACCCGGTCACTACCTGGCCGAGTCGAATGCCATCCTGTTTTACCTGGCCCAGGGAACGGCTTTTTGGCCAGAGAGCAAACTCGCCCAAACCCAGGTGCTGAGCTGGCTGTTTTTTGAGCAGTACAGCCACGAACCCAACATCGCCACGCCCCGGTTCTGGCTTTGCCACGTGCCCGAACTCAATACCTACCAGAAAACGGCCTTGCCCTATAAGCAAGAGCAGGGCTACGAGGCGTTGGGGGTGATGGAGCAGCATTTGGCCAACCACCAGTACTTTGTTGAAGACCGCTACACGATCGCAGACATCGCCCTCTACGCCTACACCCATGTCGCTCACGAGGGCGGCTTTGATTTAACGCGCTTTCCTAATATTCAGCGATGGTTGCAAGACGTGGCGAGTCAGCCTAACCACGTTCCAATTACCCAAACGGCCTTTGAGGTTTGAGTCGCTAGGCTCTAAAGGTCTTCATCAAAACTTTTTGCTGGGGCTTAATTCTCACCTCCGGACAGGGGCATGCTCAAAAAGAAGTATTTAGTGCAGCTGTGATTAAGAGGGGGTCTGCAAATGACGGGAATGCGGCGGTCCGATAGGCGTACCTCATCCGACGACAACGCAAACCGACACCCGCACGCGCGGCAGACTGAGCCGACATCGTCCCGGGAACTGAGGCAGCTTCTTGCCAATGTGCGATCGCAGCGGGATGAAGCTAAGGATCAAATCGCCGAGAAAGCGCGAGAGTTAGAAGAAAGCCAGACGCGGTACCAGGAGCAATCGGAAAAGCTGCAATCGACAATTGTTCTCTACGAGGAGCAATCGGAGAAGCTGCAATCGACAATCGTGCTCTTTCGGGAAAGCCAGGAGCAGGCCAGCTCGTATCTCGCGCTGTATACCGAGGAGAAAGCCAGGAGCAGCGAGCTTGAGGTCAAGTACAATGAGGCCCAGCAGGAATCCCAGAACTACCTGGCGCTGTATAAGCAGATTGAGCAAGAGCTAAAAGTCGAGCGGCGCTCCAAAGCCGGCATTAAAGGCTGGGAGACTCGGCGCAAGCGGGAAAATGAGCGTCTGAAGCAGGAAATTGGCGAGATGGCAATCGTCCTCCGGGAGTCGCTGACTAAGAAAGATCAGGCTATTCAGAGCCTGGAAGAAGTCGCAACTCGGATGGATCGGATCCAAAGACTGGTAGATTCAGTCGATGGTGAGGCCGCAAATAATCCTGTGGGGATGCTGCAAAAGTTTCAGCGCATATGGGTTGCTGTAAGAGAAATTCTGGCGGAGTAAGGAACGGTTACCCATGGGCAAGGATTCAGGCTCGATTGTTTCGGCTTCACAACCTGCAACCCTAGGCGATCGCCTGCGCGGCATTGCCGAAGAATTGCGGCAGGAAACGGACACACAGATTAAAGCGACCTCCCGCATCCTGGGTGCGGCGGCGCAGATGGCCCAGAACCACGACCGGCTGATTGATGAAGTGGTTGAGATGGTCGAGGAAGATCTGGCCCAGGCGCAGAGAGCGGCTTCAGCCACTTACCGTGTGCCGGGTTTGAAGCAGAAATTTAAAACGCTCAAAGCGGCTAAGGCTCATTTCGACATTAAGGCCAATAGCTGGGAAGCTCTGGCGACAAAACTGAATGAAGCAACCGAGTCTTCTGCCAGCCATAAGACTGGGATGCCAAGCACTAACCGCAATGACGTGTTAGAACGACTTGATGCGATCGAGCGGGAGATGATGTCTCTACGGGACAGTATGGAGCAGGTGCTGGGATTGCTGCAAAAGATGGTGAACTAGAGCAGTTGACATTGGCTAGGGGAGCGATCGCCTTTGTCAACCCTGGAGCGATGCAATAGTAGAATTTTCCCCGGCGTCGCCCGACCATGCTGCCCAGCTGGTAGGTGCAAACCCTTGTCCAGCAAGCGATCGGAACGCACCAAGAACCAACCCAGAAGCGACCGAGTTCGGTGCAGACCTTACTCTTCTTTAGCCTTCAGCAGCGCGATCGATCGCGTCAGCCGCGCCTGGGTTTGGGTCATCACTGGGCCGCTAAGTTGGGCTCTGGCCGAACTCAAAAACCCTAACCCCAGCACCAGATTGCCCCCGGCCACAGCGCCAAGGGCCTGCAGCCACGACAGCCCCAGCACATGCACCCAAACCACGCCGGCTACCTCCGCCAGCACCCCCGCCGTGGCCAGCATGCCAACTCCGATCGCCAGCATGACGAAGCCGCCCAGCAGCCGCTGCTTTTCGTAGTTGGCCTCCTGCATGGCGACATCCAGGTGGATATCGACCAGCACAGAACCCAGGCGCAGCACCCGTCGAACGTAGTCTTCGATTTGATCCCAGGTGGAGGTTGAGCTAGTCACGCTTGCCTCCCAAACGCAGACCCAAAATGAAACCCAGCCCCAGGGCAATTAGCAGGCTGGTGCCCAGATTGCTGCGGGCTTTTTTCTCTAGCTCGGGCAGCATTTCGGCCTTCAGTTCGGCAATTAGACGCTCGGTGCGAGACTCCAGATCGTTCAGCAGTTGGTCAACCGTGGCGGGTACAGTTTCCTCTAGAGCGCTGCTAATTTTGGCCGATATCCCGTTCTCTGAGGTTGAGTTGGTGGCGGGTAGATTGTCCTCTATGAACTGACCAACGTTATCAGGCACCGCGTCCTGAATCTTGCTGACCAGCGCAGCAGCTTTGCCGTTGGCACCTGACGTTGAATCCGTACTAGTGGGCTCAATCAGGCTGGCCAGTTCATCGAGATGGCGGCGAATGCGGGTTTTGGTAGAGCCTATTTCATCGCTGATGTAGTCTACAGCCCGCTCCAGATCTCCCGCTGTATCCAGCAGATTTTCTTCGGTCAGCTGGGGCCACTCGGATAGAATCAGCGGCACCATAGCGTCGAACTGATGTTTGAAGGCTTTTTTGACGTGGGTAATGGTATTTTTCTTTGCCATAGCTCGAGGCAATGTCGGTGTGGGCTGACGTTAGGCGAGCTGTCTGAAGCCGGGGAATAGAGGTTAGGAAATCCGCCGTCGTTTGCGGCCTCGCTGTCGAAAGGCCAGGTACAGCAACGCGCCTACTACGATCAGTACCAGAATTGGTACCGCGATCGCCAGTACCGAAAGGATGGTTGAGCTGGCCAACTCGCCGGTAGAAACGGCGATATTGCCCACTGGCCCTGCCGCTGCCGTTGACGCCAAGCGAGCCAGCCCGGTAAACGCCTGGGTGCTGGAGGCGATGCCACCGCCGGCAATTAGCGCCAGACTCCACTGCAAAAAGGGGTTCATGTCGCCGCCTGTGACGGCAGCGGTGAGGACGGTACCCGCGATCGCCGCTGCTGGCAGCTCCACGGCATCCATGAGGTTGTCAACAATGGGCACGAAGTAAATCAGTATCTCCAGGGTGGTGGCGGCGGCCAGGGCCAGAAGAGCCGGGGTCGTTGCCATCCAGGCCATGTTAGGAGACAGGGTCAAATAGCCCTGCTGAGCGGCAATGCCTGCGGCTAAAAACGGCACCAAGATCCTGAACCCGGCGGCGGCACTCAGGCCAATTCCAATGGCAAGGTGCAGCAGTATATCTATGTCCATACAGGATCCATACAGGATTCAGCTCTACTCATCGACACTGGATGCCAAGGACTCTAACGGATCTGGGCCCAGCGAAAAGACCTGCCCATCAATTAATAGGCGGGTAATGCCCTTGGCCTGCAGGTAGGGGCTGGTTGTCTGCAGCAGGGTGCCGTCGGGCACCTTGACTACCCGCTGATTGCGACGCGAAAAGCGGCGGGCGACATTGTGGTTTTCGAAGACGGGCAGGGTGCGCGAGTCGCCCTCGGCCTCAGGAATTTGACCCAAATCGGCAAAGGTGCGCAGGGGCAGCACCACTAGCTCTGACGAGGTGCGCTCAACCACCACGTAGCACAGGGGCGGCAGCGCATCGGCGGTGAGCGGCGAAATCTCTAGAATGCCGAGGTTGGGAGTGGCGCGATCGCTGCCCTCCCAGGCATAGGCCTCGTCATCGTCGCCCTCGTCATCGTCGTCATCGTAGTCGTCGCCCAGAATAGCGTCGTCCCAATCGTCGTCGAGATCGTCGGTAGTTTCAGCCGTCTCGTCAGTGTCAGCGTCAACAACGGCGGCGACTGGGGCCACCGTCTGAGCCGACTTGAGCACCGGGCGGGCCGGCTTTTCTGGCACCGCCGCCGGGGCCGGGTCAGGAATTGATAGCTGTGTCGGTTCAGGCGGAGCTTCAGCAATGGCTCCAGGTGCAGGCTCGGCGGCAGCAGGTGATTCTGCCGCACTCGATCGCCGCTTGCGGGTAGGTTTAGCGGGCGGGGCCGGGGCCTCATCGGCAGCAGGGGTCGCTGGGTCAGCGGGCTCAAGATCGGCCACTGGCGCTGACACCTCCGGTTCGGGGTCGGCGTTTTTTTGGCGGCGAGGCTTTACCTTGGCCGGAGCGTCGGCCTGGGATAGGACGGGAGGCGACGCTACCTTGTCCGTGGTGCCACGCTTTTGCTGAATCAGAACGCTGTACTCGTCTTCTGGCAGGCTGGCCTTCAGCAGACGGCTAATAGTGCTGTTGCTGACCCCGTAGCGCTCCGCCAGTGTGGAGGTCGTTTCCTGGGGCTGGCGGTACAGACTCAAGATAGATGTCTTGTCAGCCTCAGTCAGCTTTTTGGGTGCCATGCCTTGGGTTCCGTAACAATGCCATCTAATATTTTAAGGCTAATATCTCTGTAGAACCTGAAAGGCTTTAGCTGCGCCGCCGTCGAGTGCTGCGCCGAGAATTCACAGAAACCGCGTGCTCAACCACGGCACCGAGACCAAAGAACACCGCCGACAACGTCCAAAAGACCTCCCACAGGCTGCCCTCTATGTAGGAGTCGGTGTTGACGGCGTAGGAAAAAAACATGTCGGCGATGTAAAGGCAAAAGGCCGCGATCGCAATCAGTTTCCAGGACTGCGAGTAGCGCCCGCCCCAAAAGGCCACCAGCAGCGTGCCCGCAATAATAAGCAGCACAACGTCGCCAATCAGGTACAGCAGGCCTACCCCATCGGCCAGGGGTTCAAGCAAAACATCGAGCTGTAGTACCCAACCAGGTGCCGTTGAAGGCTCTGCTACGGGCTCTGGCACCGCTGGGGGCACAGCCTCAGGTGCAACCTCCGGGGCGGTTTCAGGTGCTGCTGGGGCCGCAGTTTGGGCCAGATAGAGCGTTGGCGCTGGCGCACCGGGCACCACCGCTGCCTCGGCCGCCGCCAGGCTGACAAAAATGGTCAGCAAAATGCCGCCCAGACCAATGCCAACCACCATCAACCACTGGGGCAGCTCCAGATTGAGCCGTCGGGGCAGCACCGCCTTAAACATGCCCGCTGCCAAAAAAATGTAGCTAAAAATGTAAAAGAAATCGCCCAGCGATACCGCCGGGTCGAGTCCCCAGATATTGCCCCAGAGAAAGAACATGACATTGCCCAGCACGTAGAACACTAGTCCCAGGCCAATCCAGAACCAGACATTGCGCCCGCTGGCAATTTGAGTACTGCGCCAGTTGCGAAAGCACAGCAGCCCCGCCAGGAAAAACGCCCCCGTTTCGAGCAGGTTAATGCCCAGTAAAAACCAGGCGGGCTGGGCACCGTCTTCCCCAGGAGCCGTAAACAGCAGAAAGAACAAAAGTGTAATGACGCCCCAGGCGATACAGGCTCCCACTAACAGCGGAGTCGATGAGGAACTGGCAGACGAGGGGGTTGATGACTTGCTCAAGGGTTCACTCCTAAGGAACTCAACGGCAACAGTGCCGACCTGAAAATCAGCGATGGCCCCTTGAGGGGCAAATTTGACCATCGCTACAGCGGCGCGGCCTCGCTGGAGTGCGCAGCGCAACGCCTGAATTGTATCGACTCCCTCCGCCCATGGGCGGCTAGTCTGCAAGAATAGATCTAATTAGTCGCCTAGAGCAATAATTCTTAAACTTTGGCGTCAGCATACGCCTGCTACGCCCACAGCTTGCCGCTGGGCGACTGCTGCAGCCACTGTCGAAACAAAGCTTGCTCGTTAGTCGTGAGGTCTTCGATCGCCTCCAGGGCGCGATCGGTAAAGTTGGCATTACCAAAGAAGTCTTTGCCCACCCGATGGGTTTCCTCCAGCAGCCGGTGCAGATGGTGGTCTTGCCAGGGAGGCAGTTGGGGCATCGCCAGCGGATCTACGGTCAGCAGGGTTTTTACCGCATCGGGAGTCACCGCCTGGGGAAACTTCCAGGCCGCAAACATCTTGCTGATGTCACCCTCAAACTGACGCGCCTGCTTGGCGCCCAGCAAATCCTCCACATCCATGTACAGCACCTGCAGCATTAGCAGGCAGGCTTTGATATAAGTGGCCTCGGCTGGTGGGGTGCCCGTATCTGGTCCAGCCTCATCAAACTGGTCAAGGCGAATTTTGCCCCAAATGCTAAAGCGATCGGGTTCTTCAAGCAGCACACAGGCCTTGCCCCGATTGTCGGTTAGGTCACGCCACAGCGCTCTGGCATCGTCTTCCTGGGCGGCAGTAAACACGCTCAGCAGCCGAAAGGTTTGCCCCTGGTACGACAAAATTGGAATTTGCTGATCTTTTTGAGGATGGTGCATCGTTTTGATGTCAACATCCTGCCGCTTGAGGATAAACATGTTATGGCTTGCTGACTCCTAACTGAGGTGAGTACCTGCAGTAGGCGGCGGCTGCAACGGTAAACCGCACCCTTATTACTGCGTCATCTTGATGGGATAGAGCTTGGCAACCCCTCGCAATAGTGAGATCTATGAAGTAGGTGACTTATTTTAGCGGCACTCACCACCTCGGCAGCATTCGCCGTTGTTTTTTCAATATTCTATTCGCCTTAGTCTGCCCTGAGAGCAACCAGCACCCCCTAAAATATAGAGTGATTAGGTTAGGGCCATTAGCTCAGCGGATAGAGCAACCGCCTTCTAAGCGGTCGGTCGCTGGTTCGATCCCAGCATGGCCCGTTGTGGTTTGAATTAGGGTTTTAGCTTTAGTCGCCAAGCCCCTGCAAGCAGCTTACCCCTACGGCTGGATTAGATCTGGCTAGATCTGGCACTTGTGTCTGGCCTGGTCTTCAGCACTGGGCAGTGAGGGAGCGAAAACGCTACTCTGGCTATAGTTCTAAACTCCAGACAGGCAAATTCTTTGGACGACGCAGACCTACAGGCCAGACTCAAAAAACTAGAGGCAGAACTCAACACCGCCGCGCCTCCGGCGGCCTCGCGCTCGACCAACAAACCAGCTCCAGCATCTCAAAGCTGGGGACAGCGGTTGAAGGGCAACGCGCTTCTACCCGTTTACCTGGTAGCGATTCCCTGGGGGCAGGAAATTATTGACCAGGTGTTGTTTGGCGGTCGCTGGAACCTGCCCCTGCACCCCCGCAGCATTGAGGGTATACCGGGCATTTTTCTGTCAGCCATTTCTCACGCTGGCTTTGCCCACCTGATTGGCAACACCATCGGTTTTTTGATCTTTAGCTGGCTGATTTTGGCCAAAAGCCGCCGCGACTACTGGATTACCCTCTTGATCGGCTGGCTGGGGGGTGGAGTAATGGCCTGGCTGCTTGGCCCCAGCAGCGTTCACGGGCTGAGCGGCGTGGTCTACACCTTGTTTGGCTACCTGCTGTGCATTGGCTGGCTAGAGCGCCGGGTGGTGCCGCTGCTAATCTCGATGTTTGTGCTGATTAACTATAGCTACTTTATTTTTGGTATGTTTCCCAACCAGCCGATGGTGGCCTGGTGGGGGCATTTGTTTGGTTTTGTGCTGGGCATTGTGGCGGCCTACGGGGTGTATCAAGAGCCGGAACAGCGGGAGTAGAGAGATGAGGGGATGGGGAGTGGGGGAGATGCTGCGCGTTGGCAACGCTTGTCTGAGGACAGCGACTTCGCTCAGCCTTTGATTGCTAGAGATCGAGCCACCGAAGGTTGAGCGAAGTCGTTCACGAAGTGTCTCCCGAAGGGAGAAAACCTGACCACCCGATACACTATCAACCCGCCGAGCCCCGACTGTTTTTGCCCTCTGCCTTGCCTAGCTCTCCCGCCAGGGCTGGAGAGAGATGCTCTGGGGCACGTAGAGGGGGTGGCGGGGTTGGCCGGTGCGGTTGCGGCCCAGGCAGCGATATTGAGTATGAAAGGGGGTCAGCAGGTTGAGGACGGCGCGATCGCGCTCCAACCAACTGCCCCAATTTCCCCAGGCCAGCAGAATGGCATCGGCGCAGCTAGCGGCTTCGATTAGAGCAGCGTCATTCTCGGGACCA
>PYGV01000133.1 GCA_003022385.1 filamentous cyanobacterium CCP3 | reverse complement strand
GTAGAGGGTAAACGTGCTGCCGCGATCGGGCTGGCTCTCTAGCTCCAGGGCACCGCCCAACAGCTGGGCCAGCTGCAGGCTGATCGACAGCCCCAGGCCGGTACCGCCGTACTTGCGGCTGGTGGTGCCGTCGGCCTGCTGAAAGGCGCCAAAAATGGTCTGCTGTTTTTCGGGCGCAATGCCAATGCCGGTATCGCTGACCGCAAAGGCCACCTGGCCGTCGTCCACCGGGAAGATGCGCACGGTAACTTCGCCGCGATCGGTAAATTTGATGGCGTTGGAGAGCAGGTTTTTGAGAATTTGCTGCAGCCGTCTGGGGTCGGTTGAGAGGCTGGCGGGCAGGGCGTCGTCGAGCACAATTGCAAACCGCAGCCCTTTGCTGGCCGCCAGCGGCTCAAAGGTGCGGGTCAGCTCCATTTGAATAGCCGTAAAGGGCAGCGACTCGACAGACACCTGCATCGTGCCCGACTCGATTTTGGCCATATCGAGAATGTCGTTGATCAGATCGAGCAGATCGGCCCCGGCGGCATGAATCGTGCGGCTGTACTCGACCTGCTTCTCGGTCAGGTTGCCGTCGCTGTTGGTGCTGAGCATTTGGGCCAAAATCAGCAGACTGTTGAGCGGCGTGCGCAGCTCGTGAGACATGTTGGCCAAAAATTCTGACTTGTAGCGCGATGACTGAGCCAGCTGAGTGGCCTGCTCTTCGAGCGCCTGGCGGGCCAGCTCGATCTCCTGATTTTTACGCTCGACCTGTTGTTTCTGAGTTTCAAGCAGCTCGGCTTTTTCTTCCATTTCTTCGTTGAGCTGCTGCAGTTCTTCGTTGGACTGCTGCAGTTCTTCCTGCTGCTGCTGTAGCTCTTCGTTGGACTGCTGCAGTTCTTCCTGCTGCTGCTGCAAAATGTACTCTGACTCTTGCAGCGATTGGGTGCGCTCTTCGAGCAGCTGGTTGCTGTGCAGCAGTTCTTCCTGCTGCTGGCGCAGCTCTTCAGTCAAAATTTGCGATTTTTCTAGTAAATGCTGGGTTTGCAGGTAGGCGGCGATCGCATTGATCATCACTCCCGCTACCGCGCTGGCCTCCTCTAAAAAGGTGAGCTGTAAAGGGGTAAACCGCTGAAACGAGGCCAGCTCGATCACCCCTTGAATGTGGTGCTCAAACATCACCGGCAGCACCACGATGTTGAGCGGTGGCGCCGCACCCAGGCCCGAGCGAATGCGGATGTAGTCACCCGGCACCTCGGTCAGCAAAATGCGCTGCTGCTCTAGGGCGCACTGCCCCACCAGCCCCTCGCCCAGGGCAAACTCGTTTGAGAGGTGTTTGCGCTCCTGGTAGGCATAACTGCTAAGCAGCCTGAGCCGGGGTGGATCGCTGTCGGCATCCATCAGGTACAAGAGCCCCTGCTGCGCCTCGACCAGCGGGGCAATGTAGGTCAGCACCAGGTTGGCCAGGGTTTCGAGGCTGCGCTGCCCCTGCATCTGCTGCGATAGATCGGCCAGGTTAGACTTCAGCCAGCGCTGCTCTTCATTGGCTTGAATAGTCTGCCGCAGGTTGGTCACCATCTGGTTGAAGGTGCGGGTCAGCGTGCCGGTTTCATCCTGGGAGGTGCTCTCGGGTAACGCGATCGACAGGTCGCCCGCCGCTAGCCGCTCGGCGGTATCGGAAAGCTCGCGCAGGGGGCGGGAGATGTTACGTGATAGCGCCCAGCCCACCAGCGATAGCAACGCAAACGAGGCTGGAATGCCAATGGCGATCGTGTAGAGCGTTTGCTGAGCCGCCAGCTGGGCCTGCTCGGCGCGCTCCTGCAGCAGGTCTTCTTCTTCTAGCCTCAGCTCGGCGATCTGTTCGCGGAGCTGCTGCATCAGCTGTCGCCCCTGATCGGTTAAGACAAAAGCTTGCGCCGCCGCAAACCCGCCGGTATTGCGGCGCTGAATGCCCTCTCGCAGTCTATCGAGTCGGGCGTCGATCAGGGGCTTGAGTTCTACCAATCGGTCGTATACAGCAGGGTCGTCGCGGGTGAGCTGGCCCAGCGCGTCATACAAAGCGTCGACCTGAGCGATCGCCTGATTGTAGGGTTCTAGATACTGGGCCTGCCCAGTAATTAAATAGCCGCGCTGGCCGGTTTCGGCATTGGCTAGCTCAGCCTCTAGCTCGTCGAGGTACCCCAACACCTGGTACGACGTCTTCTCCCGCTCGGCATTGCGAATGAGGCTGTTGGTGGTGCGATAGGCCACGGCCCCCAGCAGCGTTAAGATCGTCAGCCCTAGCGCGAACCCAGCACCAATTCGAGTGCCAATTTTTAAGCGGTTTAGCATGGATTGTTATCAACGAGCTGAGGCAACCCAAATCTTACCCCAGCGAGAGCCGTCATGGGGTTATGCTTGCCGCTTCGGCGATCGCTGAGCCCTTCTGTGGAGGGCGCTAGGGGCAGCTAGCCATTCGGACCTGGCGGCCATTCATACTGCGAACATTCAGCCAGGAATTCGAGCCCTATAAATGGTTCGGCTGGGCTAATTTTGACCATCGTTTTTTAGCAATTGGACAGCACCAAAAGGGCGAGTTTAATGGAGAATAATCTATTTTTTTACCCTCTAACAAGTAGCCAGTTCGAGTTGAGCAGGTCTACTCTTTATAACCTGAAAACAACGACAACCATCCCTATAGAGCGGGTTATTTCGACTCCAGCCCTGGGCCAAGGGTATTGAGCAAAGCATCGGTGGCCAGTGCCACCGTTCTAGCGTTAGAACCAATGAGGCGGGTCTGGTGAGGCCTGCTGCCCAGGGGCCGATGTCAGGATTTAGCCGTAGTTTTGTCGTTCCTTCATCGCTCCTTAAATAGTCGCTAATCGGTTATTAAAGCTTTCCTTACCTGAGTCTCATATTATCCTCTGGAAAACCTAAAGAGCTTCTAGCTGGCTTTGCTATGACAAGAAACCAAAACTTCCGCACCATTCTCAAGAAAGTTATCAATACTGAGGATGAGAGTCATAACACCTCCAGCAATGACTCCTTTGATCAGGTGATGGCCCGCGCTCGCCTAGGTCGACGGGGTTTCCTAAAAGGCAGTTCGTCCCTAGCTGCTGCCACCCTGCTGGGGACTGGTCTGGCGTTTGCGGCCGACTCGGCTAAGCAGACTGGGCAGGCAGCCAAAGCTTCGACCGGCCTGCGCCTCAGCTTTAACCCGGTAGCCAAAAGCATTGCCGATACTCTGACCGTGCCCGAGGGCTACACCGCCCAAGTACTGCTGGCCACAGGCGACCCGCTCAAGAGCAACGTCACCCCCTACAAAAACGACGGCACCGACAACGACTTTGACCTGCGTGCGGGTGATCACCACGACGCCATGCACTACTTTGGCCTGAACCGGGCGGGCAACGGCTGGGACCCCAGCGGCAGCGATCGCGCCCTGCTCGCCATCAACCACGAAGTTTGTGAAGACCTGGGCTTTGTACACCCCAACGGCCCAACCAACTACGGCGCCGAGAGCACCGAAGCTCGCCCAGCGATTGAGATCGACAAAGAAGTGGCCGCCCACGGCGTCAGCATTGTAGAAGTGGTTAAGCAGGGCTCGACCTACCAGATAAACCGCGACTCTCGCCTGAACCGCCGCGTTACCGGCGCTACCCCCTGCCAGATCAGCGGCCCGGCCCGCCGTAGCCCCATGCTGGCCACGGCCTTTTCGCCCAGCGGGGAGCGCACCCGGGGCACCATCAACAACTGCGCCAATGGCTATACCCCCTGGGGCACCTACCTCACCTGCGAAGAAAACTGGGCCGGGTACTTTAACCGGCGCGAAGACGATGCCGTGCGCACCGCTAAGGAAGTCGCTTCCTTCAAGCGCTACGGCATTGGCAACGAAACCTCGGGCCGCTACAACTGGTCACGAGCCGACAGCGACAGCGATCTGTACAAGCGTTGGGATGCCAGCAAAACCGCCAGCCGCGCCAACCAGGACTATCGCAACGTCGCCAACACCTTTGGCTGGGTGGTTGAGATTGACCCCTTCAACCCCAGTGCCATGCCGCAAAAGCGCACCGCCATCGGCCGCTTTGCCCACGAGGGCTGCTGGCCCGCTCCCGCCGTAGCCGGACAACCGCTGGTGTTTTACTCCGGTGACGACTCCCGCAACGAGTATGTCTACAAGTTTGTCTCTGCGGCCAAGTGGGACCCGCGCGACGCCACCCGGGGCATGGCTGCCGGGGACAAGTACCTCGATGCGGGCACCCTGTACGCCGCCAGGTTTAACGACGACGGCACGGGCGAATGGCTGCCTCTGACCCTGGACAACCCGGCGATCGCCAACTACGCCGACTACAGCTTTGCCGACCAGGCCGACGTGCTGATCAACGCCCGCCTTGCCGCCGACGCCGCTGGGGCCACCAAAATGGACCGGCCCGAGTGGGGCGGGGTGAACCCGGTGAACGGCGATGTCTACCTCACCCTGACCAACAACGTGTCGAGCAGCAGCGGACGCGGCGTGAAGACCCCCCTCAACGCCGCCAACCCCCGCTACTACGCCGATGCCAAGGGCGAAAGCGTCAGCAAGGGCAACGTCAACGGCCACGTGATTCGCTGGCGCGAGGCCGAAGCCAGCCACGCCGCCACCGGCTTTAACTGGGATGTCTACCTGTTTGGGGCCAAGGCCAGTGCCGAGGCCGACGTCAACCTATCAGGCCTCACCGATGAGAATGACTTCTCCAGCCCCGATGGGCTGTGGTTTAGCGAAGCGGTGCCCGGTCTGCTGTGGCTGCAAACCGACGACGGCTACTACACCGACACCACTAACTGCATGATGTTGGCGGCCCTGCCGGGCACCGTAGGCGATGGCACTGCCAAAATGGTCACCAACAAAGCCGTGCCCATCAATGGCGATGCCGACCAGCAGGTGAAAACCTACATGGGTCAGCCAGCCAGCCCTGCGGCGCTCAGCCGCTTCTTAGTGGGGCCGCGCGACTGCGAAATTACCGGCATTACCGAGTCGCCCGATGGCCGGGTGCTGTTCGTCAACATTCAGCACCCTGGCGAAAATAGCGAGTCGGCCACCGATCCCACCCAGTTCACCAGTCACTGGCCCGACGGCGGCAGCGCCCGCCCCCGCTCGGCCACGGTGGTGATCACCCGCAACGACGGCGGCAGAATTGCCGTCTAAGCAGCGGCTGTCAGATTAACGCTTGTCGGATTAACCGGAGCCTGAGCTGAGCTTGGGCTCCATTTTTGTGCAACACCAAGACCTGAACCTAGGACTGAGTCCTGTGGGATAGCCTTCTCAACTGTCTACCGTTTGGCAGGAGGCATAGCTGACAAAACCGGGCGAATGGCCTCGTTATCTCTGGGGCATTTGTGCAACTGTCTCTCTGGTCAGTCCTACGGTCAATTCCACACGTAGAGTTGGTGCAACCGCGTTCATTGAGGAGCCAAACCATGAGTTCTATTCAGCCGCCATCGAGCCATAGTCAGGCCTGGGTGGTGCAGACCTGGGTCGCCTTTGTGCTGTCGGTGGGTAGCCTGTCGCTAGGCATTTTTTGTTTGCCCGTCGATGCCTGGGTCAAAGGCTACATGGGCATGGGCACCATGTTTGCCCTGGGCTCGACCGCCAGCCTGTCGAAGACCGTGCGCGACCTGCACGAAGCCAAGCAGGTCACTGCCCGCATCGACGAGGCCAAAGTAGAGAAGCTGCTGGCCGAACACCACCCGCTGCGCTAGGGCGATCGCTCATTGCAGACAGCAAAGTATAAACGCAATATAGAACAACCCTAAGGCCCTTAAAAACAGCACCCGCTGCTCATGAGACCGACGGCGGCTTGGGCAAGCCGTTGGGAATTTCAAAGCGATCGCCTGTGTGACAGTACTCATACCCGGCCATGCGCCCAATGGCCCCCAGCTTATCGGCATCAATGCGGTTGTTCTCGCTTAGCACGTCGTCGCGCACAAACAGGTGCACCACCTGACCAATCACCATCGAGAACTCGCCCACCGGCACAATTTGCAGCGTGCGACATTCAAAGGCGACTGGCGACTCCGCTACCCGAGGCGGCTGAACGACGCGGCTGGGGGCCGTGGACAGGTCGACGTAGTCAAACTCTGACTCGCCGTAGGGCAGGGGCTCGGCACATTCGGCTACCTGATGGGCGTAGGATGCGATCGCCAAATTAATCACGTACTCGCCAGTGCCCCCCTCGCTGCGCGGGCGCACGTTGCGCAGAGTGTCTTTGTCACTGCCGTCGGGCTTGCGGCTAACGCTAAACATCAGCGCCAGGGGCTTGTGGCCCACGGCATTGAAGTAGGAAAAAGGAGCTAGGTTGACCACGCCCTCGGGCGACAGGCTGGAGACAAAGGCGATCGGGCGGGGCACAACGCTGCCGATCAGCAGCTTGTAGCGCGTTGAGGGGTCTAAAAGTTCAGGATCAATTTCCATTGTGGACTAAGGTCGGTGTGGGCAATGCCACGAATTTTGCCACGTTTCGCCGACTGTGGCAGAAGCTGGGGCCGCAAGTTACGGTAGTACCATCCCTCTGGTGGTGACTAGCACAGCAAGGCACGAAACAAGCCGGTCGTTCAGGCAGCTTGAAACACCGACGCCCTAACGATTCTTCATTTTGAACGTTGCACGTTGAACTCCATGGAGCGGTACTAGCTTGGAGTTTTGCCCTACCTAACGGCAGTAGTCATCAGTTGTGCGGGTCGCCTGGACTGCGATCGGCGACCATTGCCGAATGACAAATTCGCTGAGGCCAACATGCTCTGGGCGATCGCGGTCTAGAGTAGCCCAATCAGCGCTGTTGCCCCAGTCGTAGGTATAGCCCAGCTGAGTCCAGGGGTAGGGTATAGCGCTGGGGGGCTCTGCGTCGTGGATGGCGATCGGCTGCCCCTGGTACTGGTAGCGCTGGTCGTACTGGGCATAAAACCAGTGCTGATAGGCGATCGGCACCGAGATAAACTCATTGGCGGTGCGAAAGCTCAGTTCAGCCTCGCGATCGCTGATTTCGGGGTCAGGGCTGGGGCGAAAGAGAAACTGGGGTTCAACCCAAATCTCAACCACCTGGCGCTGAGCCGATCGATCGGCGGGTTCTGGCGGCAGACCGAGTAACTGGCTCAGGCGCGCCGCCAGGGGAATTTCTGCGGTTGGGGTATAGGTTTGGCAAAAGCGCTGCAAATCGGGGACGGCTGTAACCCAAACATCGCGGGTCACAATCAGCCGACTGCCCACATTTTGGCTGTAGCCCACCCAGTCGGCCCAGGTAGCCACCAGGACATGGCCCTGCTCATTCCAGGTGAGGGCGCTGTTGTAGTGGGTAATGGCGGTCAGGTCTCTAAAAACTTCGTGGGGTTCCGGCGTTCTGGCATCTTCAACGGCATGCCAGTAGGCTGGAGGAAGCTCAGCAGATGGTCCGACCTGCGCCTGGGCAGGAGACGCGATCGCCCCGCCTACCAGGCCCAGCAAGATTGCCCCCGTACCAAAGCGCAACGGTTGTCGAAGGTTAAAGGCCATATAATGCGGCAGAATGCTATAGCGCTTAGAATAACCAAATTCGATCGCAGGCTGAGGTGCGATCGCCTGCCGCTGAGTTAATTGTTTGCCTGCCACCAGGCCCGCAGGTCTTGCACCGCAGTAATTTCATCATCCTTAGCGGTGCTCAAAAACCCATAGAGCCGTTCTTTTGGCACCTGAGGAAACGTTGGGCTCAGCTCCATTTCGCGGTAAACACCGTCTTGCAGCCCATACACCCGCCAAACCCTACCGTTAAAGCGCCAAAACTCGGGCACCCCCAGACTGGCATAAAACTGATTCTTGGCGATATCGGTGTGGGTGATATCGACCTCAACCACCAGATCGGGCGGTGGGTCTTCGCCAAACACTACGTTGCGCCCCTTCACCAGGGGTTGGTTTTGAATGTAGTAGGCGTTGTCGGGTTCCGCTCCCTTTTTGAGGCTGGGGTAGTTCATTGTCGTAGACCCCATGGTCTTGATCCGCAAGCCCATAAGTTCTACCAGAGTCAAAATAAACCGCTCAATCAGCCGTCCCGAAAACTCGTGATCTTCTAACGGCACGGTGATTTCTAAAACTCCGTCATCGTAGGTGAGCCGCGACCCACGCGACTGAGGCAGCGCCTCCAGAATTTGCAGATACCCCTGCCAGGACACCCCGCGCAGCAGCACCCGCTGTTCGCCCACGGGGCGCAGGTCAGATTTGGGTTCTGGAGCAGCAATGACCATCGGGTTAAGCGACACTTCCTCTATATTTTATGCTGCGCTGTTTGAGTAGTTGTAAACGGGTACCTGGACGAAATGATCGGGTTCTTGCTGATTCAAGATAGTTTGCTGTAAGCGCTCTACGGTTGATGGAGAAAAAAACTGCTCACCTGTTTCTTCATTAACGCGAGCAGGGACATTTTCAATCAGAACAACCTGACCGTTAAGGTTCAGGGTATAGGTGACCTGTTTTTCGACTAAGATTTCTTGCCATTCAGTCGCCATCGCTAGTCTATCTCCTTGCTGTAGGATTTCTAAGATAGAATTTTAACGAAGAGGTAGATATTGCACTTGCCCTTCCCACTCACCCTCAAAACTCCCCTCGACAATTAACAAAATATCTTCGATCGCTAGTCCAACTGGCACACTGCGACTTATCTCAAAGACTCCTGGCATTTTTAACCCTGCCTGGACACGTTCGTAAGCATATCGAGTCATTGTTTCTACATCGTGGGTTAGTAACACCCGACCCTGTTGTGCTGCCCATTCCAAAATGACTCGATCATCAGTCTCGGATAAATCTACGTCTTGGACTCTGACAATATCAACCTCAGGTTTGCGCCGAAGAACACCCCGAACAATTTGGTTGTTAAAGTTCTCGTCTGCTAAGAGGCGTAGCATTTCAGCTCTGGCTTTGATGATCAAGTCTCGCCATCAGCCGATCGCGGATTCCAATTGGATTGAAACGTCGCTCGTTTTCTTGACGGACTTGTGCGGCACGCTCTTGCCTAATTTTCAAATAATCATCAACTTCGGGTTTTCGGCGCAGGTAGTAAGCAATTACTGAATATACGTCAGCTAGTTGAAGAACTGGGTACTGCTCAACAATCTCTTCTGCGGTAGCACCCTCTAGAAAGGCAGTAACTACAGTATCTAAGGTGACGCGAGTGTTGCCGACAAGAACGACGCCATCGTGGTTCTGATGAACAGCGGCGCGAACCGTCTCCCAATCGGTGGCAGTCATAGGCATTGCCTCTCCAGAGGCTAGTCCTTCAAGCGGGAGGGGTTCAAGGTGCTCTTTGCGGGCTTTGTCTTGCTGAATGAGGGCCTGGATATAGTCGGCGGCAGTATCGTAGTGACCAGATGCGAGCTGCTCTTGCAAATAGGCGGTAAGGGCTTCGGGGAGCGAAACAGTTAGGTTAGCCATAGAGTTTTCCCCATGTAGGGTGAAAAATCAACTATGACAATCATAGCTACCTCCAACCCACAATTTCTAACAATGCTTCGATGCCGTAGGTTAGGTTGAGCGCTAGCGGAGCCCAACATAGATGGGTTTAGGGCTGGGTTACACTTCGTTTCAGCCAACCTGCTTACTCAGTATCATCACCTGCCGGTAATGCTTTAGGCTTTGCTTTTCCCTCCAAAAAATGTTGTTCGTATCCTGAAATTCTTCTTACACTTTCTTCAATAATTTCCTCTAGAGAAAACTTCTCCCCTATACTTATTACTTCAGCACTTTCTGTGCTTTCAAAAAACTTCGAAATTTTTGGCAGCCAATAGGCATCAATCTCTGGAATACCGCCAAACGTGGAAAGGACATTTAGTCCTAAGATTGTATTAAGTTGAACAAATCGGGATATTACTTTTTTCGCAACAGGATTTCTGCGATCTTCGGAGTTTAGCTTCGATTGAATGATTCCAAAATCACAAATAAATTCTTGAGTTACTTTCTTTAATCCTTCGGAGCCATCTAATTGATATCTTCTAATAGCTTTAATTAATTCTTCCAGCTTATAAGTAAAAAATTGTTTTAGATCCTTTGATAGGGCAGAGTCATCAACCTCATTGAGCATTGATTCAAAATTCTTTTTCAATCTACCCAAAAATTCTTCTTGCAAGTATATGTTCGCCGAAAATTTGAGGTTGTAAATCTCCAAAAACCCACTTATGATAGTATATATACCTTTGCTTTCCAATTCGGCATCAAAAGTCGACCAATTCCAATTTGATTTTTTCTGATCAAAGTAAATAGTGATTAGATTTTCTTCGAATGAATTTGGATGCCTTGCAGATATCACTTGGCATTTCTTTAATTCATCGATGGCATCAACAAATATTTTGAAGACAGTGAAGTCAGTTTTTTCCGAATCTTCAATGATGTCTAGCATGATTGTTTTTGCTTGAAAAACCTCAGAGTATTTCTTCACATAGCTTCTCATTCGTGCTTCATTAATAGTTCTTCCGCCGTCACTGGGGCTGCCAAAGATATCTGCATCTACAACATCTCTAAACTCATCTTCATTTACTTTGCTTTGAACTTCTTTTTCCCATATATCATGATAATCTACGTCTTGCTTGCGGTATTCATATCGCTCATTAGCTTTGACAAGGAGATCTGATAGTCTCTGCAAGGCACTTGAAGAGTTCATGGTATTCATGATGTTTGCTTGTGATGGTTTTTTAGCGGTTCTCATTCGGATGAGAACCGCTATAGCTCAGCATTACTTAATTTTGCAAAGCGCATTGTTGACTGACAGAGCTTTGGTGGTGTAATTGCCTAGTCGGCCTCCATACCTACAGGTAAGGGGGAACGACAGCAGGCTAACAATAATATAAACAGAACCCCGAGTTTTCTAAAACTCGGGGTTCTTGGAGAGCATGCTACAAGGGGCGGTAGACGCGGTAGTTGATGTTGGGGAAGATGTTGTCGACCACCTCGATCTTTTCTAACCAGCCGGAGTCGATTTTGCCGCGCAGGATGTCATCCCACAGCTTTTGAAAGCGCATCAGGTGCGATCGCGTTCGCCGCACCGCATAGGGTACCATCGTCCCCGTCCGCATAATGAAAGCCCAGTCAGACGATTGCGCCAGCAGCAGTTCTCGCGCCGCCTGGTTGAGGGCGCGCCACTCTAGCTCGTCGGCGGGTTCGCGGCGGGCCAGGTCGATCATGCGCTCGGCGGCCTTGTGCAGGTGGGGGTAAATCCACGAGTTGGTCTCATTCAGCCAGTACTCGTGGAAGCCCTTATAGCCCCAGCTCGACTGGGAGGGTCGGCACACCTGCTGGGTGGGGTGGCCCTGGAGGTAGTCGGCCAGGTGGGTCATTTCATAGGTGTTTTGGTCAAACCAGCTCTTGCGGAACAGGTAGTCGAGGAACCAGGGGCCTTCGTACCACCAGTGGCCAAACAGCTCGGCGTCGTAGGGCGAGACGATGATCGGCGGGCGCTGCATGAGGCCGTGGAGGTGGCCGATCTGCTGCTCGCGGTTGTACATAAAGTTGGCGGCATGCTCGGCGGCTTTTTCGCGCGCCCAGTAGGGGTCGTAGAGCTGCTTGTCAGAGAGGCCCAGGCCCTTGCCGGTAATTTTGTGGTACTTGATGCCCACGTTTTTGCGCTGGCCATTGGGCATGATGTAGGGCTTGATGTACTCGTACTCGGCATCCCAGCCCAGGTCGCGGTAAAACTCGCGGTACTCGGGGGCACCGGGGTAGCCCACCTGGGACGACCACACCTGCTGCGACGACTCGTGATCGCGGCCAAAGGCGGCCACACCACTCTCGGTGAAGATGGGGGCGTAGCTGCCAAAGCGGGGCCGGGGGCGGGCGTAGAGAATGCCGTGACCGTCGGTGAGAAAGTAGCGCAGGCCAGCGTCGGCCACCATGCGCTCTAGGCCTTCGTAGTAGGCGCACTCGGGTAGCCAGATGCCCTTGGGAGCGCGACCAAAGGTGTCTGCGTAGTGCTCAACGGCGACCTGAATTTGCGCCCACACGGCTTCGGGGTACATTTTCATCAGCGGTAGGTAGCCGTGGGTGGCCCCGCAGGTGATGATTTCGAGGTTGTTGGTGTCCTGGTACTGCTTAAAGGCGTTGACGAGGTTGCCGCTGTAGCTCTCCCACACGTTGCGCACGTGGTTGAACTCTTTGGCGTAGGTTTCGGCCAGGTACTGCATGTGGCCGTTGTGAACGTGGCGCTCGACCTCTAGCTCGGTGAGTTCTTCGAGCATGGCCAGGTGGGCGTCGAAGCGCTCTTGCAGCAGCGGATCTTGCAGCATGGAAACCAGCGGCGGGGTCATGCTCATGGTGAGCTTGAAGTCGACGCCGTCGCGCTTGAGCCCCTCAAACATGGTGAGCAGCGGCACGTAGGTCTCGATAATCGCCTCGTAGAGCCACTCTTCTTCTAGTACGTAGTCACTCTCGGGGTGACGCACGTAAGGCAAATGGGCATGGAGTACAAGCGCGAGATATCCGGTAGCCATAGGGTGCCGTTGAAGGAATTGAACTAAGAGCCGAGCTGTCGGGAGGGTAACCGCCGTTGACCAAATTCTAAGGCAAAAGGTAATCGCTAACGGCACCGTGGGCTGCATCCACCAGCCAGGGATGCTCAAGCCGATTGCTGGGGTTTGCGGTTTGCCAGATCGGCACTGGTATGCCATGAAATGATGACCCCAGAAAGTTCATAGAGAACTCTCTGGGGAAAGGGTATTGGCGATCGCAGGTTACCGGGCTGTCCCTACCGCCTCGGGCTCAGGCTCTATGGGCTCAGCGGGATCTACTGCTTCAGTTCCAGCGGGTTCATCGGCAGCGATCGCATCTATCTCAGCCCCAGCGGGTTCATCAGCGGCGATCGCATCCGCTTCGTCATCTATGGATTCTACTGCTTCGGGTTCAGCGGGTTCATCGGGTTCATCGCCAGCGATCGCATCTATCTCGGCCTCAGCCACATCAACCTCAGCCACTTCGGCCTCCTCTGCCACAGCGGCAGCAGGGGCAGCAGCAGCAGCCTGGGGTGCAGCAACAACAACCGGAGCCGTCTTGGCGGGCTTGGTCGTTACCTCGGTCACAGTGGGGATATCGCCGGTCAGCATCAGCTGCCGAACGATACCACCGTCCAGATTGGTTAGCCCTTTGGCCTGGGAAATTTCAGCAATTTTTTGGCCCAGAGCTGCACCGGCCTGGGTGGCGTCTTCTAGGGTGTTGTAGGGCTGCTGGGCGAGCCGCTGCACGGCCAGGGTGAGCTCTTTGTTGCCGCGCCGGGTGGAGGGCTGAATGCCGCTAGCCACCAGCACAGCTTTGGCACTCCGCCGGAGAGCTTGCTGAATCTGGCGCGTGCCCAGAGCGGATGTTTGAGTCGATGCCATAGCGTTATCCTCAGGTACTGCGTTTGGGCGGGCCAGGGGTGGCCCAAGGCCACGCTACAGCAGGGTTTGAGGTTTGCTGTGCTGTGTGGAATACATCGGGGAGGGGAGGTCAGGAGGTTCCTGGGCGGAGTTGAGGGT
>PYGV01000465.1 GCA_003022385.1 filamentous cyanobacterium CCP3 | reverse complement strand
GTTTCTCAACACCCTCATCACCAACCCCAACATCGTCGTCGGCGACTACACCTACTACGACGATTTCGAGCATCCTGAGAACTTTGAGCGCAATGTGCTCTACCACTTTGACTTTATCGGTGACAAGCTGATCATCGGCAAATTTTGCTCCATTGCCTCCGATGTCAAATTCATCATGAACGGCGGCAACCACCGCACCGACTGGTTTACCAACTACCCCTTCCCCGTATTTGGCCAGGGCTGGGAGTCGGTTATGCCCGATGAATGGCCCCATAAGGGCAACACCGCGATCGGCAACGACGTCTGGATTGGCTACGGCGCTACGCTCATGCCCGGTGTGCAGGTGGGCGACGGAGCCATCATCGCGGCCCAAGCCGTTGTGACCAAAGCGGTGCCAGCTTACGCCGTAGTCGGCGGCAACCCCGCCCAAATCATTCGCTACCGCTTTGATGAGGCCACTATTGAAGCCCTATTGGCTATTCAGTGGTGGCACTGGGATATTGAGAAAATTACCCGCCACCTGCCCGCCATTTGCGGGTCTGACCTTCAGGCGCTGCAATCTGCCGCGTAGGACTTGTAGCGTAGGACTTGTAGAAAGCGGTGAAAACTTTACCCCCAGCACAGGCTTAATTCGTCCATACGGCCTTAAAAAGCCTATTTTGGCGTTCTCAACCGAAGGATCTGCGTTATTCTTTGGGCAACTCTTCCTGGTGGCTGAGCATATGAGTCGGCGCGGCATAGTCTTTGGTTTTATTGTGGCCCTGGGGGCAGCACTGCTTTTGGCCGTACCCCTGGGGCTGCGAACTCCCGCCCAGCAAGCTCCGCCCCTGGGCAACCTGGTGCGCGAGTACGACGTTGTGACGATGCCCACGGCGACGGCCTACTCGGTCTACACCACCAACACCACGACTCCCCATCAGGTGTGGTATCGCATTTATGGTGGTGAGGCGTTGTTTCGCCAGCGCATGCGGGTGTACCAAGAAAACGCTGCCCCCCGACCGATCAACCAGCTTCCGCCCGAGTCGGAGCTGCGGCAGGAAGTGACCAACAACGACCCCACCCGCTGGTACTCGTTTCCACCGGAGGCAGGCGTGTTTACCTACTATTTTGATGGCGACAACCGCCTGACGGCCCGCAGCCCCTGGCGCGACGCTTTTGGTGTGCGGGTTAAGCGCACCCGCTACGCCAACGGCAACCGCTACGATATTGCTTTTGAAGACCAAAACTCCCTCGACGACTTCAATGACCTCAAGCTGGAGGTCGTAATTATTCAACCGGCCTGAGAACGCTCTAGCTCAGTGCTGACAAGGTCTCACCGCGACCGACCTGATGGGCCGAGTTGGCGTTCTTGACAAAAATATTTCTTGAGTTGGGCGACTCTAAAAGGCTAAAACCCGTCTTTTTGTGCCAATTAGGGCAATTTACGCGATGATAGATCATAAGTATGGGTGAGGAAGGCCATGAATCGCTTTATTATCGGCGGCATTCTGGCGGCCATTGCGGTGATGCTAGCGGGTGGGCTCAACCAACTGTTGAGCGATCGCTCTGCGGATGGTCCTGAGGGAGCGCGAATATCCAGCCAGGGTGACGCCACGACCCAGGCCAATGGCGGCGACCTGGGTTCTGTGCCCATAGAGCAGGCCGGACAGCTGGTGCAGCGCCAGAGCGAAGTGGGCGCCAACGGGATCTCGGCCACGGGCGACAGCGTATTTGGCAACCAGGGTACGGTGCCCCCCGGCGATCGCGCCATCATTTCTCCTAACACCACAGGTACCACGGGCGACATTGCCCCTACCTCGGGTAACGTGATTCCGCGCCCGGGTGAGGCCGCCACATTTCCTGCGGCGACGGGCGATATCGCCCCGATTCAGCCGGGTCTGGTGCAGCCCGGTGAGGTAACTCGCCCTGCCCCTGACCCTGAGTTAGATTCGATCCCTGCGCTGTGGTAGCGGCTCAGCCATCGATTTACCTATCGCTCGACAGAGCCAGACTGAAACCGTCGCGGCTTCAGGTAGCCTAAAATGGCAGTGAGCACTTGAGTTGAACGGCATGGTAAATCAGGGAAGCGACGTCCTGGTGGTGGGCGGTGGCGTCATTGGTCTGGCGATCGCGCTGGAGCTGCGGCAGCGAGGAGCCACAGTTGCCGTGCTCAGCCGCAATTTTGCCCAGGCGGCCAGCCACGCTGCCGCCGGTATGCTCGCTCCCCAGGCCGAGGGCATGGTCCCTGGCCCCATGCGAGATCTGTGCCTCGCCAGTCTGAGCCTCTATCCCACCTGGGTGAGCAAACTCGAAGCGCTGACTGGGCAGTCGGTGGGCTACTGGCCCTGCGGCATTTTAGCGCCGCGCCGTACAGCTCCCGACAGGCCCGCTGAGGAATGGCTGAGCGCGGCTACCCTGAGCTACTACCAGCCCGGCCTGAGCGACCAGGTGCAGGGCGCATTCTGGTACCCCGACGAGGGCCAGGTAGACAATCGGCTGCTGGTGCAGGTGCTGCGCCAGGCGGCGCTCGATCTGGACGTTACTCTGCACGAGGGCACCGGGGCGATCGCGCTACAGCAGCACCAGGGCCGGGTCGAGCGAGTCTGCACCGCCGAGGCAGGCGATTTCAGCGCCGACCACATCGTGCTGGCCCCCGGAGCCTGGGCCCACGAGCTGCTGCCCCTGCCGGTGTTTCCAAAGAAGGGCGAAATGGCGAGTTTGCGGGTGCCCCCCGGTGCCACTACGCCCCAGCCGTTGCAGCGGGTGCTGTTTGGCGAAGACATCTATATCGTGCCCCGCCGCGACGGCCGCATTGTGCTGGGGGCCACCAGTCAGGACGTCGGCTTTGCGCCCCACAACACTGCCGGGGGGGTAAACCAGCTCTTGCAGAATGCGATCGCCCTGCTGCCCCAGCTGGCCGACTTTACCCTCGACGAAACCTGGTGGGGC
>PYGV01000464.1 GCA_003022385.1 filamentous cyanobacterium CCP3 | reverse complement strand
GCCCAACCCGCCCCCGCAGCTGGTGGAGCTGCGACAGCCCAAACCGCTCGGCGTGCTCAATCAGCATCACCGACGCATTGGGCACATCCACCCCGACCTCCACCACCGTTGTCGATACCAAAATGTGCAGCTCCCGGTTGCGAAAGGCGGTGATGGCGGCATCTTTCTCCGCCGATGACATGCGCCCGTGCAGCAGGCCAACCGCAAACTCAGGAAAAATCACCTCCGCCAGCCGCTGGTGCTCCTCCACGGCAGATTTGAGGTCCAGCTTTTCCGATTCTTCTACCAGGGGCAGCACCACGTACACCTGGCGACCCTGGGCAATCTCGCGCTTGATCAGGTCGTAGGCGTGGGGGCGCTCTTTGCTGGTCAGCAGCGTAGTTTGAATCGCCTTGCGCCCCGGCGGCAGCTCGTCGATCTGGCTGACGTCGAGATCGCCGTGCATGGTCAGCGAGAGCGTGCGGGGAATGGGGGTAGCGGTGAGGGTCAGCACGTGGGGATTGGCCCCCTTCTGCATCAGCCGCGCCCGCTGCTGCACGCCAAAGCGGTGCTGTTCGTCGATTACCACCAGGCCCAGGTCGCGAAACTGCACCGGGTCTTCGATCAGGGCGTGGGTGCCAACCAGAATGGGCAGCTCTCCGGTGGCCAGTTCCCCCAGCATTTTGCGCCGTTTGGCGGCGCGGGTCGAGCCGGTGAGCAGTTCGACCGGCAGGTGCAGCTGGTTAAACCACTCCACCAGCTTGCGGTAGTGCTGCTCGGCCAGCACCTCGGTGGGGGCCATCAGCGCCGCCTGGTAGCCCGACTGAATCGCGGCCAAAACGGCGACGACGGCGACGACGGTTTTACCCGACCCCACATCGCCCTGCACTAGGCGGTTCATGGGCACAGGTTTTTGCAGGTCAGAGAGAATGTCGTTGACGACCCGCTGCTGCGCCCCCGTCAGGCGAAAGGGAATGATGCCGTAGAAGCTGTCGATCAGGGCTCCGGTGGGGGCCAGGGTGATGGCGGTCTGCTGGGCCTGCTGCTGCTGACGGCGGCGCAGCAGACCCAGCTGCAGGTAGAGAAATTCGTCGAAGACCAGGCGGCGGCGAGCCTTAGCCAGAGCTTCTTCGTCGTTGGGAAAGTGAATTTGCGCGATCGCATCTCCCACCCCAATCAGCTCATACCGCTGCCGCAGATCGACAGGCAGCGGGTCTTGCAGCTCTGGCACCGCCGGTAAAGACGCCGCCACCGCCTTGCGCACCAGGTCGGCTGGCACCCCTTCGGTAAGCGAGTACACCGGCACCATGCGGCCAATGGTGAGCGACTCAATGCGATCGCTCAGACTGTCTAGCACCTCCAGGTGCGGATCCTCCAGCGTCACCCCAAACTTGCCAGCTTTGACCAACCCCGAGGCGGCCACGATCGCCCCCTGGGGGTACTGGCGCTTTTGCTGCTGCTGCCAGCTTGGGGTAGCGTAGCGGTTGCCGGGGTAAAAGCGGTTGAGCTTGAGGGTGCCGCTGCCGTCAGAGAGCTGCAGCTCAAAAATGGTGAGCTTTTTGTTGCGGGGGCTGGTGAAGCAGTTGACCCGCTTGACCGTGCCCACAATGGTGACCGTTTCGCCCGGCTCCAGGTCGCGAATTTTGACCTGCTGAGCATAGTTGATGTGGTCGCGCGGGTAGTAGTAGAGCACATCCTGCACGGTAAAGAGGCCCAGCTTGGCGAGGCGATCGCTGTTCTTGGGGCCAATGCCTTTTAGGTAGGTGACCGGCTGCTCCAGGCCAAAGCGAAAGCTGCCTGTGCCCGTCGCCTCCGCTAGCTGCGTGGTTTTAGGGGTGGCTTTTGAGGACTTAGGTGGCTTTGATGCGGTGGATTTTGGAGCGTCTGTGGGGCTGCCTTCCCGCGATCGCAGCGATTTAGTTTCGGCAAACTTTTCCAGCAGCCGCTGGGTACTGTGCAAAAAACGGCGGGTTTCGGCCACCAGGTGCTGGCGCTGGGCAAAGCTGAGATCGCCGTAGCCGTCGAACTTGTGGGCCAGGTTTTGCCAGGCCTGCCGCTGGTCAGCGGGGAGCACGGCCGGAGCCTGCTGCAGACTGTCGCGCAGAAATTCGCTGAAGCTCTGCTGCTTGCCCACCAGATTGTTGAACCCGGTCTCGGCCTCAACCGAGAGCGCCCGCTGGAGGCGCACCCAGTCAGCCGGAGGGGATTGTGTCTCGGTCATACGTCCTTGCGGGAAGTATCGTCGTACCAGACCGCTCGCCAGGCTTGCTCGGCCTGGGCGATCGCCAGCTCGCGCTCGGCCTGCTGGTACTGCTTGCCCAGCTTGCGCAGTCGGCCCACCGCCGTCCGCAGTTTGCTCCGCCAGAGGGCCGACTGCACATCGCCAAACTCAATATCGCCCAGGCGCAGGTGAATCGCGGCCAGGTGGGTCATGGTGCCTTCGAGCTCCTCTTCATCCTCCTCTGAAATTTCCGTAATTTCGGCCTCAGCCTCTGACCCAGAACGCTCTAGCTCTGAGGCGACATCGCCCGCCATCGCCACCAGCACGTTCAGCACGTTGGGCACCCGACCCCTGGGACCTGCCCCATCGGCATCCGAGGCCACATCCAGCACCGATTCGGGCAGGTCGGGAATCACCTTCGCCTGTCTGAGCAGGTTATTGGCTTTTTTAGACACCCGATCGAGCACGGCGCGAATCATTTGCTCCAGAATCAGATGGTGCTTGGCCACCAGAGCAGGCGTCAGCGGGTCACCCGTGAAGGGGCGATCGCTAAAAGTTTCTTCAACCTCATTGGCCATTGCGGCCATAATCACCGACTGCATCAGCGCTTTGGGGTCAATTCCAGCCGCCGACTCAGCCCCGTCAGCGGCTTCACCGTCGCGCCTCGACTCCAGAGAAGCGTCGTCTAAGGCCGACGCAGAAGAGTCTGAAACAGTGGTCTCACCCTCACCACCCCC
>PYGV01000463.1 GCA_003022385.1 filamentous cyanobacterium CCP3 | reverse complement strand
CGATCGCGCTTGAGCCAGTCGTCGAGGACGTCGAACCATCCTCGCTCGGCTTGCGCGCGTCCCATTGCTATGGTCATGTCAAATCCTCTTTATATGACATCCAATCCATAAGGTCGCGACTCTGTTGGGTCCAGTCCGATTCTAGGTTGAATCAGGACTGGCAGAGCGTTGCCTCAGAGCAGGGGGTTATATCTACTAAGTATTCCAGATATTAGAGCCGGGGGAAAAAATATTCCTGCCCTAATAACGATGCCCCTGCCTGAGTCGCACCCGTTAGCCCCCAAAGCCAAGCTACAAAGCCAGACTCAGAGAGGCCAGGTTTCTATTTATGATAAGGAGTGTTCTAATTTTTTACAATCTGATACGTAAATTCTCAGGTGGGCGGGCGAGGAATTTTCCCAATGGGCAGTCGTTGCGGGCGGTTTGCCCTGCTCCTTTAGGGACCAATGGAGTTTAAACTGGGGCTATCTACTGTTTGATATAAGCTGATGGACGGGGGCCGTTCCAGCGCAGGTGTACCAGATTCTCAGGGTTTACCAGAGGTAATTCCGGGGTTGCCTGAGCCAAAGGCGGCGCTGCCTCCACCTTTTTTGCCCAATGTTTTTCATCCGTTTCCTCCTTAGCCCCATTGGTTAGACAGCTATGACCGCCTCTATTTCTTCGACTCAGCCGCAGACGTTGAAGCGCACCGTGCTGGGGGCTCGCCGCCTGAGCAATATTTTTTGGGCCACGGTACTCACCCTGGGGGGCCTGGGGTTTGCCCTGGCCGGAGCCTCCAGCTATCTGAAAACCAATTTGCTGCCCTTTGCCGACCCTACCCAGCTGGTCTTTATTCCCCAGGGCATTGCCATGGGCTTTTATGGGGTGGTAGCCCTGGGTTTGGCGACCTTTCTCTGGGTGGTCATTAGTTTGGATGTGGGCGGGGGCTACAACAGCTTTGACAAAGACAGCAACCGTCTCAAGATTGTGCGCAAAGGGTTTTGGGGCAAAAATCGCCACATTGAGATTGAGCATCCCTTAGAAGATGCTACGGCGGTACGAGTGTCGATTAAAGAAGGGCTTAACCCCAAGCGCACCCTATACCTGCGCGTTAAGGGCCGACCAGATATTCCTCTGACTCGGGTTGGGCAGCCCATTCCGCTCTCAGACCTGGAAAATCAGGGGGCTGAGCTAGCGCGGTTTTTGCAGGTGCCCCTGGAGGGTTTGTAAGCACTAGCCGATAAGTTCTCGATCGCCCCAGTCGCCGATCCCTTGAGATAACATGGGGGGTCGGTTGCATTATGTAGGAATTGACGTACTAATGGCTCTCTCTATGCGCCCGTTTACCCTGGCCCTGGCCGCTGTACTCACCCTGTGGCTGGGCGCTTGCGCCAGCTCAGGCAATCTGGAGACTACAGCGAGTGATGCTCCCGCAAACCCAGGGGTAGCTGAAGAAGTAGCGGCAGCTCCGTCTGGTTTACCGGTGTTAGACGGAACGGCCACGGTAGAGATGGTGGTGAACGGTAGCCCCATTGTGATGGAACTAGACGGCACCAATGCCCCCATCACTGCCGGTAACTTTGTGGATTTGGTGAATCGCGGCGTCTACGACGGTCTGGTATTTCATCGGGTAGTGCGCGACCCGCAGCCCTTTGTGGCTCAGGGTGGTGATCCTCAGAGCAGTGACCCCGGTGTGCCCGCCCAGCAGTTGGGAACGGGGAGCTTTATTGACCCAGATACCCAGGCCCCTCGCTACGTGCCGCTGGAAATTAAGCCAGCGGGGGCAGAGGAGCCGATCTACAGTGAGACCTTTGAGGAAGCCGGCGTTGCCGAACCCCCAGAGCTGCCTCACACTCGTGGAGCGGTGGCCATGGCGCGATCGCAGGCGGTCGACTCGGCCTCGGCTCAGTTCTATATCACCCTGGCGGAGCTGCCCTTTTTAGACGGCAGCTACGCGGTATTTGGCTACGTCACCAGCGGTATGGAGACGGTGGATGCCATTCAGCAGGGCGATCGCATTGAGTCGGCGCGAGTGGTTGAAGGGCTGGAGAATCTGAAGACTGAGTAGGCAAGAATCGATGGATGAGTAGACGATCGGATGGGGTAGCGGGCTGGTGCTGTTGCGTTGAGCGCATCCCTGAGTAGCCAGAAATCAGGCGATCGGCGGGTAGTGGTGTCGGGCCTGGGGTTGGTGACAGCCCTGGGAGCCACTGCTGCGACTTGGCAGCGTCTCCTGGCTGGGAAAACAGGCATTCGGATGGCACAGCCCTATGCTCCGCTACCGCCCTGTCCCCTGGCCATGGTGGGAGCGGAGCCAGCGGATTTGTCCGAGGTGCTGATGCCAGCGGTGAATGAGGCGATCGCCAACGCTGGCCTATCTTTGCCGCTGCCCGACTGTGGGGTGGTGATTGGCTCCAGCCGCAGCTACCAAGGCCATTGGGAGCATCTGGCGCGGGGCACATCCTGGGCCGACTATCCCTGGCTAGGGGCGCTGCCCCACATGGGCGCGATCGCCGTCGCCCGCCAGATCCAATCCACTGGCCCGGTGCTGGCCCCGATGGCGGCCTGCGCCACCGGGCTGACGGCCATTTTTCAGGGCTACGAGCTGGTGCGGCGGGGGCAGTGCGATCGCGTGGTGGTCGGTGCCGCCGAAGCGCCGATCACGCCGCTCACCCTGACGGGCTTTGAGCAGCTGGGGGCGCTGGCCCACACCGGCTGCTACCCCTTCGATTCGCAGCGAGAAGGACTGGTTTTAGGCGAGGGAGCCGCCGTCTTGGTGCTGGAATCGGAGCAATCCCTGCGGCGGCGGGGCGGACCACCGCCCTATGGCTGCATCTTGGGGGCTGGCTTTAGCGCCGATGCCTACCACCGCACGGCCCCGGACCCAGAACTGAGGGGGAGTCGTTTGGCCCTGAAAAACTGCCTTTACTACAGTGGTTTGAAGCCAGCGCAGGTGGGCTATGTGCACGCCCACGGCAC
>PYGV01000132.1 GCA_003022385.1 filamentous cyanobacterium CCP3 | reverse complement strand
GGCATTTACTTTGCCGCCAAGTCGGCCCGCATGTGCGCCGAAACCATTGTGGAATTCTCTAACAATGGCCAACGCATCCCCACCGAGGCCGACCTCAAGGTCTACCTGAAGCGCTGGGATAGGCAGTACGGCATGACCTACAAGGTGCTCGACCTGCTGCAAACGGTGTTCTACCGTTCCGACGCCACCCGCGAGGCCTTTGTCGAAATGTGCTCCGACATGGACGTACAGAAGCTCACCTTCGACAGCTACCTCTACAAGACTGTGGTGCCCGCCAACCCCCTGGTGCAGATGAAAATCACCGCCAAAACCGTGGGCAGCCTAATTCGCGGCCACGCGCTGGCCCCCACCCGCAGCTGGTAGCCCACAACGGGTAAATCGCGATCGTTCAGTTCCTTTCTAACCCCTGGAGAGATAGGCTTTGACAGGTATCCGTCAAAGCCTATTTTTTTGGCGCTCTCACGCCAGTCCCAGGCTTTGCCGCACGGCCTGCCGCACCTCGGCGCACAGTTCATACATTTCTTCTGCTACCTCTTGGTCAGCTGAGAAACCTGGATAACGAACTTCAACAGCGAAGTCAGTCAGCAGTGCTAAAGCCGGGCGAAAGCGCTCCCACTCAGGCTCTACAGGATTAAGTAAAGTTAGCAGAGCAGTCAGGTCATGGATTTTAGGGAAGGGAATTTCAGCGGCTAGCAGTCTGGCCTTGAGATATTTTTCGACACACTGCTGGGTGTGGAAACAAACAGCATCGTAATTTGGCATTTGCTGAACCTGCAATTCTCGGCTAGCTGTGCCAAAATCTGCCTCTGCCTTATCAATCCATTCCTGTAATGTTGCTGTCATACAGCACTTTGCCGTTATTAACGATATCTTCTAAAAAAAAGTCCCGCATGATCAAACGCTGAGTCAAGTATTCAGGAGTTCGCACCAATAAATCCAGGGCAAACCCCGGTCTAACCTGACAACGGATCTCTGCTGCTTTGCGAGCCGGATACCCCTCGAAGGGCAAAACCACTAGCAGATCGACATCGGAGTCTTCGGTAGGCTTCCCATAGGCATAGGAGCCAAATAGAATGATGCGTTCGGGCTTGAACCGCTCAGCAATTTGCTGGCTCAGCGCTTCAATTTGCTGCATATCAACCATATGCGAGTCTCCAGCCGTTGATCTAATTGTGTCATACCAGCTCCAGAGCAACCCATTTACAGCGATCAGGGTTCGGTGGAGGGCTGAGTCTAGGGGCTAAACTTGAGACAGTCACCCTGCTAACTTGAGCCATACCATCTCCCTTTCCAGGTATGGATCCATACCTGGAGCAGATTAACCTGTGGTCAGAGTTTCACAGTCGGTTGATTGTGGCGATCGCCGATGCCCTGGCTCCCGAGCTTCTGCCCAAGTATTAGGTAGCTGTAGAAACCCGCACCTGCTGGGATGACACTGGCGAAGATCTATTAATCGGTATTCCAGACGCAATGGTGCTTTCCGCTCCTGGAGCGTCAGCAACCGAGCGGCCTGAGGCTAGGGCAACTGGACTAGCGACAACCTTGCGTTTAGAGATAAAAGAGCGATTCCTGGAGATTCGAGCCGTGGGAAGTGATGCCCTCATCACCGTGCTAGAGGTGCTGTCACCGACTAACAAGCGCCAGAGCCAGGGGCGATCGGCCTATGAGGCTAAGCGGCAGAAACTTCTCAGCAGCAGCTCGCATTTAATTGAAATTGATCTACTGCGAGCAGAACGACCGATGGCAATGCGTTCTGTAAGTACTGAAGCGCCATCGACCCAGGCTGACTACCGAATTTTGGTCAGCCGTTGGGAGCGTCGCCCCCAGGCCGACTTGTACGAATTTACCCTGCGCGAACCGATACCCCAATTTCCCCTACCGCTAAAAGAGGAATCCGAAGCGATCGCAGTCAATTTACAGTCGATTGTTCAAGGCATCTATGACCGCAGTGGCTATGCTCTCCGCCTCAATTATCAGTCGCCAGTACCCCCGCCACCCTTATCGCCAGCAGACCAGGCATGGGTGACTGATCTGCTACGGCGATCGCCCTAAGCAGCGTTAAAATCTGCACCCAAAAGCGCTCGGCTGGTCTAAGCAAACCGAGCGCCTTTAGCAAAGCAAGATTGGAAACTCTCTATTTGCCCATGCCGAGCTGCTGGGCTTTCTGGTACACTTTGCCCTCGGTCAGCAGCGAGGGGGCAATCACCACCTCCACCTGCTGCATTTCTTTGAGGTCTTTAGCACCCAGGGTGCCCATGCTGGTTTGCAGCGCCCCCAAGAAGTTGTGGGTGCCGTCGTCTAGACCCGCTGGGCCGCGCAGAATTTGCTCCAGGCTGCCGGTGGTGCCCACCTTGATGCGGGTGCCCCGAGGCAGCACCGGGCTGGGGGTCGCCATCCCCCAGTGAAAGCCGCGCCCTGGGGCTTCGGCGGCGCGGGCAAAGGGCGAGCCGATCATTACCCCATCGGCCCCGCAGGCGATGCACTTGCAAATATCGCCGCCCGTCACCAGTCCGCCGTCGGCCACGATCGCAACATAGCGACCCGTCTCGGCAAAAAAGTCATCGCGGGCGGCGGCGCAGTCGGCCACCGCCGTCGCCTGGGGAATGCCGATGCCCAGCACCCCGCGCGAGGTGCAGGCTGCCCCCGGACCAATGCCCACCATCACGGCAGCAGCTCCGGCTTTCATTAAGTTGAGCGCCACGTCGTAGGTGACGCAGTTGCCCAAAATCACCGGCATCGGCATGTCGGCGCAGAAGGTGGCCAGATCGAGCGGGCTGATTTCTGCGGGCGACAGGTGGGCTGTAGACACTACCGTGGCCTGCACAAACACCAGATCAGCCTCGGCTTCGGCTACCGTCTTACCGAAGCGGGCTGCTCCGGCGGGAGTCAGGCTGACAGCGGCGACGCCACCACCCGCTTTGATTGCCTGAATGCGCTTGGTAATCAGCTCAGGCTTGATCGGCTCAGCATAGAGAGACTGCATCAGCCCGACAAACTCGTCTTTGCCCACCGAGGCAATTTGATCGAGAATGGGGTTGGGGTCGTCGTAGCGGGTTTGAATGCCCTCCAGATTCAGCACCCCTAGCGCCCCTAGTTCTGATAGGCGAATTGCCATATCCACATCGACAACCCCGTCCATGGCGCTGGCGATGATTGGAATCTCGCGCTCAATACCGCCAATTTGCCAACGGGTGTTGGCCAGGCTTGGGTCCAGAGTTCTGGGCCCTGGTACCAGGGCAATTTCATCGATACCGTACGCTCTGCGGACTACTTTGCCGCGACCAAGTTGTATATTCACGTCCCTCTTTACCCTCTGGGCCAAACCATTAGGTTAGCCTAGCAAAAAAGATTTCTCGCCGTATAGCCATTGGGCTAGAACCTAGCTAGCCCTAGGGATACGGTGGCGGGTGATAAGATTGGTCAGGCTCGGGCCAGAGCAGTCTTGAGAGCACTATTTTTAGCGGGGAAAAGGGTTGTGAATCTGTCATCGCTGACGTTTTTGCGCAAGATGCGATCGCCCAATCGCCAGTTTGCCGTCATTGGCCTGGGCCGCTTTGGCCGAGCGGTGTGCGGGACTCTCAACAACCTGGGCTATGAGGTACTGGCCGCCGATACCGACGAGCGCCGAGTCAGCCAGGCGCTGACTGACCAGATTGCCGCCCACGCTCTCCAGCTCGATACCACCCAGCCCTCGGCCCTGCGCGAGGCGGGCATTACCGACTTTGACACCGTAATTGTGGCGATCGGTAACTACGTAGAAGAGAGCATCATCACCACCCTCAACCTCAAAGAAGCCGGGGTTAAAAACGTCGTGGCCAAGGCCTCGTCCGAAATCCACGGCAAACTGCTCGATCGCGTCGGGGCCGACCACGTGGTCTTTCCTGAGCACGAAATGGGCTGCGAACTGGCGCGATCGCTCACCACCCCCGGCATCCTCGATCGCTTTGAGATCGACCCCGACCACTGCATTGCCGAAGTGATTGTGCCCAAGGCCTTCGACCAAAAAACCATCGTCGATCTCGATCTGCGCAACCGCTATGAGCTCACCCTGCTGGCCATCAGCCAGGACAATGATCCCGACAAGTTTGAGATCAACCCCAGCCCCGTCACCCGACTCAAGGCGGGCGGGCTGATGGTGGTAATCGGCAGCAACAAAGGTTTAGAACGTCTACCGGTATAGCCCATGCGCGTAATTGGTTTAATCAGCGGTACCTCCGTCGACGGCATCGATGCCGCGCTGATAGACGTGATCGGACAGGGCTACGAAATTGCCCTTTCTTTAATAGATGGGTTGACCTGGCCCTACCCCGCCGAGCTGCAGCGGCAGATCTTGGCCCTCTGCGCCGGAGAAGCCGTTAGCCTGGAGCACCTGGCCCGTTTGGATGACGCCGTAGCCCACGGCTTTGCCGATGCCGCTCAGGCCTTAATCGCTCAGGCTGGCCCCGCCGAACTGGTCGCCTCCCACGGGCAAACCGTGTTTCACCGCCCGGTAGACCGTCCGGCCCTAACGCACCAGGGACCGATTGGCCTGGGCTATACGCTACAGCTAGGGCGCGGTGCCGTGCTGACCCAACGATTGGGCTTACCCGTGGTCAGCGACTTTCGCCGGGCCGACATTGAAGCCGGGGGCGAAGGCGCTCCGCTGGCCCCGGTGCTAGACCTCTGCTTGCTCAGCCACCCCACCGAGCGTCGCTGTGTGCAAAATCTGGGCGGGATTGGCAATGTCGCCTACCTGCCCCCGTGGAATCGCCAGGGCCAACCGCCCAAGGTGCTGGGATGGGATACTGGACCGGCTAATTCCCTTATCGACATTGCTATCTACACCCTATCGGAGGGCAGTCTCACCTACGACGTTGACGGAGCCTGGGCGGCTCAAGGGACCCCTTGTTTGCCGCTGGTGAACAAATGGCTTGAGCACCCCTACTTTTTGCAGCCACCGCCCAAATCTACCGGTCGCGAGCTGTTTGGCTGGGAGTTTTTTCAAGGGTGTCACCCGGCGGCTCAGCGGCAGGGCCTAAATGCCGTAGATACCATCGCGACGCTGACGGAGTTTACCGCCGCTTCGGTGGCTAGGGAATATCGCACCTTTTTGCCCGCCCTGCCCGATCGCGTGCTGGTCAGCGGCGGCGGCAGCCACAATCCAGTGCTGATGGCGCGCCTCCAGGCTCACCTGCCGGAGTGCCCCGTCCAGACTACCGATGCGGTCGGTCTATCGGCCAGCTACAAAGAGGCGATCGCCTTTGCCGTGCTGGGCTACTGGCAGCGCCAGGGCTTTGCTGGCAACCTGCCCGCCGTCACTGGCGCCAGTGGCCCCAGGGTCTTAGGACGCGTTAGCGATCCCCTGCTCAACTTCTGAGCGAGGGGTTATCTGGGCTCGGGGACTCAGTCTGAGCAATAGGGCGTATGCTTGAGAAGCACAGGGCAAACGACAGCGGGCCAAGCCGAATCAAACAGTGTCACAGGGATGTTAATGGCTGGGGGAGCGGTGTGTGGTGCATAGCTTTTTAATTGAACCTGGCCGATGGACCCTGCAGGGCAGCTGGATGGAGCGCGATCGCCTCCCTACCCCAGTCAAGGGCAAAATCTTGATCGCCTGGAGCCGCGACGACTGGTTCACCATGATTATGAAGCTGGCCATACCTGAGGCCCAGCCCGACGAAATGGCGCTACAGTACCGAGGCCGCTTGACCAGCGGCGATTGCCAATACACGTTTGTGCTGCAGCACAGCCTGCTGGGACGGGTCGAAGGGGAAGGCTGGGTCGCCCCCGACTCCATTATTCAGCGGTATTGGGCCCTGGGCGATCGCCAGCGCCGCACCGGGTTTGAAACCCTTTACCGCCTTGATAGCGATCGCTACCATCTCTCCAGCGGCATTATGACTGGGCACTACCTGACCAGCGCCATGGAAGCCACCCTGCACCTGCAAAGCGCCCCTACTCTGGGGATTTAGCTCCGCTAGCCACGGCCAGCTGACTGATTTATGCCTGTGTTGGAATGTACTACAGTAGAAACAGACTTTTCAAGCTGTGATTGGGCACATTAACTCTATCTCAGGACTGAATAGCTGACCTAACCCTGGAGAGATATTGGGGTGCATCGAACGTCAATAAACAGGTCGCCACTGGTTGTGGGTCAAGTTCAGAGCAGATGAAAGGCTTGGTCCTGTCGTCCATCGAGACGCATCACTGCGGTTGGGTAACCTGGCCGCATTAGTCTTTAGACCCTTCTTGATTTAGAAAGTGAACCCGGCCCGGCCCGCTGTTCGTCTGTCCAAATCGTTTCGCTCACTGCCCCGCCTCCGACTGTCGACTAGTACCGCTCTATGGCTGATTCAAATCTGGGCTGTAAATTAGCAAACCGCTACGAACTCCTAGAACCTATTGGTCAGGGGTCTATGGGGCGCGTGTATCTAGCCGAAGATTTGCTGTTGGGCAGCGTCAAGGTGGCCGTCAAACTGCTGTCTCAGACCATGCCCGGCGAAAAAATGCGCGATCGCTTCATGCAGGAGGCCATGACCTGCGCTCAGCTGGGCCAGAAGAGCATTCACGTGGTGCGCGTCACCGACTACGGCGTCAGCGACGAAGGAATACCCTTCTACGTCATGGAATACCTGCAGGGGCAAAGTCTGAGTCAGCTGATCAACCTCCAGCCCCTGCCTGTACCTCGATTTTTGGGCCTGATTCGGCAAATTTGCCTGGGCCTCCAGGCGGCCCACGACGGCATCATCTTAAAGACCCAGCCCGATCCGGTGCCCATCATCCACCGCGACATCAAGCCCAGCAACATCATGATTGTGCAGGACCCCACGCTGGGGGAGCTGGCCAAGATTTTAGACTTTGGCATTGCCAAGCTCATGCAGATTGACAGTGACCAAACCAACTGCTTCATGGGCACGCTGGCCTATGCTTCCCCAGAGCAAATGGAAGGTCGCGAGTTGGACAGCCGCTCTGACATCTACAGTCTTGGGGTGATGATGTTTCAGATGCTGACGGGCCATCTTCCCCTGCGGGCCAGCAGCCACACCTTTGGCGGCTGGTATAAAGTACACCAGACCCAGTCCCCAAAGCGCATGGGCGAGGTGGTCAGCAATATCAAAATTCCCAAGCTGCTCGAAGACCTGGTCATGAGCTGCATGGCCAAGCCTCCCACAGATCGCCCCCAAAACACCCAAGAACTTCTGCAAACCCTGGAGCCACTTCAGGCGCGCTACGTCAATGGGTTTCGCATTAGCCAGCGGATTGGCACGACCCTCAACCGGGTGCCCGTTACCCGGCAGCCCTCCGCCGCTGGGGGCGTTCAAGACGATCAGGTCTGCAAGCTGACTGTATGGCCTGTCACCAAGCCCGTCGCTGAAATTGTCTTTCCCCATCCGCTGCCCACCAGCAAGGGCACCTTAGCCACCCTCTGGGCCATGATGCCCGATGCTGAAATCAATCGGCGGCTTGTTAGCACTCGCTACAACACCTTTATCTGCACCATGGCCCCTCACCCCATGATGCTGTGGCTTACCGTTCTCTACAGCAGCGCCTATGGCGCCCGCTGGCTGCCCTGCTATCTCGACCTCAAAACGCCCCTGGGCCAGGAGATAGCCGGGCTGCTGAGTCAAACCGGCGTCTACAAACTGCTGCTGTTTGCCCTCGAAAACCCGCGTCGCTGCGCCCACGTGTTGAGCTGCAGCGTCTCTGACCCCCAGCGCAGCCTGCTACAGGAGTGGATCCTCACCGCTCGCAGCCGCCCCTCTACCGGGGCCATTACTACCAGCCGCGACCTGTTGCGCAACGAGCTGCAGACTAAGCTCAAGGCCAAGGTGCTGCAAAAGCTAGAGTCTATCTACGTCGATACTGGCTCCAGCCTTTCTGATTGATTGCCCGGCAGGAGGTCAGGATTGTATAGCTAAAATTTTAATTGGGGAAAAACAGCACCGGATGCCAGCTGCCCCGCAGAATCTCGCGGGTGAGACTGGGGGATGACCATCTGAGAATGCCTTCGATGTTGCGAGAGCAAGTGGCGATCGCGCTGATGTCGTGAATTTCAGCCGCTTTCACAATTTCCTGCAGGGGGCTGCCTTCTACAACGGTTGTGTTGACGACCAAGTTGAGTTCGGCCAGTTCAGCCTGCAGTTTATCCAGCTCCTGCTGGGCCTGCTCAACCGGGCGATCGCCGCGCAGCTCACGGCGCACATGGTTGTCAATGACCCACAACAGCCGCACCCGCTCCAGCACTGAATTGGGATTATGCTTCACCTGGTTGTGGATGTGCTGAATTATTTTTTTCCCCCCTTCGGTGCCGTTGTAGGGTATCAGCAGGTAGCGAAACAAATGACTACAGCGCAGCTCTAGCTCAGCGGTGGTGTAGGTCGACATCAGCTGGGGCCGCAAAATGAGCATCGGCACGCCAGTTTTTTCGGCCAGGGTAGCGGTGGTGCTGCCAAACAGCTTCTCCTCCAGCAGCGTGCGCGTTGGGCTGCCCAAAAAAATCACGTCGACCCTGTGCTGCTTAGCCAAACGCAGAATACAATCGCTGGCCCGGCCTAGCTGTACCTCGACGGTGATCTCAATATTGTCAGGGGCCTGGCGCAGCAACTCCTGCAGGCGCTGCCGAGCGGGCTCTAACTGGGCCGAGTCCTGCCGCGGAATTTCTGGCCCGCTCTCTAACGACACACAGTGGGCAAACACCAGCGACTTGAACCCTCCAGCGGCCAAACTCGGCACAAACTGAGCTAGACGGTACATGCCATCGGTAAAGTCGGTACAGATGAGCGCGCGCTGAAACATAGTTCCCCCGTTCAGGTGCAACAAACTAGTCGAGTAGCGATGGTCAAAGATCGGCCCTATTGCAGGCCATCACCAGGCTCAGCAAGCAAGCTCGACAATTGTGAGGGAAATCGATTCCCGGCTTGTTACGAGCGGCGGGGCGATCCCTCTCTATTAACCATAGCGTTTGACCGGGATGTTTTTTGACCGGGATGGTTTAACCCCGCCTGGGCAACCAGAAGCGTTGGTGCCACAGGCGGTTGGCCGAGTCTGCCCGCAGGCAAAAGGGGACAGAGGCAAAACTATTGAACAGGGGCCGGACCGCTGAGCCCTGGCACCCTATGTAGCTGAATGTCGGAAATACTGGATCAGCATCGTCTGGAGGACTGCTCGACAGACTATCTGTGACTACCTGTGCGGTGGCTCGGGAGGCGTTGCCGTGCAAGGATGCCTAATGCCGATTGTTTAGCGGTTGCTCGACTCAGTGCTTGAGCGGCTGGTTGAGAGTTTTGAGAGCATTGAAGCTGACGCCCCGACATCCCCGGCCTGATTGAAGGTAACCCTGCAAGAGAGGGAGGTCGTCGTCTTCATGCTGTTTCATGAGATCGTGAACAGAGTTAGCGACTAGATCTGGGGATTTGGCCCAATGCCCCACTCGTGTTTGAGAAAGTGTTTGTACATCGTTTCTCGCATCATCATCTGCTCGTACAGCTTGACTAGGAACTGCTGAGCTTGCTCACGACTCATTTTGTCAACTTGGGACTCAAACGATCGCAGACTAAACTGCTGCTCCAAAGAAAGTTGCATCGGTTCGTTCATGGATTTACTCCAGAGAGAGAGAACAACACCCCAGCTAGAATTGGATCCTCAGGCTTAGCGCCTGAGTCACTGACCTAAGGCCTCCGACCCGCTTTCTACACTGAGAAACCGAGCTGAATGCCCCTGACCTCCTGGCTGGGATGGGTTTAACCACAACGCCAACCGCGATTTATCCACGACTGTTTACAAATTATAACAACCATTTGACAAAGATCCACTTGTTGGCGTTATGAGCGAATATAACAATTCATCCCCAAACCGTCATCTGCCGGCAGAGAATTTACAATTTTTAGCAATGAAGGCTAAGCAAAAATGCTCAGGGCAAACTTCTTAACATATTCTTTGCTTGAGTCGGTCTAGCCTAAGTTGAAGGTAAATTTATCGATACACTCCCTCAAAATCAAGGGTTTGAGCGGCTAAGCGCGGCGACTGCCTGCACCATTTCAGGCTCGACAGCATGGGCCTAAGGGCAGATCTACCAACCGCAAAAGATTTACCCCTAGAAAGGGGGGTTTGACTAGCGTCGTTTGGGCCTGGACATGACAACAGGGGATCTGCTCGTCGCGGCGACGGTTGTACCTCGCGGATAGCCAAGGTGATGACAGCTATACGCCAGGGCGCTGCCCCAGTTCTTGGCTACAGACGGTCAGTGGTGTCGTGGGCTATCTGGGCAGTAGACTAGCGGGCCGCTAACTATCAGTACTGAGATTGCTCTTGGCCTCGACACCGCCTGATGACGGCGTTACGTTTACCACCACCACCGTGATGTTGTCCCGCCCGCCCCGCTGCTTAGCGGAGTTGACAAGCGCTGTAGCTGCTGCTTCGCAGGCGCGAATAGATTTGAGATGAGAGGCAATCAGGTGGTCTGACAGTTCTTCGGTGAGCCCATCGCTGCACAGCAGCAGGCGATCGCCCGCCTGCAACTCGATCGGTTGAATATCAAGTTCACTCAGGTCATCGCGCCCAAGGCACTGAGAGAGCACGTGCCGCCACGGATGGCTACGCGACTGAGCTGGCGTTACTTCACCAGCCCGAATGGCCTTGGCAATCCAGGTGTGGTCTTCAGTGAGCTGCTCCAGGTGATGCCCCCGCAGCCGGTAGAGGCGAGAATCGCCAACATGAGCACACCAGGGTTGATGGTCACTGTCGCGAAAGGTTACCAGCACCACCGTGGTGCCCATGTCGGCCCGCTCTGGGTGTCGCCGCTGATCGTCGAGAATGGCATTGTTAGCCTGCTTTAGGGCTTGCTCCAGCAGCAGCGCTGTGGCGGTTTCGAGATGCCAGTGCTGGTCTAGAAAGGTTTTGATGGCGGTAGTGGCCAAGCGGCTAGCCTCCTGCCCCCCGGCATGGCCGCCCATGCCATCAGCGACTATGAAAAAACGCCCGTTAGGGTCGATGTAGTAATCGTCCTGGTTGCTAGTGCGCAGCAGCCCTGGGTCGGATAGGCCTGAAAAAATGCAATCTACCATGGCAAACTCGGACCAAACCATTAGGGCAGGCGATCGGCCCGGTTAATCTTGAATACCGACCGCAAAAACGCAATGCCAGTGCCCATCGCCAGCACCCCCGGTATCAGGGCCAGCCAAACAAACTCTGACAGCAGCAGTCCGGTAGCCGAGAGGGTGAATGCGCCCAGCAAAATGGCGTAGTTATTGGCCATCGATACGCTACTGATGCGGCGCAGGGCGCGATCGGTCTCAATTGAGCGCACTCGCACGCGAATATCGCCGCGCTCTAGCTTGTCGAGGGTGTCTTCGATACGTCGGGGAAGGCCCAACGCAGAGGTACTCACCTGGGCCGCCTGACGGCTCAGCTCGCCCAGGAGACTGTTAGCGCTATCGGTCGGATTGCCATTAGACATAAGCTGTGCAGCAAACGGCTTAGCCGCTTCCATAAAGTTAAACTCGGGGTCGAGCCCTTTACCCACTCCTTCCAGGGTCGAAAAAGCCCGCATAACAAAGGTAAAGGTAGCCGGAAAGCGAAACGGCTGATCGTAGGCCACCGCATACAGGTCATCACTGATAGCATTGATGGACTGCTCCTCGAAAGGTTTGTCCATAAAGTTATCCAAAATATACTGGATAGAGCGCCGCACCGGACTCATATCCTCGATCTCGGCAAGCGCCCCTAGCTCCACCAGCGAATTCATCACCCGCTCAGCATCGCGCTGAGCTATACCCATAAAGGTATTCATCAACCGCTGGCGGGTCAGCGGCTGCACCTGCCCCATCATGCCAAAGTCGTAGAAAATGAGCGAGCCATCTAGGCTGACGGCGATGTTGCCGGGGTGGGGATCGGCGTGGAAAAAGCCGTTGTTCAACAGCTGGTGTAGATAGGCCTGAGCGCCCAGCCGGGCCAGGCGGCTGCGGTCCAAGCCAGCGGCTTCCAGGGCATCGTAGTGGCTGATCTTGATACCCGGCATATATTCTAGGGTGACCACCCGCGAGGAGGTCAGCCGCCAAAAGACCCGAGGTACATTAACCCAGTCTTCGCCCCGAAAGTTGCGGCGAAAGGTGTCGGCGTTGCGCCCTTCATTGAGGTAGTCAATTTCTTCCCACAGAATGCGGCAGCACTCGGCATAAATACCAAGCCAGTCGCGCCCTTTTCCCCAGCTGGGGTGATTCTGAAAATACTGAGCAATGCCTTTGAGAATCGAGAGATCAATGGTGAAGAGCGATCGCAGCCCCGGCCGCTGCACCTTGACAACCACCTCTTCCCCGCTGTGCAGCTGGGCTCGGTGCACCTGACCCAGGCTAGCAGCGGCCAGAGGAATGGGGTCGAAGGTGCAGTAGAGGGTATGAATGGGCTTGCCCAGGTCGGCCTCAATAATGTTGCGGGCTTGCTCATAGCTAAAGGCAGGCACCCGATCTTGCAGCTTGGAGAGTTCTTCGACAAACTCGATAGGAAAAATATCAGCCCGAGTAGAGAAGAGCTGACCCACCTTGATAAACGTCGGCCCAAGATCCAGCAGCGTTTCGCGAATCCATACGGCTAGCTGATGTCGCCGTGCCGCCTGGGCATCGGAGGTCATAGAGCCGCGGTAGCTCCAGGCTTTGCCGTAGAGCCAGCGGGCCCATAGCAGCTGCAGCACAAAACTCCAGATATCGACAAAACGGCGCTGGCGAGAGTAGCGGCCCTGATTCCAGCGGTAGGCTTTTTGGCTAAAGGGCAGGCCCTTTTCGTCAGCCGACTCAATACCAAGCGTAGTGGCCAAGGGCAGCTGTGACGTCGGTTCACTCTCCGGCAAATAACCGGGGGGGAGTGGGTTTAGAACATTGCCGTTGTCGTCCAAATCATAACCCAAACCACCCTCCCCATGAGCTTGGGAGGATGGTAGCTTGGACGACGCAGACGAATCGGAAACAGCAGACACTCAGGCTCCTAGACAAGGAAAACAGGGGCTACAGCAGCGACCTTAGATAGCACTATCTGAGCATGGGACAGCGGCGAGGGATGCTTAAACTGCCAAACTGGGGTGCAAGGCACCTCTAGACCTGGGAGGTAGTTCGATACTGCTGCAGAGCAACCCGTACCTGGGCAATTTCGGCTCGCAAGGTGTCGATAGTGGCTTGGAGATCAGTATCGGCGACCGCCGGGGCAGTACCAGAGTAAGTCACTCCGGCCTCGGCCTCAGCCTGCTGGGCCCGGGCCATAACGTCTTCAGTAAACTGCCGAAAGTATTCCCGCTGCTCGGCGTCAAACTTGCCTACCAAGCTGAGGCCGTCGGTCAACAGTCGCTCGGCCCGCTCGTTAATGGCGTCGGCTAAAGCGCGGCCGACGTAAAACGCATGCAGCACAGGGCTACTCATGGTAAACCTCAGGGAAACGGATCATGTACTAGAAATACTAACTGTAGAGAATTATAACGTTCTTATTCATCTAACACCGGGCAGATATTCAGGTAAATTCTGGCCTGCCAGCCCCAATGCCTAGCCAGATGTCGGGGCT
>PYGV01000462.1 GCA_003022385.1 filamentous cyanobacterium CCP3 | reverse complement strand
GGGTGGCGAGAATGGTGAGCACCGCTGGGTCGCCGGGGCGCGACTGGTAGTTAAACAGCACCGGGTTAAAGGTTGCTAACCCCGACTGCGGAATGGGCAAAAAGCAGGCCTGGGCGCTAACCAAAACATGGCTATCGCGGGGGGCGAGCAGTGACTGTCGCCGCCCGGTCCACGACTCGGGCTCGTGCAGGTAGCGGCGCAGGTCGCCCAGCAGCTCGTTGAGGGGCACCCGCCGCAGGTCTTCGCCGCGCTCGTTACCCACCAGCACTAAAAAATTCTCAAGGGGAATGTCAGCGCTGAGGTCGGCAAAGTTGGGGTGACGAATGACGGGCATCAGGTGGAGTTGGTAGCGCCCGGTGTCGGGATCGCGCTGCTGCACCTGAATGGTCATGTCGCTGATGTTTGGCCCCACCGCCGACCCGTAAAAGCGCCCGGTATCTTCCCAGGTGACGTTGAGCACGTTGAGATCGAACGACTCGGCCAGCTGGCGAGCGATCGGGTCGGAGACCATTCCCTGGGTGCGCTCGATTACCTGGCGATCTCGGCTGTACTGCTGACGCTGCACAATTGGCGGCACCGAGGAAAGTTCAGGCACAGTCAACTCCGCCGCCTGGAGTCTGTCAGGGATGAGGGCAATCGGCAAGGCTCCGCTCAGGGCAAACGCGCCCAGGGGCAACCAGTGTTTAAACGGGTGAATCATCCTCGTACTCCTTCCAGACCTATGCCCTTAACCTACGGGAAGGGGCGGGTGGAGTCAGGATGGTTACAAAAACTGAAACTGCCGTTCTCTAGCGCGTTTCTAACCCCTACTGCCCTCTACTGCTTAGTTGGAATCGACGGCCCTGCATCGGCCCCTAGCTGATGCAGGGCTGCCAATACATCCTCTAGCGATACCTCTTCGCCACCAGCCATGTTCTCTTCGGTAGCGACCTGAAGCTCTCGGGCGTCGTACTCCCAGCGGCGGAGAATTTCAACCTTTTGCTCTGGGGTTAGCTCTGGGCTGTTGCACACCTCCGCTGGGGTCGCAAATACGCTTCCTGGGCTGACCATTGCTCTGTCAATATCCACGGGCATCTCCTGGGGCAAGTCATCTGTTCTCATCCTAACCAGATGCAACGGCCCCAGCGACCTCTACAGCAGCTCACCATGCACCGCCAGCCAAATGCAGGGCGGCTCGTGGCTGGTGTAGTCGACCCGATGACGCACGTGGGCCGGTATCAGCACGTAGTCACCAGGTTCGAGGGTTAGAGCCGTGCCATCTGCGTAGGTGAGCGTGGCTCTGCCCTGTAGCAAAATGACCCACTCGGCCTGGCTTTGGTCGTACCATTCGCCGGGGGGTGTTGTTTGGCCCGTCGAAATAATGCGCTCAATTTTCAGGTGGGGCGTCTCAACCAGGGCTGTAAACACCTCCACCGCAGGCGGCAGATTGGGCAGCTGAAATAGGTTACCAGTAGGCGGCATAGCGCAGAAATGCCGTGCCCTAGTCGATCGAGCAGCCGTCTTGATCGCAGGTGACTTTAGACGCTACCGCACTCTCGGGCACCACGGTAAAGCCGCCCACGCTAACGCCCGTAATGCCGTACTGGTCGCGCAGCACCTGGTTAAAGCTGGCAATGATTTCTGAGAGCTGCTCCTGTAGCACAGAGCGCACTTGATCGGCCTCGGGGGGCGGGCTGCCAACAGTTTCTACAGACATAGAGTTAAGCCGGTAAGGTATGCCTCATTGTAAGGTGCCAAGAAATGGCAAACCTGGTTTGCGTTACGGCTCTACATATAGAAACGTAACGCTGGTTCTATGGTGTTGGCTCAATAGCTACGCCCATGAGCCATCGGTTGAACAGTTCGGGACTGGGACGCTACCAGGCCTGCAGCTGGCTTAGATAAAACCGTTGCCTGCCCAGGCAATGTCGCCAGGCTTCTAATACATAGTCGTCAACTGTTTGGGATAAAACGGCACTCCCTCTCGTTGGCTGTGAGGCCTAACGACCGGGTACAAGGCTCGCTCTGGGGCGATCGCACGTAAACCCACTGCCCCTGCACCCTGAGCCCCACCTGGTTGGTTTCAGCACTGAACGCCAAATCTGCCTCACTCGCAGAAATAATGTCGGTAGAGCCGCGATAGACCGGCTGGCACAGCCAGCGGCAGTTCAACAGCATGAGGTCGCCGTAGTTGTCGTCTATGGGAAGGGCCACGTAGACGACCCGATAGGTCGTGCGCCAGAGCGGGACAACCTGACTAGCCTGGGGCGCATAGCCCAAAAATAAAGCTGGCAGCAGAGCCACCAATAGAAACACCTCGACAAGCAGCAGCACCAGCAGTTTTTGGATGCCTCGCCGGGCGCTGCGTTGCCAATCCGGTCTGAGGCCCATGAGCAGCAGCACGCAAAGGGCTATGCTCCCCAGGGCGATCGCAGCTATCCCCACCAACAGCAGCAGTAGCGCGATCGCAAACAGCTGGCTGTAGGCCCAGGCCAGCCCGTGAAACCCAAACCCACGGCCCGAGGCAAAGGGCAAATACCACAGCCAGCCTAAAGCGGTTAGCAGGCCCCAAAGGATGAAGACCCAACGGCGGCGATCGCGGCGGGTGAAAAACTGCCCCACAGCGCTAGAGGCGCGGGCGAAGGGTGAGCCAAAACCACGGTTTTCGGAGCTGTGCATTGTCAATAGGGCATAGGGCAACCCAAGGGTGGCTCAGCCTATGCCCTATTGTCATCCGCATTGGCAAAGTGGGTTGCAAAGGCTAGGCCAAGCACCAAAACGTCCAGTACGGTTGAACTTTTGGCGCAGGTTTAGTAGGTTAATGCTGCGGGGAATGATTCTAGGCGGGTAAGAGCAGAGTTCGCAGCTCCACTCTCACCCTAATCATCCCAACTTAGCAGAGGTAAGTGAGAGTCGGGTAAGAAGGTGACATTGCTGTCACCCCCTCCCCTCAGAACCGTGCTTGCGACTCTCACCGCACACGG
>PYGV01000131.1 GCA_003022385.1 filamentous cyanobacterium CCP3 | reverse complement strand
AGGTACGACTCAGCCCAGCCCAGCTGAATTAGCTGCTGTATGGCCCGATAGCTGTGGCCGCGCCGCTGCAGGTAGGACCAGGTGTAGTCACCCGTGGACGATCGCTGCAGATCGTCTAATAGATCTTTCAGCCCTGACGCCAGGGGATTAGGCAGGGAATTGGTGGGGCGATCGCGCCTCAACCGCAGCCGTCGCTGCGACTTGGCCAATAGCCCCGGCGGCAGCGCTGTTTTGAGCACTTGTATGAGCGGCACCTGGTAGTGGTGGGCCACCCGCTGCAGCAGCGCCCAGTAGGCCGGGGCAAAAAACCGCTGTTCGACTACGCCTTCTACGGGGCGAATTTGAGCGGGCACCAAGTTGGCAGGTGGGGTAGTCGAGAGGGAAAGCGCGATCGCCCCAATGCTCTGCTGACGAAAAGGCACCGTTAAAATGTCGCCTACCTGCACTACCAGGTGAGCGGGCACCGCGTAGGTGTACTCTGCGGGCTGGCCGCCGTAGTCGACTAAAACACTGACCCACTGTAGCTGGGTACTGCTCTCACCAAGGCCCACGCTTGCTACACCACCTATGTCCACCTCTGCCAGTGTAAGAGCCAGCGCAGGAGGTTGATGGATTAGCACCTCAAAACGCACCGGTTTTCCACAGAAACTATGCTGTGGAAAACTTTTCCACCCTGTGGAAAACCTGGGCTAACAGGCTAACAAAAAAAGGAGTAGAGATTTCTACTGCCGCCAACAGCAACCTGCTCTACCGAAGGTCGTAAGCGATTATTCCTAGACTTCGATCAATGCTCAGGCAAAGTATCTGAGGATAGCAAAAATCCGTCAAGGTTTTCCTTATATTTTTAGTCCGTTTTTTGATTTGACTGCTACACTACGCAAGTTGCCAAAGAAATGTTACATTGCCTTGGAATTCACAAAAATATCCGTATTGTGGACTCACAAAATAACTCTCAGATCCGATTCCGGGATCAAGCGTTTTGTAAGGGGTTGCCATCGGCAGGGCAGCCCGAATATACATGCCCCAAATCTGCATGCTTCGACCTGTAGGTATACAGTTCTACTTACCCCATGACTACTACATATAACTCTGACAGAGACAGTTCTATTGCTTGGCCCGACGAATCGATCGATGGGTTCGACACCGACCTAAATCGAATGGCTGAAAAAGTCTCCGCTGCGGATAGCCAACTCGCCCCTGACCTCACCGCCTGGGACGAAGATAGGGAGGTGCTGGCTAAGTTTTCTCAGTCAGAGGCGATGTCAGAAATGGGGCTGTCGGGCTACAGCAAGACCCTCACCGATGATGCCGTCGGCGCTTTCTTTAAAGAGATGGCCCGCTATCCACTGCTAAAACCCAGCGAAGAAATTGAGCTGGCCCGGCAGGTACGGTTCCTGTCTAAGGTTGAAACAGCCAGCGAAAAACTTCAGAAAGAGTTGGGGCGTAAACCCAGTCGGCAAGAACTGGTGGAGAAGCTAAAGATCAGTGAGGCTGAGTTTACCCAAAAGCTGCACGAGGGTCGCACCGCCAAGCGCAGAATGATTCGATCTAATCTACGGCTAGTGGTGTCGATCGCCAAGCGTTATTTAAACCGTGGGGTACCGTTTCTCGATCTAATTCAGGAGGGTGCCCTGGGTCTGAACCGGGCCACCGAAAAATTTGATCCCGATAAGGGCTATAAGTTTTCGACCTACGCCTACTGGTGGATTCGTCAGGGCATTACCCGCACCATTGCCAACGATGCCCGCACCATTCGCCTGCCCATCCATATTGTGGAAAAGCTGAACAAGCTCAAAAAAGCCCACCGCGATCTGCGCCGCGATTTGCAGCGCAACCCCAGCGAGCAAGAACTGGCGGATGCCTTAGATGTATCGGTCGATCAGCTCAGAAGTTTGCAGCAGGTGCGCAGGCGATCGCTCTCCCTCAACCACCGCGTCGGCAAAGGCGAAGACACCGAGCTGATGGAGCTACTCGAAGACAGCAGCACCCAAACGCCGGAGTCTAAAATCAGCGAAAATATGATGCGCCAGGAAATTACCAGCGTGCTGGGCGAAGTGCTGACCGAGCGCGAAAAAGACATTATTACCCTGCGCTATGGCCTCGCCACAGGCGAAACCCACACCCTCGAAGAGGTAGGCGGCATCTTTAACCTGTCGCGAGAGCGGGTGCGCCAAATTCAAACCAAGGCCATGCGCAAGCTGCGTCGGCCCCAGGTAGCGGCTCGCCTCAAGGGCTGGCTCAATAAATAAAAACAAACGGTTGCTTGTCCTTCCATAGAAAATTGTTTCTCTAGCCAGTGTTCCTCCAGGATCCCCCCTGCCCCCCTTGGTTAAGGGGGGTTTTAGTTGGTGTGTTGGTCTAAATCATGGATGCTATTCATCTCACGAACATTCGCGCCTACGGCTACACCGGAGCACTGCCCGAAGAGAACGTGCTGGGCCAGTGGTTTCAGGCCGATATTGTTCTATACATAGACCTGGCTGAGGCAACCCAGAGCGATCGCCTCACCGACACCCACGACTACCGCACCGTCATCACCAGCACCCAGCAGATTATTCGTGGGGCCAAATTTGCGCTGATTGAGCGGCTGGCAGGGGCGATCGCGGCCTCAGCCCTAGACTCCGATCCTCGTCTGCGGCGAGTTACGGTCAAAGTGACCAAGCTCACCCCACCCATCCCCGACTACACGGGCCAGGTCGCAGTCGAGATTAGCCGCGATAGAATTCAGTAGGGGGAAACGGTCGTTTGCCCTGAATTTATGGGGTGATGCGATCCCTTTGGCGGCAAAGCATTTGGTGGGCAGTGCCCACCCTACGGTGGCTCATGACTTCTACAACCAATTCGCGGCAGCAGATCAGGGCTGAGCTGGAGCGTATGCCCGACTGGCTACGGCGGCCGATTGGCAACGCCAGCGAAATTTCGGCGGTGCAGCGCATTGTCAAAGAGCGGCAAATTCACACTATTTGCGAAGAGGGCCGCTGCCCCAACCGGGGCGAATGCTACGCCAACCGCACCGCTACCTTTTTGCTGATGGGGTCGGTGTGCACCCGCGCCTGCTCGTTCTGCCAGGTGGAAAAGGGCCACGCACCCATGACCCTCGACCCCCATGAACCCGAGAAAGTGGCGGAATCTGTACGCCTGCTGGGCCTGCGCTACGTGGTGCTGACGTCGGTAGCGCGGGACGATTTGCCCGACCACGGGGCCGGGTGGTTCGTTCGAGTCATGGACACGATCCGAAAGAGTAATCCCAATACTGAAATAGAACTGCTGACCCCAGATTTTTGGGGTGGGCCAACTCGCGACGCTGGACAAGCGGCGCGGGTGCAAACCGTCGTGGCGGCAAAACCTGCCTGCTACAACCACAATCTCGAAACCGTGCGACGACTGCAAGACCCAGTGCGGCGGGGTGCCAAGTACGATCGCTCCCTTCGAGTTCTCTCTTTAGTAAAGGAATTTGACCCCAACATCCCCACTAAGTCGGGGCTGATGGTGGGGCACGGCGAAACCGAGGCCGAGCTGATTGAAGCGATGCAGGATTTGCGCGCGGTGGGATGCGATCGCCTTACCATCGGCCAGTACCTGCGCCCCTCGCTGGATCACCGCCCGGTCGAGCGCTACTGGACGCCAGAGGAATTTGATCGGCTAGGCGACATCGCCCGCGAGCTGGGCTTTGAGCACGTGCGCTCTGGTCCACTGGTGCGCAGTTCGTACCACGCTGGGGAAAAGCCTTGACCACACCCTGGCGTTTCATTCCCCCCTTAGACGCGCCCGGTGCGGTGCAAATGGCGATCGATACCTGGCTGCTCGACCAGCACCAGCACCACGGTCATCCACCCACGCTGCGATTCTATACCTGGACTCCAGCAGCAATTTCCCTAGGAGCAAGCCAGCGGCGGCAGATCCCTGAGCACTGGAGAGAATTGGTCTGGCAGGGGCAACCGATAGATCTGGTACAGCGCCCGACTGGAGGGCGTGGAGTATTACATCAGGGTGACTTAACTTATGCTCTAGTTACTTCCAAAATTCCTGGAAGTCATATCCAGGCATACAAATTACTTTGTCAATTCTTGATTGAGGGCTGGGCAGAGTTCGATATTACCCTACGTTTTGGATGGCACAAGCTAAACTACACACGCACGCATAACTGTTTTGCCCTCGCTACCAAAGCTGATCTAGTAGATGCATGTGGGGAAAAAGTCATTGGTAGTGCCCAAATACGTCGCGGCTCATGCATACTACAACACGGCTCAATGATTTTAACCCCCAACTCAGAGCTTTGGGAGACGGTATTTCAGTCCCCAGCTCCGGCTGTAAATCAGGCTCGAGCTGCTGTTGGCAGTGGACTTACTACAGACGCTATTGTTGCCGCATTAGCTCGGTCAGCAGAAGCATCTTTTGACTGTACACTTATTTCCCAACCACTCACTGAACCCGAGTGGGCTGATATCAATTCACTAATCTAAAAAATGTTATTAATCAAAAAAATGGCCCGGTGTGCCAGTGCACCGAGCCATCTGCCGTATCGTCTCGACCTTAGCTCATGGCTGCTGAGCCGCGATCGTATCCAGCGAAATCGTGGGGCATCTTGCCCTGAATATGGCTTTCGTAGTGAGCCGCGTCTTCGACCGGAATACCGACTTCAGCGGCTAGCCGCACCATCATGCCCTGTTCGCGCCGACGGCTGCGCTGGTGGCGACGAATAAACAGATTTCGGGCCAGGTCAGGAATATGAGTCGTCATGGGTGTGCTGCTCGCAACAGGGTCAGTTACTACTGCGGTTTCGGTGACAACTTCGGTGACAGTTGCTGGGGTAGCCAGACTGGCCGCAACGGCAGGAATTTCGACCGGGGCGGCAGGGGCGACAGGAGCGGCCACACCGGTGCGGTAGGGTACTCCGCGCCAGGTCAGATCGGCAGCGGGTTGGGCAGGCGTTTCGGCCAGGGCATTAAACACCACGGTCGCGCCGCGATAGTTTCCTGTAGCAATGGTTTCGCCCAGCTTAGGTGCGGGGTTAGGTGTAGCGTCGTAACTGATGCCGCGATAAGTGAGTTTCATAGTGTCGCCTCCTAGAAGCGATGCGTAGTGAGGCGCGTTCCTTCGGGAGTGTCCCTACTTCCGTCTCTTTGCCTGGTGCCTGAGGGGCTTGCACCTAAAGAACGGGCTAAAGAGATGAACGATTTACTTCATATTTGTATAATAGACTACGGTTTAGCCAGAATCTCAGCTGTTTGACAATTCTACATAGAGGGCAAAACCAGCAACAGCCTATGAAAGTTGTTCATACCAGCCATGACAGACTTGTTTTGTACTTTTCAATACAGAATTTTATCTTGTTGTTGTGGGTGAAAATCCCTTTCAACACAACAGGAGATCTATATTATGAACACCAGCTATTGGCCAATTCACGGTTTCAGCAGCAGAGGCAGTCTGGCTACGCAACTCAAGGCTGTTTGGGCGACTTTACTAGCCCGTCTGGATGCCACCACAGAACCCAGGGTGTGGAAATCTGCCGACATCGCTGGCAAGACGCTGTGGAATGCATACGACCCCATAACTCAAATGGCGATTGACCACGCCTCGGCTGACGAACTGCGCACCTGGCTGGAAGAACTCCACTACCGCAACTAGCTGCACATTTATTTAATGGGCAAGCGCTAGGTCTCTCACTATAGTCATAGCAACGTTGCGCTCCCCTCAAAGGACTGCTGCAACTCGGCCAACTTGGCCAGCCGCTTCGCTCAGCCGTTTCTAGGGGCTTGCTATGACTTCGGTACTGATTCAGGGTGGTCGCATTGTCACCGCTGTAGACGATTACGTGGGCGACATTCTAATTCAAGATGGCCGCATTGAGGCCATCGGTCGCCAGCTTTCGGTAGACAATGCCGATCGCCACGATGCCACCGGGCTACTCGTCTTACCCGGCGGCATTGACGCCCACGTGCACATGGAAACCCCCATGGGCAACAATGTCTACACCTGCGACACGTTTGAAACGGGCACCCGGTCGGCAGCCTTTGGCGGCACCACCACGATCATCGACTTTGCTCAGCAGTTTCACAACGACAGCCCCAAGGCCGCGCTGGATAGGCGTTTAGCAGCGGCAGAACCGCAGTGCTGCGTAGACTACGCCTTCCACGTCATTCTCACCGATATCAACCCTGGCTCTCTGGCCGAACTGCCCGATCTGATCAACCAGGATGGGGTCTCTAGCTTCAAGCTCTACATGGCTTACCCCGGCGTACTGATGGTCGATGATGCCGCTATCTTTAAAACCATGCGGCGCACGGGCGATCACGGCGGCATGGTCAACCTCCACGCTGAGAATGGGGTGGTGATTCAGGCGCTAATCGAAGAAGCGCTGGAGCAGGGCAATACCTCGCCCAAGTACCACCAGCTCACCCGCCCCAGCCTGATGGAAGGGGAAGCGGCCCACCGGGTAATTCGCATTGCAGAGCTAGCGGAGGTGCCGGTGTACATTGTGCACCTGTCGGCTAAAGAAGCCCTGGAGGCGGTGGTGGAGGCGCGCGATCGCGGCATCCATGCCTTTGCCGAAACCTGCCCCCACTACCTATTTCTGGACGAGTCGGAGTACGACGCTCCGGGTTTTGAAGCGGCTAAATATGTGATGACTCCGCCCCTGCGCGATCACGACTGCCAGCACGCCCTCTGGCGCGGTCTGCAATTCGATGATTTGCAGCTGGTCGCCACCGACCACTGCCCCTTCTGCATGAACGAGAACCCGCTGGGCATTCTCAAGTCAAAACAATTTGGCCGCGACAACTTCAACCGCATTCCCAACGGTGCCCCAGGGGTGGAACTGCGGCTGACTCTGCTCTACGACGGCGGTGTAAGAGCCGGGCGCATTAACCTCAACCGCTTTGTGCAGCTTACCGCCACCGCCCCGGCCAAAATGTTTGGTCTGTTTCCGCGCAAGGGCACGATCGCCGTTGGCAGCGACGCCGACCTGGTGCTGTTTGACCCCAATGAAACCCACACCCTCAGCGCTAGCACCCACCACTCGCTGGTGGACTATTCGCTGTTTGAGGGGCGCGAGGTGACGGGCAGGGTGAAGAAGGTGTTTTTGCGCGGCCAGTGCATTGTCGATGGGGATGAGTGGCTGGGGCGATCGGGCATGGGCGAATATTTGCCGCGCGGGGCATCGGGGCGGGTGCTATAGGCGCTGACTTGGTTCTAATGCCGAATCCAAATCGTATACCCCCGATTTCACACAGGCAGCCGTAGGTTGGGTTGAGTTTGCGAAGCCCAACACTTAAAAAAACGGCGCAACCACTCAGCCAAAATAATTCAGAAACTGATGAAGATATCATCCCTCAAGACACAAGGTTTTGGGAGTGAGTCCTTTTCGAGCTTGTTGGGTTTCCTTCGTCAACCTAACCTACAGGAGATCTGCGATCGCTCTGTCGATATTTTTCTTCGTTAACGCAGTGCGAACGGGAATTGATGGCCTTTGAATAGAATTAAGGTTTTTAGCGACCCTGTCGTTATGCGTTAGGTGGTATTTAGCTTTGCCCCTAAGTCGATTGATGACAAAACGACTCTGTGCAACCATCAAAGCTCACCAGCTATGCCGCTTTGGTAGCCATTATCACTAACGTTCCGCTTTACCCGCTGCAGATAACCTCTCGATCCAAGGGAAGAACCTCCTGGCAACCGGGTGCAAGCAGGTTGTTATGCTGGCGGCAACTGGTCATGTAATTCTGGCTCAACATCAGCAACTTTACCTAACACAGCCTCATATTTTGCTCGATCACCCCGGCTTGCGCGCTCCTGCAAATACCCTTCAGTCGTTAAGGCTGAAATTTTCTCGGCAACTGCCAAGGCGATAAACTGGTCTAAGGAAACCCCATCCTGCTCTGCAAGGCTCTGCAAGGTTTTATACAAGGAGTCGGGTAGCTGGATGCTTAATGTACTCATGACAGTCCTCCAATAGACTCCAGGAAGTTTGCCGGGGTAATGGCACTAACTCCAAATCGCTCAATACCTGCGAAATCGCGAATATTGTATGTCACTACGCTATCACACCCCGCTTTAACCGCCAGTTCCAGTACCATGTCATCTTTTGGATCGGGCAAGAAAGGCCGCCAAAGGAAGAAAATCTGGTGATGGGTCGCAACAGCACAGTGAAAATCAAGGAAATTCTGTACATCTGAGGCGTTAATAGCTAGGTCTGGCAGTTCCCGCAATAAGACATCTTCATATTCCAAGACTAGCGGCACAGAAAGGTTGATCTGAAACCGCTCACTGCCAACCAGTCCCAATAGACGAAAAGCGCTCCCGTTTCTAGAACGTAGCCCAGCAACGACGACATTGGTGTCGATCACAATTTGGGGGATGGGCATTGGCGACATTACCGAAGCGTTTATTGGTAACCCACCAATGTTACCGCCGACCCAGATCCTTGCCGAGGTAGTTTTTTATACCTAAAGCATCTTTCTCGAATTGCTCCCGCCACAGAATAGTCGGCATAACGGGTCGGGTCAGCGGTTGCAGAGGGCTTTGCAGCTCACCCCGATAGCTTCGGTCAATCCGCTGCACCCGAATTGTTATGCATTCTTCTGAGATTCTATAAAACTACGATAAGACTCTTCATTCTGCCTTAAATGTGGCATGACAATATTATGAACTGCTAACCCAGTGGTACTGATTGTAGCCATCGTGAGTTCAGGATCAAGCGAGGTCATCAGAGAGAAGAATTCACAAATTCGAGCTAATTCAGACATCTGTGGCACCATGTATGGGCGCACAGGAATTGCAAGGTAGAAATAAAAGGAATTAATTGCCACCAATCTTAGTGTGTAGTGTTGAAGCTTTTTGTCAGGGATTTGAACCTTTGCGAAACGAACCATTGATGGAGTAAGTGTCTTTGCCGAATAGATACCTGACTCTGTTTTTTCTGCAATATACGAAGGTTCTGTTAAATCAACCCATATTGCAATGTCAGGCTGCCGTTTATCTATACCACGAATGAAGTCAGTGCAGCGTGCAAGTGTTTTGATGTCATGCTGGTTCTTAGCAGCACGGGCAGCATTATACGATGCCTTTAAAAACCAATTGCTAAGTTGCCACCAGTCATAGTGAAACTTGATACTAGAACCACGATCATGAAACTGGTGAAAATACTGGTCGTAAAGTTCACAAATGTATGCGTCAAGAGTAGAGAGTGGACCGTTATTACAACTAGCGCAGACATCAGCAATCGTCATTTCACCACTAATAACTTTACCGTAACTAGTGAAACGTGCATCGTATTTGACTCGGTCAATAATCCCCTTTGGCCAAATGTGCTCGCGTGTAAGTGGACCGCGAGCGCCACAATATGCACAAATTCTAGCCATTTTTTATGATTCAAAAGAATTGATGACAAACCAATACGAGAATTCTTAGTCAGTTTTGCGACTGCTTGGATGCATAACGTTCGCAATCACCGGACGCAGATAACCTCAGTTACAAAACAGAATACTTCAAAGTTCCGGTGCATTGCGGTTGTTAGGCGTTCAGCATTGCAGATGAAAAAATTTGTTCATCTATGACTTAACTCAGCAGCACAAATACTGGCAATGCCAGCGGGAACGGCTCTAGCTGAGTAGTTTAAAGTTACTTTGTCACTATGAATTATACGACTTCCATCTTTGGCTTTAGCAATATCATTATAAGTAAAATCAGCGACTAAAGTCTTAATCAGCGTGTCCGCTGTAAGAACAACGAGTGCCCCAACTTCAGCTCGTGGAAATAGATTGTCAACACTTCCTTGACTTTCGCTTATCCTTCCCAAGTATCCAACAATCCACAAAGTTTCCGTGTCTAGAAAGTTCATATCACCTTTACGTGTTCTTTTGTAAAGACAGTATGGACGCGGATTGTCAGATAGTTCAATAGGATGAAGTTGTGCCCCCGAAGTATAGTACAGAGTTGTCGGAGAAGCCTTAAACTCGACACCTAAAGATATTTCTTCTCTCACTTCCCGTCTGATTGCTTCCAGTAAATTCTCTCCATTATTTAACTTTCCTCCAACCCCATGGAATGGGATTTCAATTTCATTCACTCCCATATATCTTTTAGGGATAGCGAAAACATAGTATTCCAAATATTTAACTATCGCTGCCACGGAAACTCTGTCACCTTTAGGGATCAACTTTCTGAGTTCTGTGACTCTTGGCAAATACTCGTCCCATTTAACATCAAAATATTTGGAGAACACGCGATATAAAGAATTGTAATTAACTTCTTCTTCGCTTCTATGAGGGTTTTCATAAATTCTCGAAAGCTTTAATACAGGGGCTCTTTCAGAATTTTTGCGAGCGTACGTATATGGCTGAACATAGGCAAAATCATCAAAAATAAACATCCTCCAGAAAAAACCTTCCTTATGTAGCCTCCCTTCCAGTTGTCCATTGCTTCTTGCAGACATACTATCTAATCTTCGCTTCGCATGCTCTAGATCTAATTTCCATTCGCTAAAGTCACTTTTCCTTTCATGGGACACACGCTCAGTTAAATAGGGATTATCTATGCTGGCATGTAAAATTTTGATCTTCTTTTTCGAGTCAAGTTGTTTATCAGCTAAATAGTCATAGAAAGACGTAGTGCCTGCCAAAACCGTCTTTCCTATCTGAAGAAAAACTCTTATTTCTTTTGAGGTTTCAAGTTGATTGATTATTTCGTTTTCACATTCGTAGAAATTGCTAAATATTTTAGCAATTCCCACTCTTCTCTCAAGATCTTCTTGAAGATCTTTTTTCAATGTTTGTCTTTGAGTCTCTAGAATAATTTCACTTTCCCTTGCCAATTCCTCTCTTATTTCTTTTTCGACTTGGGGCTTTATATAATATTTTACAACCGCCTCAAATACTATCGACAGCACAACAAATACTATTATCAGGCAAATGATAAAAATGAGAATCTTTTGAGGATTCTCAAGTCTTTTTCCAGTGTTGAACTCAATTAAGAAATATATTGCTGTGCCAAGTAAACCTGTAACGGTACTGATAAAGATGTTTGAAGCTTGTCTCCGTAGGTATGAAATCATAGGTGTGAGCGTTTGAATTTTTCAAAGGATAAGCATATTTAAGTTCATCTTCAGTTCCAAGGAATACCTCATGACCCTCAGGCCTTGAACGCCTAACTTGTGTTTAGCTTGAACTTTGTCTCTGTATTCTGCATAACACCCCTGGCCGGGGTGGTTAGCCAGATCTTGAGTGGAATATCGGCTCCAGGAGGGGGAGTTATGCAGAAAACTATCTGTATAACTCCATAGAATGGGGTGTTATACAGATTTTTGTCGGGCTATCTCCCCAAAACGGAGTGTTATGCAGAACAGAGTCTTGATAACTACCTCGCATAGGGGTGTTATGCCGATCAAGATCTGCATAATAGGCTTGATCAAAGGTGTTATTCTGGTGCCTTAAGCAAATCTTCACCAGCAACGCCCCTACTTCTATACGCTTGACGGGGAGCTTTTGTACCACTATCATCTTGCGTTAAGCCGTTCAGCAGAGCGGTGTTCAGCACAGAACTCGAAAATCTTGGCGCTGTCTGAAGGTGGTGGAACACCAACAGACAGCTAACCCCGCAAATCTCGACAGCAGATTGCGAGGCTAGGCCCATGGTACCCTAGCCCCTCCAGTTTGCACTTGCACTGCGGGCGGCTAGGGTTTTCGCGTTCTGTTTTCTTCCCATCACCACAAGGAAACAGAACCGATGTTTGAATATCTAGAGCCAGAAGCCAACCACAACCAAGAGACTCGGACCAATCCAGGGACAGGGTCCCTGCCGCTTTCGTCAGGGGCCGGGGGCAACGACAAAGGGACCCGGTCCCTAAAGCCCCTCAACCCCGAGAAGGTGCGCCATATGCTGTTCGGCAGTTTGGCAGGCATAGACCGCACCATCAAAATCCTCCACGCCCTCGGCTACGCCGACCCCAACGACTGGAGCGAACCCATGCCGACCGAAAAACCCGACCAATGGATGGTGATTTTGACCAAAACACTGCTGATTGCGTAGCGCCAATCGGCCCAAGTCCAGGTCTGGGCGATCGGGTTTCGACTTCGCTCAACCCTCAGCCCCGCAGGCTGAGCGGAGTCGAAGCCGGAGCGGAGTCGAGGCCAGAACCCACGCTTAACCCTTTGGCCACTCACTATCTGGCCACTCTTCCTGAGCTTCGTCTTTGGTGTTGGTGCGGCGATCGGGGGTCTGACGCTCAAAGGTCATGTGAATATTGCGGCTCTGCTCCCCATCAGCCGCCACCGCCATAATCGGGTACTCAATCGTGCCATCCTGGAACGAAGTCTGGAACCGGAAGGTGCCGTCTTCACTCAGCTGAATGGGCGTACCCCCAACCGTCACCGTGGCATCGGGTTCGGTGGCACCGTAGACAATCAGCTCAGCATCGGCCACCAGCCAAAACTTACGGGGCCGAATCGGCGGCATCGAGGCCGAGAAGCCTGCCCCAGACATAGTGAGCCCCGCCACACCCGACATCGTTAACCCAGAGATACCCGACATAGTGAGCCCAGAGAACTCAGCCATTGGCCCAGGAAAGCCCGAGAGGGTAAAGCCCGACACCCCAGACATCGTCAGCCCCGGCACCATCGCCGCCGCCGCCAGCCCTGCCCCAGAGGCAAAGACATAGGAGCTAATTGGCGGTGCCATTGACCCGGCCACATGCTGCATAGAGCCAAACAGAGAGCCATCAATTCGCAGGGCTTCGCCAGGGTGAGCCAGAGCGTAGAGCTGCTCATGCAGCCCGACCTCTGCACCGGGCATGCGCGGATCGACCAGGGTCATGATCGTCTTGCCGCGCAGGTTTTCTTCCCAGGTAACGGTGAGGAAATGCTCTTCGGTCCAGTCGGAGGGGTAGACGGGGGGAATGCGCACGGTGTTTGAACGGGCCAGCACCAGCCAGCGGCCATCACCCGCCAGGTAGCCTATTTCGACCTGGTAGTCGCGATCGCTGACCGGAATCTGCATGTACCATTCCCGCGCCATTTCATCGCAGCCAAACTGCTGCATACTGTGGGGGGCCTGGCGGTCGAGGTTAATGCCAGTGACATCGTACAGGCGCAGGGCCAGGTGTTCGCCCCCCTGGTAGCGCAGGTCTTCTTTATGGGTATGGGGTGTATCCCAGTAGGCGTAGGCCCACTGCGGGTCGCGGGGCATGAGCACAATGCGGCTCTCGCCGTAGCCATCGGGCAGCGGCGGCAGACCGTCATCAATGGTAGAGAGATCGAGATCACCTTCGGCAGGGCGACCCACCACGTTAAACTTGCTGGCCTCGACCGCCGACTGGTCTTCGGTGCTGGCCAGAGAGGCCGCTGCCCCCGCCGCCAGACCGGCTGCTCCCATCATCACAGGCACAGCCGGGGGAACAGCGGGCTGAGGCTTGGGGGGTTCTACTAAAGGTTCTGCGGGCGGTGGCACTTCTTCCACAGTGATAATCTCCGGCTCCGGGGAAAGCGCTACAGGTTCAGGCGCAGGAGGTTCGGGCACAGCGGCGACGGGTTTATCGACCAGCGGGGGGGGCGGCGCGGCAGCAGGGG
>PYGV01000130.1 GCA_003022385.1 filamentous cyanobacterium CCP3 | reverse complement strand
AGCCTAGCACGACGTGGGGTTTGCCCTCTCTGAGCACAATCGTCGGAGCCATCATCGATGACATGCGCTGATTGGGCGGCCACTGGTGAAAGCCCTGGGGGCTGAGGTCTTCTTCGCCCAGCATGTTGTTCATCATGGTGCCGGTGCCGGGAATGATGTAGGCCGAACCTTCGCCGTTGGAGGTGGTGAGGCTGGCAGCGTTGCCCTCGCCGTCTACCACGCTGATGTGGGTGGTGCTGCCCCATTTGCTGCCGCCCTGACTCAGGGTGGTCTGGAGCTGCTCCAGGTAGGGAGTCAGGTGGGCGGGGCCAAGGAATTCTTCCGCGATATCCGGGCGGTAGAGGTGGTCGTCGTAGCCCTGCTGGCGGGCCAGGTTGGTTAACCCCATCACCTCGCGCAAAACCGCTACGTGGCGGGGGCTGCTGTGGTGGGTGCAGGCGGGTGATACCTGGGCCAGCAGGTGCAGGGCAAAGGCGATCAGCGTACCGCCTGAACTGGGGGGCGGGTTGGTCAAGATGGTGTCGTCGCCGTAGGCCACGCTTAGAGGTTCGCGCTCGATCACGCGGTAGGTTTGCAGATCCGCCAGGCTCAGGTAGCCACCGTGGGCCTGGCACTCTTGGGCGATCGCATGGGCCAAGTCGCCCTGGTAAAACCAGTCGGCTCCGTGGCGCACCAGGTCGTGCAGAAAGGCGGCGAAATCTGGCAGATGGAGGCGATCGCCCCTCTTCAGCAAGTCGCCCTGGGGCGCATAGATCGCCCTGGCAGCAGCGGTGGCGGTGAGAATAGGCGCCAGAATCTCAAAGCTGTAGGCTCGAAAGGCATCAACCTCAAACCCTTGAACGGCCCAGTGCTGAGCCGGAGCCACCACCTGATCCAGGGGCAACCGCCCCAGGGTTTGGTGAACGTGCAGCAGCCCGGCGATCGCCCCCGGCACCGCCATGGACCCCAGGCCAATGTGAAACTCCTGCACGGTGTCGCCAAAGTTGGCGTGGATGGGGTAGAAGTCGGGCGATCGCCCCAGATCCTTCGATCGCGGCGTCTGGCAAAAGAAATCGAACAGCCGGTTTTCGCCCGCCGCCGTGTGGGCCAGCAAAAAGCCGCCCCCCGCCAGCGAGGTCAGGGATGACTCTACTACACAGGCGGTAAAGGCAGCAGCGATCGCGGCATCAAAAGCATTGCCCCCCTGGCGCAGCATCTCGGCCCCAGCCTCGGCGGTCAGGGCATGGCCTGCGGCGATGGCACCCCGGTTAGGTTTCAGACTACTCATAGCTGGTTAGTATACCGCTGGCCGTAAGGAGCACGGTGGAGAGAAACCGGGTTTCTGCGGTCAGTCTAAAGTTGGCTAGTCAATTGCCACAAAGAAACCCGGTTTCTAGGCTTCAGGCAGCTCCCCCGCCGCCAAAATCTGATTCACCGTCAACGCCAGCTCTGTAAACGTAGGCGACACCAGCGGCTGATCCCCCACAAATACGGTTTCGTCGTAGAGCCCTTCGTTAAAGACCAGCACCGTCACCTTAGACTCCAATGGGTCAACGATCCAGTATTCGGGAATTTCTAGAGCGGCGTATTCGGTGCGCTTGTAGCGGTAGTCGCGGGTAATAGAGTCGGGGCTAACGACCTCTACCGCTAGCAGAGGCGGAGTTTGGGCGATCGCCGCTCGATTCACCAAGCGGCTCACCTGCTCCTGGGTGAGCACATAGACATCGGTGAGCCGCGACTTTCGAATTCCGGTTCGAACCCCTGCCTCGCGAAAACAGAACCACCCCAGGCCTAGGCGGGCTATTTCTGCATCCAGACATTGCTCAATAAATTTGGCGATCAGCATGTGCCGAAACGTTGGCGGAGTCATGGCAATCAGGGCTCCATCCACCAGTTCGTAGCGGTTCTCAGTGCCATCGTCGTAGGCCAGGTAGTCTTCGAAGCTGAGTCGGGTCGTCGCCGCTGCAGGTGTCATAGAATGCCTTTGCTTTCTCCAATCTTGCCACGGTGGCTATGGGCCGTTGCTAATTGGGGCCCTAGCTCCAGTCCTCGCGGCCTCGGTTGAGCCCTTTATAGACCTCGCCCTGCTGGTGAATGGCGCGGGTTTTTTCAAACAGCTCGGCCTCGGTGAGTTGCCAGCGGTTGAGCGCTTTTTTGAGATCGGTTTGAATGTCGCGGGCGCCGGGAAACCCATCGTAGCGAATCATCAGCCGGGCCAGTTCGACCAGGTTCAAGTCGGTGGCTTCGCCCGCCAAAAGCTGGCTCACCACCGGGCGATCGATCTTGTACTGCGGGTGCTGCTGGTCTTTGGTAGTGTCTGCCATAGCGATCGCGTTAGTGACTTAGAACCTGGGCCGCAGGGGTTGCTGCCGCCGTCTCGGGCACAGCCGCCGCCTCGATTAGCCCGCCGCCCAGCACGCGATCGCCGTCGTACCAGACTGCCGCCTGGCCGGGGGTGACGCCAAACTGCGGCTCGTCGAAGACCAGTCGCACCCGCTCGCCCCCCGCACTGAGGGGCACCAGCGTTGCCCCCACGGCCTCGCTGCGGTAGCGAATCTGCACCGATACCGGCATCGGCTCCTGGGGGGCGGCGATCGAGACCCAGTTCACCCGCTGCACGGTGCAGTCGGGCCAGTGGGCATCGCTGCGATCGGCCACAATCACGTGGTTTTTGCCCATGTCAAAGCCCACTACGTAAAGCGGGTTGGGGGCGGCGATGCCCAGGCCCTTGCGCTGGCCAATGGTGTAGTGGTGAATGCCGGTGTGCTGACCGAGAATGCGGCCCTCGGTATCGACAATGTCGCCGGGCTTGGGGGCCAGATATTTATCCAAAAAGGTCTGCATCGAGCCGTGGTGCTCGATCAGGCACAGATCCTGGCTGTCGGGCTTGGCGGCGGTGTGCAACCCCAGCTCGGCGGCGATGCGACGCGTTTCGGTCTTGGTCTGGTGGCCCAGCGGAAACTCGCAGGCGGCCAGCAGGTCCTGGGTCAGGTCGTAGAGAAAGTAGGACTGGTCTTTGGCCGGGTCCACGGCGCGGCGCAGCTCGTAGCGCCCCGTTTTCAGGTTTTGGGTGATGCGGGCGTAGTGGCCGGTGGCGATGCGTTCGGCACCCAATTCTTCTTTGGCGTACTGCAGCATGGGCCCGAACTTGACCGCTCGGTTGCACTGAGAGCAGGGCAGGGGCGTAATGCCGCTGCCGTAGCCTTCGACCAGGTAGTTGATGATCTCGCGCTCAAACACCTCGCGGCTGTCGACCACGTGGTATGGAATGCCCAAGTCATCGCAGAGCTTGGCGGCATCGACCATACCCTCTGAGCAGCATTGGCCCTTGCCCTTCATCAGCCACAGGGTGAGGCCCACAACGTCGTAGCCCTGCTGGTGCAGGGTGGCTGCCGCTACCGAACTGTCTACGCCGCCGGAGAGCCCGACTACAATTCTGTCCATGGCTAAAGTACTGTGCCTAGTGCTGCGTTGAACCCGTTGATCGGCGCTGAGGGCGCGATCGCATTCCTGACTAATTTCACCAATCCCCATGCCAGAGGATTGATCCAGTTATCCATTCTAGCTCAAGGGCTTCAGCTCTAAAGGAGCGACTCAGGCCAGGCCGCTACAGTGGTACCGTTTCAATCAGCGGGCAAATGTCCCCCGGCTGCGGGCGAGGGTGCGCCTCGGCCCAGCGATCGCGGTACTGCTCCAGATCGGCCTTAAAGGCCGTCATCTGCTGAATCTGGGTCTCTAGCTGCTGAATTTTATCTTGCAGCAGTGACTGCACAAACTCACAGGGCACATCGCCCCGCTGATGCACGTTCAGCACATCTCCTACATCGTCAAGCGAGAACCCCAGCGCCTGCGCCTTTTTAATAAACTGCACCTGATGTACAGCCTCAGGCGAGTAGTAGCGATAGCCGTTGTCGCCGCGCTCCGAGCTGAGCAGCCCCAGGCTTTCGTAGTAGCGCAACGCTCCAACAGCAACGCCCGTTTGTTTGGCCACGTCGCCAATTTTGAGCCGAGTTGCAACAGCCATAGCGGGTCCTCAAAGTAGAGACTTCTCTAGCTTAAACTCTCTAGCCAACTATAGAGTCCAATCTCTTTCTACTTAGTTTTATTGGTCCAACATCAAGCAGACAGCCTGGGCGAGAAAACCTGGTTCGAGACCATCAAACTCCCAAAATTCCTAAGTTTCATGTTTGAGCCAGCGTTGGCGGTGGCTCTGGGCACCTTAGGTTCAACAGTCTGCAAGGTTGGCTATGCTGACGTCATCGCCTCAACAACTCATTATGGTTAGCGGCAAGGGCGGCGTGGGTAAAACCACGCTCTCCTGTGGTTTCGCCCGGCAGTTGGCCCGACAGCACCCCGATGAAACCGTGCTGCTACTCTCCACCGACCCGGCCCACTCCCTGGGGGATGTTCTGCTGGTTGCGGTTGACAATACGCCGACCCCTTTGCCGGATATACCCAACCTGCAGGTGCGTGCCCTGGATGCGGCAATGCTGCTAGAGCAGTTTCGGACCGACTACGGCACGGTGCTAGAGCTGCTAGTTGAGCGGGGCAGCTTTGTGGAAGGCGACGACCTCAGCCCGGTGTGGGATATGGGCTGGCCCGGCCTGGACGAGCTGATGGCGCTGCTGGAAATTCAGCGGATTTTGCGCGATCGCGAGGTCGATCGCGTGGTGGTAGACATGGCCCCCAGCGGCCACACCCTCAGCCTGTTCGCCCTGATGGACTTTCTCGATACGCTGCTGGCGGCCCTGGGCCAGTTTCAGCAGAAGCACCGCACCCTGACCGAAACCCTGGCCGGGCGCTATACCCCCGACGAGGCTGATGCCTTCATCACCGACATGCGCCACGATCTGGAGCAGGGGCGATCGCTCATTCAGGATCGCGAGCGCGCCGCCTGCTGGGTGGTGGGTATCCCTGAGCCAATGAGCCTAGCCGAGAGCGATCGCTTTATCACCGCCCTAGATCACTTGGGCATACCCCTCGGTGGCCTGGTGATCAACCGGGTAATGCAGGAAAACGATCAGACGTTCGGCGCTCACCGCCGAATGCTGGCCAAGTTTGCAGCCATTGCCCAGGGGCAGCCGGTGCTGTGGGTGCCGGCCCAGCCCAGCGAGCCGGTCGGTGCGATCGCCCTCGATCGGATCATGCTCCAGGTCAAACCGCTGGTAGACCTGGCTGCACCCGAGGGCGAACTTGCCACCGACGCGTCTTCTAAGCACCAATGGCTCACCCCCATTTCACCCGGCATAGAAGACCTGGTGACGGCGGGACGGCGTCTGATTATAGTGGGCGGCAAGGGCGGTGTGGGCAAAACCACCGTCTCGGCAGCCCTGGGCTGGGGCCTGGCCCAGCGCCACCCTGAAGCTAGCCTGCGGGTCATGTCGATCGATCCGGCCCACTCCCTGGGCGACGCCTTTGGCCAGCCCCTCGGCCACGAACCCACCCGGCTACTGCCCAACCTCCAGGCCCAGGAGGTCAGCGCCGAGGTGGTGCTCGACCAGTTTCGTGCCGACTACCTGTGGGAACTAGCCGAGATGATGGCGGGCGATGGCGACATTGCCAGCGGCATTCAGCTCGCCTACGGCCCCGATGCCTGGCGGCAGGTGGTGGCCCAGGCCCTGCCCGGCATCGATGAAATGCTCTCGCTGATTACGGTAATGGATCTATTAGAGCGCAACGAGCACCAGCTAATCGTGCTCGACACCGCCCCTACCGGTCACCTGCTGCGGTTTTTAGAGATGCCCACTGCCTTGGGCGACTGGCTGGGGTGGATTTTCAAGCTGTGGATTAAGTACAAAGATGTGGTGGGCCGGGTTGAGTTTATGGGTCGCCTCCGCAGCCTGCGCCAGCGGGTATTGGCCGCCCAGGCAAAGCTCAAAGACCCACAGCACACTGAATTCATTGGCGTGGTGCAAAATCAGTCGGCCATTCTGGCTGAGGCCAAACGACTGAATCAGACCCTGAGCGATCGCGGTATTGCCCAGCGCTACATCGTCCACAACCGCTACCAGCTGGGGCTTGATCTACCCGCCGAGCTGTTTCCACACCAGTGCGTAGTGCGTCTGGCGGCCCTGCCCCCTGCCCCGCTGCCCTTTGACCAGGTCAAGCAGGCCGCCCCCCTGTTGCTGACGCCGCCACCGCCCTCCTTGGGTTGAGAAGCCCAGTATTGGGGCCGCTTGGGGCCGCAGAAACCCGGAATTGGCTGTTGGTTTAGCCCGGTTTTAGGGGAACGCTTTAACCAGTTTAAGAACCGGACAGGCCCGCCTGTCCGCCTAGAAAAGTCCGGCCCTCAGAGATTCTTGTTTCTGGCACGGACTTTCTAAAAACCTGAACTATACTGATTTCACGTCTACCAAGCCCTTCGACACCGCAAGAGGAGTCAACCGTGACAAATCACAAGATTTTGGTCATCGACGATAGCCGAGTCATCCGCATGCGGGTGCGCGACATGCTGCCCCAGGGCAACTTTGAAGTCGTTGAGGCCCAAGACGGTGTCGAAGGCATGGATGCCATTCGCAGCCAGCGCCCCAACCTGATCATGCTCGACTTCCTGCTGCCCCGCATGAGCGGTTGGGAAGTCTTTCAAGAAATTCAGGCCAATCCTGACCTGCAAAACATTCCCCTGGTGCTGATGTCAGGCCGTAAAGAAGAAGTCACCGAAAAAATTACTGAGCCCTTTGAGTACTTCGAGTTCATTCAAAAGCCCTTTGAGCAAAAAGAACTCATCGAAGCGATCAAAGCGGCTATGGTCAAGGCTCGCAAGCCTCGCCGCACCCCGGTTACTGCCCCTGTAGCGGCAGCCACAGCCGCCCCCGCCCCCCCAGCTACAGGCAGTGGCAACGTCAGCGCCGCCGAATTCCAGGCTCTCCAGGCTCAGGTGAAGCAGCTCCAGGGTGAGGTAGCCATGCTCAAAGGGCAGCTCGGCAAGATGCTAGCCTTCATTAAACAAAAGCTCAAATAGATCGAACGACCGCACCATACTTACCATGCAGCCGCTGGCGGGGTTAAACAGCCCCGCTTTTTGTTGAGGCGTGGGCAGCGCCATCGCTCGCGCCGTCACCGTCGTAGCTATCCTCTCCCTTGCCTGAACCGTTGGCCAGGCCGGTAAACGCCTGCTGCGGCACTCCAATGGCAATGTTCGCGTTATCAAAGGCAATGCGCAGGCGGCGGCGAAACTCACGCGCCACTAAAAACTGCTTCAGGGGTCGGGTCCGAATCCAGAGCATAATGGTGAGACCAGCGTGGGTCATCGCATCTATGCCCAGCATTTCGACCGGGTTGAGAATGGCGTAGCCCCACTCGGGATCGTCAGCCATCGCGTGAGCCGTTTCGTGCACCACCCGCAAAGCGTCATCGACATCGGTGCCATAAGCCACGTCAATGCAGATATTGGCCCGTGACCAGCTGCGGCTGAGGTTTTCGACCTGGGCAATCAGGCTGTTGGGCAGCGTAACCAGGCGACCGTCTTCGCCGCGAATTTGGGTAATTCGCAGGTTCAAGTTTTCGACAATGCCCGTGGTGGTGCCCGTAGTGACAAGATCGCCGATCGCATACTGGTCTTCCAGCAAAATTAGGAAGCCGTTGACCACGTCTTTGACCAGACTCTGGGCTGCGAACGAAATAGCCAGGGCGGTTACCGCCCCAAAGGCCAGCAGAGAGGCCGGGGCAATCCGCAGCGTTTGCAGCACCAGCAGGGTCGCTAGAGCGTAGATAACAGCCGTTTTGAGGCCCTTGAGTGCCCCAGTAATGGTAGAAAGGCGCATCGATTTGCGCTGCATTTCATCGAGATCGCCCAGCTCATTTTTGCTCCAGGCCTGGGCCACGCGCTCAATGGCCAGGTTGGCGAGCCGGTTGAGCAGGCCCGTCAAAAACCAGGTCAGCAGCAGCAGCACCGGAATTGAGAACAGCCCAAAGGCATAGCTCCGGGTTTGAGGAAAGATGTAGAGTCCGCTGGCAACGCCTGCAATCCACACAAAAGCGATGCCCCAGAACATCAGCCAGCGCAGAAAGGCGACCACCTGAAGCCGCTGTTCGAGGGTGATTTGGTAGCGAAACAGGTACTGCAGCTGCTGGGCCGGAAACTCGTCGTCTGGGGGAACAGCCATGCCCGACTGGGCGGTTTGCTTGCGCTCCAGGTAGCTTTTGCGCCAGCCCAGCACCTGCCAGATGCCCGTCAGCAGCAGGGTGAGCAGGATGGCGACCAGCAGAATCCAGAGGGCTTTACGAATCTGGCGCTGACGGGCCTCGGGTAAACGGTCGCTGACCGCCTGGCGGAGCGCCTCGCGCAGCACCTCCTGCCAGCGCTCGACCAGCTCGGTCTGTGACACGCCGTTGTACTGGGCATCGGTGTCGGTGATGGTGAGCAATACCCTGGGTTCGGCCAGGCCAGCCCCTACGGCGAAGAGGACTGGCTGGTCCCTGATGGTTTCAATGGCCACATCGAGGGAGGCGCTATCGACGGTGTCGTCGTCGTAAACCAGATTTAAGGCCCGGTTGACCACCTGAATCAGGTTGGTCTCAATCTGGCGAGCGCGCACCTCAACCGGCACCTCAGCAACCGCTTCGTTACGATTAAACACCACCGGGGAGGCGATATCGAACAAAGCAACGCCGTCCAGGGAAACGGAGGTGACTTCGATCAGGCCAATTCGCTCGACCCCAGCGGGGGGCAAATTGTTGTTGCCCGGCCCAAAGGGATTAGAAATTTGAGCCGTTGCCAGAGTGCTCCAGCCGAGGGCGAAAAAAAGACCTAGCCCTAACCCCAGGAGCGATCGCACCCAGGCCCCTAGACGATAGTTCTCGGTAATCGATGTGGGTTGTGGTGTAGACATGGCTTAGGCGCGATCGCAACAGTGAGCCGTAGCAGCCCTGAATTGATCTAGCACTTTAACAGCTGAATACGGTGTATCCTTCGACGGTTCAAGCATGGGCCAGGGTACTTTCCCCAGCCCCTGGAGCCGAAACTACTGACACATCATAAGCCGCCGCCTAGAAGAACCAGCCGTAGCTGTGCAGCCCCTTGCCGAGAATGTTGACACCCAGGTAGCACACCCACACCACCACAAACCCGGTCGCCGCCAAAATGGCTGGGCGACGCCCCTGCCAGCCCTTGGTGATGCGGGCGTGCAGGTAGGCGGCAAACACCAGCCAGGTAATCAGCGCCCAGGTTTCTTTAGGGTCCCAGCTCCAGTAAGAGCCCCAGGCTTCGTTGGCCCACACGGCCCCGGCGATGATGCCGATGGTCAGCAGTGGAAAGCCCAGGCCGATCATGCGGTAGCTGATGTTGTCGAGGGTATCGGCCAGGGTGAGCCGCTGGGGCGAGAGCTTAACGGCGGTCGCCGAAGATTTTTCGAGCACGGCGGCACCGCCAGCGGAGATTGATACAGCCTGGGGCAGAGCTGCCGTCGCTGCGGCTTGGGCCTCGGCCCGATGGAGCTTGACATTGCGAAAGCCACCCGTGCCCACGGAGCTACCCTTCAGCTCGACGGCCTGGCCCCGCGTGACGAGTAGAAACGCGATCGCCAGCAGAGCCCCCACCAGCAGCGCCGCATAGCTGAGCAGCATGACGCTGACGTGCATCATCAACCAGTTGGACTTGAGGGCGGGCACCAGCGGCTCTGAGCCCTGCATGGTGCCCGGCAGCGACAGGGTGGCAAAGGCCGAAATGGCCATGGCAATGGGCGCAGTAACGGCCCCCACCAGCGGGCTGCGGCTCATGCGCTCGGCCACCAGGTGCATGGCGGTAATACCCCAGGCCAGCGCAAACAGCGACTCGTAGAGATTGCTCATGGGGAAGTAGCCGCCCTCAATCCAGCGGGCGATCAGCAGGGCGGCAATGGTGAGGTTGCCCACGGCGATCGCCCCGGTGCCCAGCGACGGCAGCAGCGTCGCTCGAGGAAAGGCCACGCCACACCAGTAGAGCAGCATCGCGATAAACAGCACCGCAAAGGATGCGTTGTCGAGCCAGCCCTGGAGCGCAATCAAATCCATAGGTTTTATCGGGAAGAACATAATGCTGCTCCTATCCTACCGACTTTTGCGGGTCGAATTGCGGTGGCAACCAGACGGTGGCGGCAGGCCCCCTCGAGCCTGGCTCAGGCTAGCCCCAACACCTGGCCGCCTACTCGCTGGCGGCGGGGGGCGCTGCTTCAGGAGCGGGAGTTGCTTCAGGGGTTGGTTCGGCGGGTTCGGCCTCAGCCGAGGGCAGGTCGGCGGGGCGATCGCCGCGCTTGAGAATAGCCGTCATGTCGTAGCGCACCTGGCGATCGCTGAGCACCGTCGCCGTCACCCCAATCGCCTCGATCGCCTCAGAACCCAGCAGTCCCTCCTGGGGCAGGGGCGGCAGCAGCAGGTTGTTTTCAGCCTCGCCGAGGGCCTCTAGGTTGGCAAAGAAATGGCCGTTATTGGGACGCGGCGCTTCTCCTGTGGTGGCCTGAAACAAGGTGTTTTCCGCCAGACGGCGGCCCGGTGAGGGGGCGACCAGATCGGCGATGCCCTGGCCCACGGTAAAAAAGGCCACATCTCCCTCTAACCAGCCGTAGGCCATGACCAGCGAGTCGAAGGGGGCGGTCCAGCGGGTGACGGGCACGCCGCCCATATCCACCGTATCGACCGCAAAGCGGTAGCGACTGGTCATCACGGCATCGAGTTGCTCAAAGGTGGCCGTGGCGGCCTCGCGATCGCTGGCTTTGACCATGAGCACCAGGGCCGGGTTAGGCAGCGGCGGAGCATCGCTCGGCCCGGCTGGGGGCGACAGCACACCCACCGCAAACTCTCCCGCCATCCAGGGCAGCAGATTCTCCTCCAGGCTCAGGCCAGTGGCCGACTGGAGCCCTAGGGCCACCTCGTCAGCCTGTAGCGGCAACAGCGCCGAGAACTGCTCCCCGGCCTGAAAGTCTTCCCAAAACTGCTGAAAATCCCCTCCAGAGACGGCCAGCAGCGTCCCTGTAGGCAGCCGCTGGGGCATCTGGTCAGCCTGGTTGCCAGTGGCAAACGTCTGGCCCCCCGGCTCTAGCCAACTTACCCCTTGCAGAGCCACGCCGCGATTTTTAACCGCCACGGCCCCTACCAGCCCTCGCGGCGTCTGAAAAGCCCGCAGGCGACTGGGGGCAATGGGCGGATCGGCATTGGCAGCCACGGTTTCGGCCAGGGCAGGTACGTCGACATAGAAGCGGGCCAGAGCTCGGGTTTCGGTCAGCTGCTCAAACGCTTTGCCCACCTCAGGTCGATTGACCAGCGACTCGCCGCCCCGATAGGCATCGATCGCCCGCTTGAGCAGCGGCAGCTGAGGGCTGAGCAACGCTGTTTCGGCGCTCAGTACGGCGGCATAGAGAGGGGTTTCCGTCTGGCCCTCCAGCTGTTGCAGGGTCACTCCCCGATAGGGGGCATCTTCGGCCTGCTCGGCCTGGCCCAGCCGTTCGCCCAGGTCGCTTTGGGCCCGGCTGGCATCGGCAATCGGCAGCACCATCACCACGTTAGACCGCAGGGCTAGCTCGGGGGCCGGCAGTGAAGGGGGCAGATCATCGGTGGCAGGCGAAGTATCAGGCAGCACCGCCAGGGTAATTTCAGGGCCAACCCAGGGCTGAATATCGCGGGCGAAGGTGAGGTTTTGCTCAGCCAGCAGGCGATCGCGCCACTGCACCAAAAGCTGATCGAACTGGGCCTGGGTGGCCTCGGTGCCAAACTGACGCAGCCGCCGCCACTGGGCCTCATCGCTGGAGAGCGCCACCACCATCAGCGCGTCAGCCGGAATGGCGTTGGCCCCGGCGGGCAGAGTTCTAGCCAGCTGCCCCCGACGGGCAGCGACCCAAAAGCTGAGAATACCGCCGCCTAAAAACAGCAGGGCCGCTGCCACAACCAGGGGCAGCGGGGGTTTCTTCAGCAGCGGCTTGTTTGGCACCACTTTGGCAACACCCCGAGAGGGCTAACAGAGGGACTATGCGAATTTGCCCTGCCACTTTAGCAAAGAACGTCCCAGACGAACCACGCGCTAGGGTATGCCTAGTACCCGCAGCCGCTGGCCGACGGTAGAAGACAGCCCCTAGCGAAATCTAAAGTCGTAACCAACGTAGCGATCGCCGTCGTAGAGCACCACCAGCCAGGTCTGGGGGTCAAATTCCAGGGGGTAGGCCTCGCGTTCAGCTGGCAGGCCGGCCTCGGTTTTACCGGGCGACAATACGCAGTAGGGCGCGTGGAGAAATTCCTGCACCGTCGCCTTGGGGGCCTGGAGATCGGTGTCTAGCAGTTTTTTGACCTGATCACGGGATACCAGCGACTTGGGCTGCTCCTGACGAATGCAGGTAAAAGCCTCGGCCTCCTGGGCCTGATCTGGGTTGATATTGGGGGAAATTAAGAGGGCCGCCAGCGCCAGCACCGACCCGCCTGCCACCAAAACCTGGCGAGGCTGAGGACGGGATGTAGACTCACCATAGACCGCTCTGCCGCTGGTTCGAGCCGCCGAGGCTGAGTGTGGACGAGGACCAGCTGGAGGCGCGGGCCAGGCCTGCCGAGCCCTCTGGGACGACCGGGATGAAGGCCGGGGCGACGGCCCAGGGGACGTCCCCTGGGGCTGCCCTGGTGTCGGCTGCTGAGGCCGATAGTGTGACGAAACCGGGTGGGAAGAGCGTTGAACCATGGCGTTGACCTTTGCTGTCTACTGTTGGGGAAGGATTGTTGGGGAAGGGAACCTGAGAATGCTCCCAACTCTGCCGGGGGTGCAGCCAGGCTCAGTGACCTGAGCCAGCCCAGGTTCCCTCGGGCAAGAAACGCACCCCTCAGCAAGCTGGAGCAGCAGAACCTGACGCCAGCGGCGCCTACAGACTATAGAGAAGATGGTCTGCCGGTGCGTATCATCCCAAAAGGCGGCAGTGGCAGCGCAGAGAGCAGAAGTAATTTCTGAGTGCAAGTATAGTACAGAAATACTATTAAGCAGCCAGATTGGTCTGGATTTTTGTTAAGGTTTGAAAAGCGTGATGGCCCTGAGGGGCCGGTCTTTGACCATCGCACCCTTGCCCCCAAGCCGCTCCAGCCTTAACCAAAGCCGCGATCGCCCCGTCTAAACCACCATGAACACAACCATCGTTTGGTTTCGTCGCGACCTGCGCGTGTCTGACCACGAGCCGCTGCTGCGGGCGGCGCGGCGGGGTTTGGTGGTGCCTGTGTTTGTCTTCGATCGCGCCCTGCTGCACCATCCTGAGACCGGGTCAGCGCGGGTGGCGTTTATGCTGGCGGCTCTGCACGCCCTCGATGCCGATTTAAGGGCACTGGGCGGGCGGCTGATTCTGCGATCGGGCGATCCGGTCGAGGTGCTACCCGCGCTGGTCAAAGAGACCGGAGCCGACGGCATCTACGCCCACACCGATGTTGAGCGCATCTATGGCCGAGTGCGCGACGCCCGACTCAACCAGGCGATCGCCCAGCAGAGCCTCAAAATTCGCTGGTTTGAACCCGCCGCCAGCGTGCCTGACCTGGTGCCCTACCCCGAGTACCGCGAAATCTGGAACCGCGAGATGGGCCAGCCGCTGGTGCCCACCCCGGCCCAGGTACTGGTTCCCCCTGAATTCCCCACCGAGCTGCTGCCGAATCTGGCCGCACTGGG
>PYGV01000461.1 GCA_003022385.1 filamentous cyanobacterium CCP3 | reverse complement strand
CTCCTCATCCACCCACCTACCCATCCACCCATCCACCCTTAAGCGCTGGTCACTTCGGTCCACAGCTGGTCAAAGAGATCGGTGCTGGCTGTGTCTACGGCAACGATGCCTTCGCTTTTGGCGAGTACGGCTTCGGGGGGATAGAGGTCTTCGTTACGTTGAATTTCAGCTGGTAGTTGCTCAAAGGCGGCCTGGTTGGCGGTGGCAAAAAACAGGCGGCCCACGGCGGCGCTGGCGACCTCCGGGTCAAGCATGAAGTTGATCCACTGGTAGGCGGCGTCAACGTTGGGAGCGGTGGCGGGAATCGCCAGGGTGTCGGTCCATAGCGATGCGCCGCTGGCAGGAATGATGTACTCTATGCGGTCGTCTTCAAGGGTGAGGGCGATCGCATCGCTGGAGTAGGCCATTGACACACTCAAGTCGCCGCCCAGCAGCTCGTTCTCAAAGCCGGTTGTCTTAAAGGCGGCAATGTGGGGTCTGAGCTCAAGCAGGCGGTTATAGGCCGCCTGAATTTCGTTGGGGTCGCTGGAATTGTACGAATAGCCCAGGGATTTAAGGGTGGCTCCCAGGGTTTCACGCATATCGTCGAGCATCGTGATGCGGCGGGAGAGTGCATCCTGGTTTTCCCACAGAAAATTCCAGTCGGCGGGTTCGCCAGGGGTAACGTCGCGATTGAAGAGCAGGCCCGTGGTGCCCCAGCAGAAGGGCACGCTGTGAGCATTGTTGGGGTCGTAGGCGGGGTTTTGCCACTGGGCCTTGAGATTGTCCAGACCCGTAATGCGGCTCTGGTCTAGCTCGCTCAGCAGGCCCAGGTCAATCATCTCTGACACCATGTAGTCAGAGGGGTAGATGAGGCTGTAGGCATCGCCGCCGCCCGCCTGCAAACGCGTCAGCATAATCTCATTGGAGTCGAAAATGTCGACCACGACCGGGATGCCGGTGAGTTCGGTAAAGGCGGCGGTCAGACTATCGTCGGTGTAGTTGGCCCAGGTATAGATGTGCAGCGTGCCATCGCCACCGCCGCTACCAGCAGGTGGACCAGCCAGGTTCTGGCGACAGTTAGCGGCGGCGAGGCCGGTCAAGACTGCCGCCGACCCCTGCAAAAACCGCCGCCGACTCAGGGCTGGACGGCGCAAGTAGGGTGAAGTCAGGAGTCGCTTTGCAGACACGGTTTTCTCCAGTTGGCTAGGGGGGTGGCTAGGGGGAGCTAGTTAGAGATTGAGCGGGCAGGCACGGTTGTCATGGCACGTCATCCTGGTATCTAGTTTTCCAGTATATGAGGATGTGCTTCAGGAGACTGTATTGATCAGAAAGGCGATGGGTTTCAGGCGGGGGATGGGGTGTTTATTTGGCTGTATCCATTGGCTTTGTTTTTCCTGGGCTCTAGCTAAGGCATACAACCTTAGCTATCAGCCTGCTATGCGGCATTGAGCACCAGGCAGTCGTCGACGGCCCAGTGGACGTAGACAGGGGTATCTACGGCAATAGATGTCTCGGCCCGATTGGGCTGACGCACTGTCAGGGCTTCGCCTGAGCTAAGGCGGACTACGCAGTGTAGATGGGTACCCAGGTACATCAAGTGGCTGACCTGGCCCTGGTAACAGTTGCCGCCGCTGCCTGGAGCGCTCAGACTGAGGTTGATTTTTTCAGGCCGTACGCTCACGACCACATCCTGAATGGTGGGTCGGGGAGACTGGGTAGATTGAGCCAGCACCCGCAGCCCGCTTTCGGTAGTGACCTGTACCTGGGCGGGATAGGTCTGGTCTACGCGCCCGGGCAGCAGGTTTGTATCTCCGATAAAGTCAGCAACAAAGGGCGTGCGGGGGCGATCGTAAATGTCGCTGGGCGTGCCAATTTGCTCAATTTGGCCGTTGTTCATCACGGCGATGCGGCTCGATAGCGATAGGGCCTCTTCCTGGTCGTGGGTGACCATGATAAAAGTGATACCGAGCTGGCGGTGCAGGTTGGTCAGTTCTACCTGCATCTGCTTGCGCAGTTTTTGGTCGAGGGCGCCAAGGGGCTCGTCGAGCAGCATGACGGCAGGGCGGTTGACCAGGGCGCGAGCCAGCGCAACGCGCTGCTGCTGCCCACCCGAGAGCTGCGCCGGGTAGCGGTTGGCCATGGTTTCCATGCGGACCAGTCGCAGGGCCTCGGCCACGCGATCGCGCACCTGGGCCGTTCCCATCCGCCGAATTTTGAGGCCAAAGGCGATATTGTCTTTGACGGTCATGTGGTCAAAGAGGGCGTAGCTCTGAAACACCGTGTTGACGGGCCGACGGTGGGCAGGCACTGTCCCCACACTGGTGCCCTGAATCAGCACCTCTCCAGCGGTAGGGGTCTCAAACCCCGCGATCAGTCGCAGCGTGGTGGTTTTGCCGCAGCCAGAGGGGCCTAAGATGCTAAAAAACTCGCCCGGTTGCACCATCAGATCGAGCTGACGTACCGCCGTGTCTGCTCCGAAGGTCTTAAAGACCTGACGTAGCTCTACATCTGGCTGAGCTTCTATGGTTGCCGTCGTTGCCGCAGACTGCACCGTTTGAGCCATACCCTATCTCCCTGGGTTCACTCCAACTTTAGCGATCGCACCTGGGATATACAAGTCGCGGCCAAGTTGCTGTGCATACAGCATCTGACCCAACTAAACCTCTACCCAGGGCGGTACTGCCTATACTTTACCCACACCAGCGATCGCCGATGCATCTGGTGTCAAAAAAGCTGCGTTGGCAACTGCGACGGCTGGCTTTTTGCCCTGGTTTTGCCCCTCAGCCGTAATCTAGGCCAGCCTGCAAAACGCTACTATGGCACCAGAGAACGCTTCAGAGTCTAGAGAGGGTATATATGGCCGCAAAACTTGCCCATCTACTGTTTCAGCGTCGTCCTGGGCTGGCAGGGTGGGTGCTGGCGGTGGTGGCTGGAGCTGCGATCGCCGGCTGCCGACCCAATCCCTCGCCGCCGCCTGCCGCCGTTGATTCACCGCCCACCGCCC
>PYGV01000019.1 GCA_003022385.1 filamentous cyanobacterium CCP3 | reverse complement strand
AACATTACCGTTACCGAGGGGCAGTGCCCGGCCACTGGCGCCCCTTGAGAGAGCACCATCTGCCCGCTGGTGCTGATCTCCAGGTGGTGCTGCTCGGGGGGAAAGTACACCACGCCGGGCTGAGGCGTATCCCCAGGGGCGGCAATGGTGACGCGTAGGGCACAGCTGCTGTCGAGCCAATCGACGAGCCCCTTCAAAAAACCACTGCTGATGTGCTGCACACAGACAATGGGAACTGGAAATGTTTTGGGCAACGGCTGCAAAACGGCCAGCAGCGCCTGGGGGCCGCCGGTCGATGCGCCGATCGCCAGGAGTCGAGGGGCCGAGGTGTTGAGCCGAGGGTTGATAGGCTCAGCCGGCTGAGGGGGCAAAGGCAGTGCAGCGGTGGCCCCACCGGGCCGTCGATGGGTAAATACCTTGACTCCTGACAGCACTCGAACTTTTGCCAGCAGATTGGTTTTAGCCTTTTCGTACTCTGAGGCCAGGCCGGTGCGGGGTTTAGGAAAGATATCGAGTGCTCCGGCTTCTAATATGCGAAATACGGTCTGGGTGTCTTCTGCCTGTACGGAGGCGCTGATCACTAAAATTGGGCAGGGGAAACGGGCCATTACCTCCTGGGTCAGCTCCAGCCCATTCATCTTAGGCATATGCAAGTCGGTGCAAATCAGGGTGGGCTTGACTGTCGGCATCAGGGCCAGAGCCTCCTGACCGTTACGAGCTATCCCGACGACCTCCATATCGGGTACATCTCGAAAAATGCGCTGCAACAGGGCTAGGGCAACGGGCGAGTCTTCTACTAGCAGTAACCGAATCAGACCTGCGGGCATCGAACTGTCTCTTGCATGACGGTCTCTTGGATATCGCTTGGGGATGGTCGCTTTCAAGCGCCTGAAAGCAAGGGGAATCAGGGGGAGCAGAGTTCTAAAGCATATAGCTTTCTTCGCTCCCCTGCACCCTACCCCACCAGGGAAAGGAGGCCCGCCGATAAGAAAACCAGTCCACAGGATTGCGATACCGTAGTCTCAGTTAGTAAGCCTTTATAAATTCTCCCATCAATCCTAAGCCGTCGGACGTCCTAAGCCGTTGGACGTGAGAGCTTTGGGCTCGTCACGCTGAGCCGGGTGCTCTCACCTGGTTTCTTCCAATGAGCTGGGCTCAATACCCGTAGTTGTAGGCTGCGAGAGATGTTGCAATTCTTGATGCAGCAAAACAATCGTTAACTTGAGCGCTGCAACCGAGCGATTTCGTTGGTCAATGGGATCTCTAAACGGGGCCTGACTGGCTTTCGTACCAGGTTTAGAGCGAGATCTGTCGTTTTTCCTGCAAATAGGACTCCACGTTTTGAACTCGATTTAGCTAGCCTGGGGTAGTCCTAGTGACGCTATAGAGCTGGCCAAATCTCTACAATAAGTATTACAAGCTGGGGCGCGATCGCGGCCTTCTATCGTGCCAATCTGCAAACCTCAAAACTGCTGCAGTTCACACAATGACACCATCCAATGAGTTAATCTTCCTACGTAATGGGGGAAAAACTGGATCGCTCATTCAGGCATTTAACTGGGCCGATACTCCGCTAGGGCCGATTGAGGGATGGCCACAGAGCCTTAAGGTAGCGCTACAAATTTTGCTTTCGTCCAGGTTTCCCATGCAGATGCTGTGGGGTTCTGACTACATTCAGTTCTACAACGATGCCTACATTCCGATCGCAGGCCATAAGCATCCGGTGGGCATTGGTCAGCGGGGCGCGGACTGCTGGCGAGAGGTGTGGAATTTTGCGGGGCCACTGCTCGATCGGGTGATGGCAACCGGCGAAGCCACCTGGTCTGAGGATCAGCCCCTGGTTTTAGACCGCAATGGCCAGCCTGAGGAGGGGTATTTCACCTTTTCCTACAGCCCGATTTGGGATGAGGCGAATCGAGTCGGCGGCATTTTTATCGCCATCCATGAGACAACGCAGAAGATTTTGGGCCAGCGTCGCGAGCGGCCCCTGCGGACAGAGGCGCAAACAATTGCCAAACGGTTAGAAAATGTTTTGACCAGCATCAGCGATGAGTTCATGATGTTTGACGCCAACTGGTGTTTTACCTACGCTAACGATCGCGCTGTGGCCGCCCTGCACACCCCTCGGCAGGCCCTGCTGGGGCGGTCGATTTGGGAGGTGTTTCCCCGGCTGGTGGCCACGCCTTTTTACCAGAGGCTGCAGGAGGCGGTTGAGGCACAAACCGCCACTGGTTTTGAGCTGTTTGACGCCGATCAGGGGCGCTGGTTCGAAAATCGGGTCTACCCGTTTGGCGATGGGGTGTCGCTGCTGCGGGTTGATATCAGCGATCGCAAACATCTGGAGCAGGCCCTACACGCCTCCCAGGATCAGCTCGACAGCTTGCTCAATACGGCCCCTGCCTCCATTGCCCGCTGCCGCTTTTTTGCCGATCGCACCTACGTTTTAGACTACCGCTCGGAGGGGTGCGAAGCCCTAACCGGCTATACCCTAGAGGAGCTTACCCCGGAGCTTTGGACAGCCCGCACATTTTCAGAAGACAGGGAAGCAATTGCTGACGCCGTGTTTGAGGCTGTGTTTGAGCAGCGGCCAATCACGCTGGAATATCGGTTTTTGCACAAAGATGGGACGGTGCGGTGGATAGCCGACAGCCTCACTTCCCGCCGGGATGAGGCCCAAAACTGCTGGATAGTGACCATGGTCGGCATTGACATCACCGCTCGCAGGCAGGCTGAAGAGGCCCTGCGACGCAGCGAAGCTCACCTGGCCCTGGCTCAGCGGATGGCGCAGTTTGGCAGCTGGGAGTTTTACCCCGAAGGCCAGCAGAGCGTGTGGTCAGAGGCCATCTTTGAGCAGTTTGGCTATGACCCCAGCCAGACCGAACCCAGCCACGCCGACCTCATGCAGCGCATTCACCCCGACGATCGCCAGATGGTAGAGCAGTTTGCCGAGCGGGCGATCGCAGATCACCAGCCCTACGCCCTCGATCTGAGGGTGGTTTTACCAGACGGTTTGCAGCGCTACCTGCACCTGCGCTGTGAACCGGTGCTCGATGCCCAGGGGCAGCTCATTAAGCTGATGGGCACCTGTCTCGACATCACCGATCGCAAGCAGATTGAGATGGTCTTGCAGGAAAGCCAGACGCGGCTGCAGCTGGCTTTGCAGGGGGCCAACTGCGGCACCTGGGACTACGATTTGACCAACCAAAATCTGGTCTGGTCAGAGCGCTGTAAGACGATGTTCGGCATCGACTCAACCACGCCCATGAGCTTTGAGGCGTTTGCCCGCGCCATTCACCCCGACGATCGCGATCGCGTGCAGCGAGCGGTAGATAACGCGATCGCCCACCAGCAGAACTACGACGTTGAAATGCGTACGCTCTGGCCAAATGGCACCGTGCGCTGGGTGCGCTCCATAGGCCGGGTCTACCGAGACCAGCGGGGGCAACCGATTCGTATGGCCGGGGTGGCGCTCGATATTTCTAGCCTTAAGCAGGCGGAGGCAACCCTGCGCGAGAGTGAAGAGCGCTACCGAATGCTAGCTGAGGCCATGCCCCAGATGGTTTGGATGGCCGATCGCAGCGGCGTTCAGTACTGGAATCAGCGCTGGTACGACTACACCGGTATTCCCCAAGGGACAGCCCTCGGTACGGCTGGCACGCAGACGGTGCATCCCGATGAGCAGGAGCGCGTCATGGTGCTTTGGCAACGGGCCATAGAAAAGGGGGAAGCGTTTGAAATCGAGCAGCGCATTCGTCGTCACGATGGCGTCTACCGCTGGTTTATCAACCGGGGGCTGCCGGTAGACAGCAGCGGCGAGGTCAACCGCTGGGTGGGCACCATTACCGATGTGGACGACAAAAAGCAGCTCGAAGACCAGCGCGTCCGCCTGCTCGAACAGGAGCGCGTGGCTCGAGAAGCCGCTGAGAACGCCAACCGAATTAAAGACGAATTTCTGGCGGTGCTCTCCCACGAACTCCGGTCACCCCTCAACCCAATTTTGGGCTGGGCCAAGCTGCTGCGCACCAGTCAGTTGAGCGCAGCCAAGACCGCCTACGCCCTCGAAACTATTGAGCGCAATGCCCGCCAGCAGTCTCAGCTGATCGATGACCTGCTGGATGTCTCGCGCATTTTGCGCGGCAAGCTAATCTTAAATAGCCTACCCACCTCGCTGACCGCCATTATTGACGATGCCTTAGAAACCGTCTGCTCTGTGAGCGAAACCAAGGGCGTGCAGATTCAAACTGAGCTAGATGCGGCTCCTTTTAAGGTCTTAGGCGACCCCAACCGGCTCAAGCAGGTGATTTGGAATTTGCTGTCTAACGCGGTGAAATTTACCTCTGCGGGGGGCCGGGTGAGCATGCGGCTAGACTACGTTGAAAACTGGGCAGAAATTCGCATTAGCGATACCGGCAAAGGAATTGACCCAGCGTTTTTACCCCACGTTTTTGATCGCTTCAGGCAGGCCGACAGCACCACCACCCGAGACTTTGGTGGGCTAGGGCTGGGGCTGGCGATCGCCCATCAAATTGTCGACATGCACAGCGGCACTATTCACGCTGAGAGTCTTGGGGAGGGACAGGGGGCCACCTTTACCGTGCGGCTGCCGGTGATGCTGGCTGTGGTCGAAGCGCCGCCCCCTAACCCTCAACGGATGAGTGGCCATGACCTGCTCAATATTCACGTCGTGATTGTTGAAGATGATGCCGACAGCCGCCATTTAATTACCGCAACGCTGCAGCAGTTTGGGGCTGAGGTGACGGCTTTCTCCTCTGTCGCCGATGCGATTGTGGCGCTGACTAAAACCCGGCCCGACATTTTGGTCAGTGATATTGGCATGCCCGGCATGGATGGCTATATGCTGATGCAACACCTGCGAGAGATGACCTCTGCCAGCGAAATTCCCGCGTTCAGCGAAGCTGTGCTTCCAGCAATCGCACTGACCTCCTACACCACTACGGTAGACCGCGAGAAAATTTTGGCAGCCGGGTTTCAAAAGCACCTGCCCAAGCCGATGGATGTCGCTGAGCTGATTGAGGCAATTTTGGCGCTGGTGCCTCAGCGATCGGGGTGAGCGGTTGAGAAGATCACAAGCATATTACCTATCGAAAACGTCTAAATCACGTTTAGGCTCAATAGGTGTTTTGGGGAGGTGAGCTGCCGACCGTTTGAGCCTTCGCTACGATGATCCACCGAAGAGCATCTCCGCGGTTGCTACGTTAACCCTGACCCATCTGTTGGAAGAGGCCAAGTGCCCTGAGAGTGTTTATGCTCAACGCTGGCCTGAGGGTATCGTCGATTGCCCCAGGTGCGGCTGTGATGAGGTCATCAAGCGGGGAAAGTGACGCCCACCCTCACCGTCAGCGCTACCGCTGCAAACGCTGCCATCGCCAGTTCGACGACTTGACGAGCACTGTCTTTAGCCGACGACACCAGCCTTTGCGGGTATGGCTGGGGTGCTTGTATTTGACGGGGTTAAACCTGTCGAACCAGCAGATTGCCCAGGAGTTGGAGTTGAACAAAGACGATGTCCATCAGACGACAACGCAGCTGCGGCAGCCATCGTGGACAACAAGCCAGAGGCACAGCTGTCTAGGGAGGTCGAGGGCGATGAAGTCTATGGGACGGCAGGTCATAAAGGGCACCCAGAAGCGCTCCAAAAAAAGGGCACCAGGGGCGTAGGCGCAAGCTCAAACGGCTGCGGGGACGCGGCACGCTCGAAACGGAAAAGCCGCCGATATTCGGGATGATTGAGCGGGGGGTCAGGTCATCATTCGAATGATAGAGAACGTGCAGCGCGTGATGATAGGTTCTATCATCACGGCCACCATTGCTCCGAATGTGCATGAGTACAGCATCTACGACCGCCTAGCCGAGTGGGGCTACGATTTCAGCGCATATTGACTACTTCCGAAACACTCCGCTGCTTTCGGCGTTCTTGCAAAGACTTATCAATTAATTTTGCAACCAGCCAAGAGACAGATCGTTCATCTGTCTGCGCCCACTCCTCCAGTTCTTGCTTTAACTCTGGAGAAACGTAAGCAACCACTCGCTCCAAGTCTGTTTTGCCGCCCATTTTGAGTTTCACGTCTGGCTTTCTTGCTTCCAAGATACCAGCAATAGCCTAGCCTGTGTTGTGCTATGCCGTGCTGTGCTAGCATGGCATAGCATGAGTAATCAAGGCTTTATCCATGAACCGTCAAAATTTGCTCTCGATCGCCGGAGATTTTGTCCAACCCCAGAGCCCTCCAGGGCTTGTCTTACTTTCGAGTAGAGAATTAGGCAAGATGCGGCGGGTTGGGCGACTTGCTGCGAACCTCCTCAATCATCTTGAATCAATGGTGCAGCCTGGAGTGAGTACGCAAGCTTTAAATGATGAGGCAGCGCGTTGGATGCAAGCTCATGGGGCAACTAGTGCCACCCTTGGCTATGCGCCTCCCGATCATCCCCCCTTTACCGGCTCAATTTGCACCAGCATTAATGAAGTAGTTTGTCACGGAATTCCGAATCCAAAGCACATCCTTAAAGACGGAGATATTATCAATATCGATGTGACACCACGCCTAGACGGTTATCATGGCGACACGTCTAAAACATTCCTAGTTGGCAATGTATCCGCAACCGCCCGAAAACTAGTTGAAGCCACTCAAGCATCGATGATGCGAGGTATTGCTGAAATCAAGCCGGGGGCAAGAATCGGTGATATTGGGGCTGCAATTCAAGCATATGCCGAGGCGAATGGGTTCTCAGTTGTTCGAGATATGGTTGGGCATGGTATTGGCAGGCAAATGCATACAGAGCTTCAAATTCCTCATTTTGGCGAACGAGGCAGTGGGTTGAAGCTGCGTCCGGGAATGGTTTTTACGGTTGAGCCGATGCTAAACGAAGGCACGAGTACACTTAAGTTTCTTGCAGATCGCTGGACTGTGATTACAAAAGATAAGAAACTTTCAGCTCAGTTTGAACACACCGTTGCTGTGACTGAGGAAGGGGTAGAAATCCTAACTCTTCCCTAAGCTTTAAGACCAAGAACCAGGGATAGTCAAATTGATCACTAGGGAAAACTATCTTTCTGAAGTCACTTTAGTACTATCTCGGCTGTCCGTAACCGTTCAACATCTCGAATAGGAGGCGCACCAAACATGCGGGCATATTCGCGGCTGAACTGCGAATTACTCTCATAGCCAACTTGATGGGCCGCTTGAACGGCATCAGCTTTTTCAGCAAGCATTATCTGTCGCGCAGCTAAGAGTCGCAATTGTTTTTGATATTGCAGCGGACTCATTGAGGTAACTGTTTTGAAGTGGCGGTGGAAAGAGGAAACCGACATGTTCACTTGCTCAGCAAGATCCTCAATCCGCAACGGCTTTGCAAGCTCTGCTTTGATGTCTTTTATCACCTCAGCAATGCGCTGCATATTGCTACCAGCAGTAGCAATTTGGCGAACTGCTTCGCTTTGTTCTCCCATTAGAAGACGATAATAAATTTCGCGAATGATCATCGGTGCCAGAAACGAAACATCTTGCGGTGTCTCTAAAAGTTTTGCGAGCCGCAGAGCGCAGTCAATCAAAGATGGCTCAGCATTGCTAACGAACCAACCTTTCACGGGTTCTTTTTGACTAGTGCACGGCTGGGTTTGAGCAATGATCTCACAAAATTGGGCTGGGTCTAGCTTCAGTTTAAAGCCGAGATAAGGTTGAGTGGGAGTCGCCTCGATCACACGTGCACTCACTGGCAAATCCACCGACAAAACTAGATACTGAGCAACACCGTATCGAAAGGCTTTCTCGTTAAGCCACAATTCCTTTTGTCCCTGTATCACAACCGCAAGAAGCGGTTCGCTGACAACGGGCATTGCTACGACAGGATTACATTCTCGCGTGAACTCTAGGGGAGCGATCGCAGTTGCATGGATACCGTTACCTTGGTTGCCAGTATGCCGATCGACCAATGCCGCCAGTTCTGCACATTTATCGATCGCGCTCTTGTGGCTGAGTGTATCAATCGTCATGCTGTTCTAACTTGAACTCTGCTTCTGCGCTCATTATAGGGAAAATTCTCCGTTACCAATGCCTCACTTGAGAGGATTAGGCAATCATCTGCCAGGTTTGTATATTCACGCCAAAGCTTTTCAAACCTAGGATAAATCCATGTCGTAAGAGAAGACTAGCGATTGAACGTTAGATCATTGGACTCATCCAAAGTAGAACCTGCCGTTGAACTGTGCCGTTGGGGTCTTCGGTGATCAAAATTGGTTTCGACATTTCAGGAGGAAATTTATGTTTGTAGTGTTTGGTGCGACCGGACAAACGGGTTCTGTGGTTGCCGATACGTTGCTTGAAAAACAACTGCCGGTGCGCGTCGTGTTGCGATCGGACAAAGCCGCTGACGCTTGGCAGGCGAAAGGTGCGGACGTTGCTTTCGCTGATGTCATTGACGCAGATGCGATAACCAAGGCGTTAGACGGCGCGATTGCTGTTTATGCAATGAATCCACCTGCTTATCAGGCTGTCGATATGTTCACCGTAGCCAAAAACATTGGCGCAGCCTATGTTGAAGCGATCGCGCAATCCAGCGTGCAAAAAGTTGTCTTGCTTTCTTCGGTCGGCTCGCAGCACGCCACTGGCACAGGCAACATCATGACAACTTACTTTTTGGAAAATATCTTTGGCAATTTGGCGATTCCCGTCGCGTTTCTGCGGGCAGCGGGATTCATGGAAAACTGGAACAGCGTGGCTTTAATTGCCGCCGAAAAAGGCATTTTGCCGAGCTTTTACAGTCCACTAGACCGTAAACTTCCGATGGTTGCCGCTGCCGACATCGGACGCGCTGCCGCTGAAGCGTTGACCGAAGACTGGACGGGCAAACGCATCATCGAGCTATACGGCGCGGCAGATTATTCGCCAAATGATGTCGCCGTCGCTTTTGCTGCCGTGCTCAAGCGCGACGTGCAAGCTGTCGCCCTTCCCGAAAGCGATTGGCAGGCGACGATCATTGGTTTCGGTGCCTCGCCTGAAGCTGCTAACGCCTGGTGCGAGATGCTGCGCGGCTTCAATTCTGGTCATATCATTTTTGAAAACAACGGTATTGAAACTCGCAAAGGACAAACGACAATCGAAAATTTCGCTGCCGAAACTGTAAAAGCGCAAAACCTGATTTAGAAGTTCACGTTCAGAAACTCAATGCGAAATGCCTTTTCCATAAAAGCGATACCGAACAATGCAATAAACGTGAGAGCGAAATAGCTACTTTGTTATGCAACCTTCAGGAGGTTAAAAAGATGCATCGTTTGAGTCAGATTTTGATCGGTACGGGATTGATTGGGCTGCTAACAGTTCCGGGGATGTCGAAAACGCCTAATCAACCATTGTCTCAGGTCATGCAGCCCAACTCAGTAGGCGTACAAGATACTGAGAGGATCGAACAGCGCAACAAAGAAATCGTCCAGCAGTATTTCGACGGTTGGCGCAACGGAACTGGCAACTTCTTCGATCTGCTCGCTCCAGAAGCAACCTGGACGATTACGGGCACTGGCGCAACTGCGGGCACCTATCGCAAGCAAGAACTCCTCGATCAGGTTGTCAACCCAACCAGTGCTCGATTATTAACCCCTATCGTGCCAACTGTGCGTGGCATCTGGGCAGATGGTGATATGGTCATTGCCCTGTGGGATGGAGTAGCGACCGCCGGGGACGGCAGACCTTATCGGAACACCTACACCTGGTATTTCAGAATGCAGGACGGCAAAGCCATCGAAGCGATCGCCTTTCTGGATATGCAGGAGTTCAACGACTTATGGGCAAGAGTTTCGCCGAGGAACTAGTGCTAGTCGCCATATGGCAAAAGAACTAGGACACAGACAGATTGCCGTAAATGTTGTGGCTCTAGGCGCGATCGAAACAGATTTTGCAGGCGGTGCAGTGCAGGACAATCCAGAAATCAACCACGTCCTCGCTTCGCAAACGGCGTTAGGTCGTGTGGGTGTTCCCAATGATATTAAAGGTGCGTTAGCGAAGCTTACCGGAGGTATCGCCGCATTGCTCTCCGAAGACAATCGCTGGGTGAATGTACAGAGAATCGAAGTCTTTGGTGGTCAGTTTATTTAATTTCAATCCACCTCAATAGTCAGGAGAATCATCATGCTAAATGTAGAAAACAAAGTGATTGCTATCACCGGAGCCAGTAGTGGTATTGGCGAAGCCACCGCGAAGCTGCTCGCTCAAAATGGTGCAAAAGTTGTTTTGGGGGCACGGCGGATGGACAAGCTAGAGAAGCTAGTTAAAGAGATTCATGCATCCGGTGGTACAGCAGAATTCAAAGCGGTCGATGTCACCGATCGCGACGATGTCAAAGCATTTGTGGAGTTTGCCAAAGTCAAATTTGGTCGCGTCGATGTCATCTTAAATAATGCAGGCGTGATGCCCCTATCGCCAATGAATGCCCTGAAAGTCGAGGAATGGGACAACATGATCAATGTGAATATCCGGGGCGTATTGAACGGTATCGCAGCGGCGCTGCCAATTATGGAAGCGCAAGGGGTTGGGCAAATCATTAATACTGCGTCCATTGGTGCCCACGTGGTAGTACCCACTGCGGCAGTTTACTGTGCAACCAAGTATGCGGTTTGGGCAATTTCTGAAGGACTGCGGCAGGAATCACAAAACATTCGCGTTACCACCATCTCTCCGGGGGTCGTTGCCACCGAACTTGGCTCTGATATTACTGATGAGTCATCTAAAGGCTTGTTAAAAGAACTTCGCAAAACGGCCCTTGCCTCAGAGTCGATCGCCAGAGCCGTTTTATATGCTGTGTCCCAGCCGGACGATGTTGATGTCAATGAAGTGATTGTCCGCCCGATTCGCCAGGGGATGTAAACCCATCATTGAGAATGATTTCATGACGCATTCAGTATCACAATGCAAGAATGATTTTGAGCCTGAGGTTACATCTCAGGCTGATTACACCTGTGACTCTTCAGTTAATTATGCCCTGATTGCGATCGCGCAAGAAGTTGCTGAATTGCTGAAACAATCCTATCTAGTACAAGCTGATGAAAGCGATGGCATAGAATTAGCAGATGGAAACAGTTCTGCTGAATGATCGGCCCCTGGATGAGTTGGCAAAGTCTACCTAAGGAGAGAGGCATCGATCGCTGGCCTGTGGTTTCATACTTCGGTTACTCTTTTGTGTCTCTGACTGATGAACGCTTTTGCTGCGCCATAACCGGGCTGGAAAGTGTTGATTTCGTAGTTACAAGCAATCGGTGAGAGCAAGCTCCATGGCCAGCCACCAGCTCAACTCGCTTGAACTCAGCCAACGGTTCAATAAAGTGCTGATGCTCTCCAGTCAGCAAATGAACTGGAATGACATTTTCGTTGAGCAGTGTCAAAGCCCTGTTTCAGCTTTCGAGGTTGAACTCCCAGCCCTCTCAGACCATTGGCTTAACTTGCATATAGGGAATCCTGCTCCTTTAATTCAAAAACGGGATGATCGCCTGCATGAATCAATCCTTCATGAGGGGGACAATCTCTTTATCCCGGCTGGACAACCAAGCTATTGGTGCCGAGATAAAAGTGGAGTCATCTGCACTCCATTACACATTTGCTTGAAACCGGAACTGATTCAACAAGTTGCTGAAACCTCCGACATGGATGCGAATCAATTCGAACTTGTTCCCTGTTTTGGTCAGCAAGATCTGCAACTTCAGCAGATTGGCATGCTGATGTTAGCTGAGCTGCGATCGGGTGGGATAATGGGGCAACTCTATGTCGAATCACTCACTCAAATTCTGGTGATTCATTTACTGCGGAACTATTCAAACCTAACAAAACCGATCGCATCCCAAAATAACCGCTTCACTCGTATCCAGTTGCAGCAGGCGATCGATTATATTCACACCTACCTGAATCGAGACTTATCCCTGACTGAACTGGCTGGTGTTGTTAACATTAGCCCAACTTACTTTGCGAGTCTATTTAAGCAAGAAATGGGAATTTCGCCCCACCAGTATGTGATTCGACAGCGGGTAGAACGGGCAAAAGTGATGTTGATGAAAACGGATTTAGCGATCGCAGACATCGCTCTACAAGTCGGCTTCTCTAGCCAAAGCCACTTAACGCAACAGTTTAAGCGATTCACTGGCATGACACCAAAGCAGGTGCGCTAACAGGAAGAATCTGACAAATTAGGCTAAGAATCTGAAAGAAGTCAGGCACAAGAACTCAGTACATTTAGAACACTCAGAATAGATAGAACGGCAGGATTAGTATCTCCATTGATTCTATCCAGGAGTACACCTGACCGTCTTTCATTGGAGAAATGAGGTAATGACACAAGATAAACCAAAAATTGCTCTAGTGACAGGAGCGAGTCGAGGACTGGGAAAGAATACTGCTTTGGCAGTGGCCAAGAAAGGGGTGGGCGTAATTGTGACCTATCTCAATGGTGAAGCGGAAGCAAAATCCGTTGTTTCTGAAATTGAGGCAATGGGCAATAAAGCAGTCGCATTGCAGCTCGATATCGGCAGCATCGAAACCCTTGATATGTTTGTGATACAAGTCAAGCAAGCTCTGCAAAACACTTGGGGCATCGAGCAATTTGATTTCCTTATCAATAACGCTGAAATTAGTGGCGGTTCACTGTTTGTAGAAACAACAGAGGAAGAATTTGATCGAATATTCAACGTTAACTTCAAGGGTGTCTTCTTTCTCACTCAGAAGTTGCTGCCATTGCTCAAAGATGGTGGACGAATCGTGAATGTTTCATCGTTTCTGACCCGCACTATAAGCCCAGGACGAGCGATCTATGCCAGCATGAAGGGCGCGATCGAGGTTCTGACTCGCTCCTTAGCGAAGGAGCTAGGACAGCGGCAAATCACAGTGAATGTAGTTGCTCCAGGAGCGATCGCCACCGAGGGCAGTGTCGTGCAAGACAATCCAGAAATCAATAAGTACATTGCGTCCCAAACTGCTTTAGGTCGGGTGGGTAAACCCGATGATATTGGAGGGGCGATCGCGCTGCTGCTGTCGGAAGAGAATCGATGGATTACTGGACAGAGAATCGAAGTCTCTGGGGGGCAGTCTCTCTAGTTCAAATCAACTCCAATCGGTGGACAAATCATGTTAGCCAATTAACTGATTCAGAGCATCAGTTCTAGATTGAGCTACTTACAGAGCCTCAAAACGCGAAGTTTATGCAGGTCTACTTGTGCTTTACTGCGGCAAACCACAGATACGAAGATCAGGCAAGGGTTTGAGGAGATGAATCAACTCTGCCATCAGTACGTGATTCAGCAATACGTAGAACAAGCAAAATTGATGCTGCCGGAAACAGATTTAGCGATACGTGCTGCGCACAGGCTGCGCCAACGCAGACATTGCCCTGCAAGTTGGCTTCTCTAGCCAAAGCCATTTGACACAACAGTTTAAGCGATTCACTGGCATGACACCAAAGCAGGTGCGCTAGCTTCCCTGCCGATTGTGGCGGAGTCTCTCAGATGTCATTCCCTGACAGCATTTCCAGCGTTTGAATAGCTATTGACTCAAATTGAACGTGCTGATTCGTAAAGCAATCCCTTGTCGATGGCGTCACTAAACGCTATATTGTCACTTAGTGACAGATTCCTGAAGGGAAGACTGCTGTGGGGAGTGACGGTACCAATGACACAACGAAGAACGAGCGCAAGCCAGGGAGGATGAGTGAGCAGCGGCAGCAGCGGATACGCCTGGAGATTTCGAGGGAGGCGGCGCGTTTGTTCTGGGAGCAAGGCGTCGCTGCCACGACTGGCGAGCAAATCGCTGCTGCCGTGGGTCTCTCGGTGCGCACCCTCTGGCGGTACTTCCGCAACAAGGAGAGCTGTGTCGAGCCGGTCTTGGCGCAAGATGGCGAGGAGTTTGTGGCGCTATTGCGCCGCTGGCCTCGGGATGTCTCCATGGAAGATCACCTCATGGAGTGGGCGATGAATCGTACTAAAGATCCTGATCAGCAGGCCTTTGATCAGGCTGTGATCAAGATGACTGTGCTGGCCGAAAAAGAGCCAGATGTGCGGACGGCCTGGCTGATGACTAACGACCGAATAGAGCGCGCTCTGGTCGAGATCTTCGCAGATCGCCTGCGGCGATCGCCTGACGATATCGAGGTGCGACTGCACGCCGCAGCGGCCACCGCAGTCGTGCGCGTTATCAGTGAAGACGTCAGTTCGGCCCTGATGGCAGGAGCCGATCCCACCTCGCTTGGCAACACGCTTGGGCAGATGGCCCGCGCCGTGCATACAGCTACAGGTGGGGCGATCGGCGATCCTGTCGATTCTTAAACCAGTTGACAACTGAAATTAGCAACAAGAGTAAAGGAGTTGTTCCTCATGTCTCAAATTCCTTCCAGCCATCCGCAAAGGCTGTTCAGAGTATTTTGCTTAGACAATTGTGGAAAACATTTGAGGACATAAAGATGAATAAGGCGACCTTCTTACAAAGGGCTGCTGCATGGTTGATTGATCAAGCTATTCTCTCAATCATCTATTCACTAGCAGCGGTTGCCATTGGAGTGATCATCGGAGCTTACGCTGATAGCGGAATACCTGTCCCAAATTTATTTGTGGCTCCGAGTGTGATTGTATTTTCCCTTGCTCCTACATTTGGGCATTTTTTGTACTTTGGTTACCTTTGGAGTCAGCGAGAGCGATCAATTGGCATGGGAATGATGAACATCAGGGTAGTTAAATCCGATGGACATTCGTTGTCTTTTGTAATGGCTGGTCTACGCGGCTCGTTGGGGTATTTCCTAAGTGGACTAGTCTTTGGGCTAGGCTATCTCTGGTTTTTCGTGGACAAAGAACAAGAGACATGGCACGACAAAATTTTTAATACTGCAGTGCTGAAACAATAGTTCAGAAAATTTTGAAGGGCGAGAGTCGACAAGAGGACTAGCTAGGAATCTAATAAATCACCGTAAGAATTTGAAAGAAGTTGAGTGTTAAAACTCATACAATCAAGTTAGCTAAGGCAAAGACAATTTGTGCAAAAAGCATATAAGCACAGCACGGCAATTCCGTTGATAGGGGCCGTCGACACTCGGATTGTGGTTCGACTAGGGGCAAGCGCATGTCCAAAGATGCCGGATTTGGTGATACCAGATCTATCGAAGTCATCGTTAAATCCTGAAACTATCGGCAACTGGGATTAGCAACCAGATCCAAGCACCACAGAATTGACCCACAAAGGGAACGGAGATGAAGATGCAAAACATCGAAAGAAAAAAAGGAATCACGGCAGAAGCGAAAAAAGTTACCTACGTGGAGGCTGCCCGATGGGGTAAGCATCGGGGGTGGCGGTACGTTCTGGGATTAGTCGTCATCTTTTTTGTGGGACTGATCGTCAACGGCATCACTGTCCCGCGCATTGCGTTCTTGCTCGGCGGTCAGGAGGCGCTTGCGGCGTTCAATCGGCTGGATTATGCTGCACTCGGCCTCGTGGGGGGCTTCGTTGCGTTCAGGGCAAGTTTTCCATTCTTCCTCGCGGGAATCCTGATCGCCGTCACCCTCATTCACCAGCGTCATCCCCGGACGCTGGTCACAGCGCGGGAGAAGATTAGCTGGCGGCGTGTCGGTCATGGGTTTGTGGCGTGGTTCGTGCCAGTCTGGCTGATCGCTGGGTTGGGACAGTACTTCTTCTATCCCGACACCTTCTCTTTTAACTTTGACCTCACAACGTTCGCGCTCTTCGTGCCGATCGCGCTGATTGTCGTTGCGATCCAGACCACCGCAGAGGAGCTGTTCTTTCGCGGCTACATTTTGCAGGGTGCGAGTATTGTTTGGTCTAACCGCGTCTTTCTGGCGCTGCTGCCAGCCGTGATCTTCGCCCTGACGCACCTGCTCAACCCGGAGGCGAGCGCTGGCGGCTGGCTCACGGTCTTCTTCAACTACTTCCTCGTTCCGGGTCTAGTGTGGACCGTGGTTTCGTTGATTGACGGAACCACTGAACTCGCCATCGGCGTACACTTCGCGAACAACATCGGCGGCAATCTCTTGATGGGCGTAGCCGGAAGCGCCGTGACTGGAAGCGGCGTGACCCCGCCAACTCTATTCACAGTCAGCGAGTTCCACGCGACCTATACGGCTCTATCAATGCTGGTTGTCGTACCCGTGTTTCTGGCGATCGCCTACGGAGTGTTCAAGCGTAAGACCCCAACCCGTTTTCCAGAGCCACCGCAAGATCGTGGGTGATCTCGTCAGTTCGCAAACCTATAACCACCCGATCGCGAAGGCTTGAAAACAATTCTGAAATGACATTGAGGATAGAGTCATGGCTAAGCATAAAAACGCTGGGCTGCAGCTGTTTGGGCTGCTGTGGTTGGCAGGCATGGCTGGGGTGATATCCCTGGTATTGCTGCCGTTGCCCTCGCTCCCAGAGGGTGCCCCACCTGCCGCCGTGGTCAGGCTACTGGTGCTGGTGCAGCCCACGATTTTGCTGTCGGTGGCGGTGCTGATAGGCGTGCTCTTGGCCCATCGGCTAGGGCTAATGGCACCGGGGGCAGAGGCGCTGGCCGCTGGGCGATCGTGGCGGCAAGCCATGGTTCCTCAACTGCTGCCCGGTGTGGTGGGTGGGTTGATCAGCGGCGGATTGCTGGCGGCGATCGCCCTACTGTCTCGCCCGCTGCTGCCATCCGCCTATGGAGAGTCTGAGCCCACACCGCTGCTAGTGCGGTTTCTCTACGGCGGCATCACCGAAGAAATTTTGATCCGCTGGGGACTGATGACGCTGCTGCTATGGCTGGGCTGGCGATTTGGGCAGCAGCGCCAGGGTAAACCCCAGACCCAATGGGTGGTCGTCGCCATTGCCGTCTCCTCCCTGGGGTTTGCTTTGGCCCACTTGCCCGCTGCGATCGCCCTAGGACTGCCGTTAACCCCACCCCTACTAGGGTTCTTGCTGCTCCAAAATGCTTTATTTGCAGTAGTTGCGGGGTATTTGTTCTGGCGCTACGGGCTAGAGGCCGCCATAATCGCCCACCTGACGGTTCATGCCGTGCTGGCCCTCATCGGCTGAGGCATTGGTTGTGTGTACCACAACAGCCAGTCGGTGCTGGGTGGTCGCCCCAGGTGCTTTGCCGGATGAGTTGGACGGCAACGAGGCCACCATCATGTCTCAAATTTCTTCTAACAACCCACAAAATCGTGACCGACTCACGACCAACTCACGACCAACAGCTTCCATCAGGAGGAGAATTATGCGCGTTCCCAAGACCTACGTCAGGCGCTTATTAACAGGCACAGCAGCGATGTTGATTGTCCTCGCTGGGGCACCTGCCGCACTGCCACAGTCAGCCCAGGAGCCAGCGGCGGAACTGGCGCGATTTTACAACCAGGATCTGACCTTCGGCTCCTGCCAGAATTTTGCGACTAATGCGACCGAGGCGCAAGTGTACGTTGATCCATTTGAATGTGGTCGCCTGGAGGTGCCGCTAGATTACGACGAACCTGAGGGTGAGACCATGCAAATCGCGGTACTGCGGCTACCGGCTCAGGGTGAGCCAGACCAACGGATCGGCTCTCTGGTGCTCAATCCTGGCGGGCCTGGAGGCTCGGGCACGCTTCAAACCCCCTTCACCGCATTGAGTCTGAAGGAGACTCCCATGGTTCAACGGTTCGACTTGGTTGGGTTCGACCCTCGCGGGGTCGGAGCCTCGACCCCGGCCATCAACTGCTTTACCGACCAAGAGAACGACCGGGGCGAGAACCAGACAACGCTGTTAGGTACGTCGGGAGAATGGAGTGCCGACGACACCCGCGAGTTGATGGAGAAGTGCGCCGAGGGCTCGGGCGGTGAGCAGGTGCTTGCTGCTGTCGGCACTCGCAATGTAGCCAGGGACATGGACGTGCTCCGCGCCGCCCTCGGCGACGAAAAGCTGACCTTCCTGGGGCGAAGCTACGGCACCCGATTGGGCGCGGTCTACGCTGAGATGTTCCCGCAGAATGTCCGGGCGATGGTCCTCGACGGTGCGCTCGACCCTCGGCAGGGCAGCGCGGAACGCCGCCTAGCGCTCCATGCTGCGTTCCAGCGCTCGTTCGATCTGATGGCCGAGTTTTGCGCCCAGAGCTCAGACTGTCCGCTGGGCACCGACCCCGAGCAGGCCACCGCTGTATTCCAAGATCTGTTCCAGCCGCTGATCGATAACCCCGTGCCAGCGGGCGAGGGGCGCACCCTGAATTTTTTGTTTGGCACTGGCAGCGTCCTCTCGGGGCTCTACGATGCCGAGGCGTGGCCGCGAATTATTGACGGCATCGCCCAGCTCAAAAACGAGGGCCGAGGCGACAAACTCCTCGCTCTCAGTGACGACTTTATCGTTGAAGGGTTGGAGAGCAACCTCGTCGATGCTCAGCTCGCCATCAATTGTAACGACGAGGAGCGCCGCACCCCTGAGCAGGAGGCAGAGCTGCGCCGCCAGATCTTCGACGTGAGCCCCTTTCTTGATACCGGACGCAACGTTGAGGGCGTCACCCGCGATGCCTGCGAGTTCTGGCCCGGTGAGCCGACCCTCGGCTTCCCCCATGCTCAAAACGTGGAGGGCTTACCCGACACGCTGATCATCTCCATCACTGGCGACCCTGCCACCCCCTACGCTGCTGGAGCCAGTCTAGCTGAAGCCCTGGGCGGCACCGTGCTCACCGTTGAGGGAGAGCAGCACACCATCGCCATGGATGGCACCAGCCCCTGCGTCAATGCGATCGTCGCCAATTACCTGATCGACCTTGAACTCCCAGCAGAGGGCGATCGCTGCGTCCTCTAGCCCCCAGCGCCAAAACCAAGGATTTAGAAATCCCTGATTTACATCATCGACAGCCCTGCGCTATGCGGCGGCTATCACTCTTAAGCGTCACTGCATCCATCACCCAACATTGGAGCTAAAAATATGTCTCGCAAAGCGATCGCCACAAAGCGCCCTATTCACCCGAGTCATGCAGCAAGACCCATCCGCTTGCTTCGCAAACTCTTCCAGATCATTCGCGCCAATTTTCGCGCCTACCTCATCATTAACGCCATAGTGTATGGCTTAGTCATCATCGGAATGGTAGCGGCGATGGTCTTCCCCAACCTGGGCGCAACTCAGTTGGCCACCCTAGAAGACAACGGAACGGGAGACCTTGTCCGATCGCTGATCAATAACCCTTGGCTGTTCGCGCTGACCATCCTGGGAGTCAACGTCATCAGGGTCGGCGTGCTGTCGATCGTGCTCCCCTCGCTAATCGTTCCTTTCGCTGGCATCGCCATATTCGCGCATAAGGCATTCACTATCGGTTTGAGCCTAGCCTCCACCACATCGATCCCGGTGGTATGGATTCCGCACTCGCTGACGCTACTCATTGAATTCCAGGCTTACGCCCTCTTGATGTTAGGCGCGTACATCCTCGGCCGAGCCTGGATCCATCCCGCCACCATCGGTGCTCGTAACCCTAGTCAGGGTTACGTCCGTGGGCTGCAACAACTCGGTTGGCTGAGCCTGACTGCGCTCCCCCTGTTCATCGTCGGCGCGATCTGGGAGGCGTTCTCGCTCAGCTACCTGTTCAGCCGCTGATCCAATGGTTGTTGTAGCGCTAAACAAACCAAATCATGCTGGTTCTTGAATCGCTTGAATCGATTGTCAACTTTGTAATTTTAAGATGGTGAATCAAATGATTCAGTACAAAGATTTTGCGCCTCGAATTACTGAACGAGGACCCTTCGGCGGACCTTCCCAGTATGAATCTTTCTCGGAGGTTGTGAGTGCTGTAAATCAGTGGATAGAAAGCACAACGATACAGATAATCAATGTTGAAACCGTTGTTTTACCCGATTGGTCGATAGAAAGCACAAGTGATGATGTCTACGGAGTGACGACCAGTGATGGTTACTACCCAGTGATGATTAGTCAAGGCCTTAAAGTCGATTGCTTTCAATGTGTGCGGGTTTGGTACAGAGAATAGCGTCACCGGAGAAGAAATAATGAAACGATCTACCTTGTTTACTTTTCTGTATCTGGCGCTGGGAGTTTGTTTGACAGCGATCGCGTTTGGATACCCAAACCTGTCTTCGGGTCTTCAAACCAGTTTGCTCGTGAGTGCAGGAGTGTCCTACATCGCTTGTATTTTCAATCCATTTTGGCAGGAGAGGACAATCCACTTCTATCGCCGCCGCCGCAATTCATCGGTCATCCTATCCTCATTGGTGATTGGACTCACTATTATTGTGACGATCTGGGAGCTTCAAAGTCAGAACTGGACAATGGAAGCCATTTTACAAGTGTTTTCGCGGCTAATCATTGTATTAGGGTTTGCTGAAAACATTGTGATTATCAGGCAAGTGAATTCTGAACAGTAGGGTCAAAATCGGATGATGCCGAGCAATATGCCTGTACAAAACGTTAATTCGAGTCCTTGAGGCATTGCTTTTTTAGTCAAGGCTTACTACAGTACCTAGTTGCCTGACAAAACCCTTGAAACCTTTAAGCTGTTGTAGGTTGGGTTAGCGCCAGCGTAACCCAACAAGACGGTTACTGGTGTTGGGTTTTCTCATCTGGAGACGCTTTGCGAACGCTGCGCTCTACACCAACCTACAGCAGAACTTTTGTCAGTCAATCAGACTACAACACACTCATCAGGAGGTTTCCAATGAACCGGAAGATTTTAGTCACTGGCGCAACTGGGAGCAACGGTACAGAGATTGTCAAGCGACTCGCAGCGCAGAACGTGCCAGTCCGCGCCATGGTTCGTAACTATGATCGAGCAAAGGAGATTGCACTCCCGAATGTTGACGTGGTGGAGGGGAACTTTGATCACCCTGAGACGCTGTTGGAGGCGCTGACTGAAGTAGACCGTGCCTTTCTCTTAACAAACTCTACAGAACATGCAGAAGCGCAACAACTCGCGTTCATTGATGCGGCTCGTCAGAGTGGTGTCAAGCATATCGTCAAACTATCGCAATTTGCCGCCGATGCCCATTCGCCTGTGCGCTTTTTGCGTTACCATGCCGCCGTCGAAGCGGCAATTCAAGCCTCAGGAATGACGTACACGTTTCTGCGTCCCAACCTCTTTATGCAGGGCTTATTAAGCTTTAGATCGACAATCACGAGCCAAAACGCCTTTTATGCAGCGATCGGCGATGCAAAGGTCAGCGTGGTAGACGTGCGCGATATTGCAGACGTTGCAGTAGTTGCTCTAACAGAAACAGGGCATGAGGGAAAGATTTACAACCTCACCGGACCACAGGCATTGGCTCATGCTGAGATGGCAGAACAACTCTCGGCTACGCTCAATCGTCAGATTGCATTCGTCGATATTCCATCTGAAGCAATGCGCGATCAACTGCTCAACCTTGGAATGCCAGCTTGGCAAACAGACGGGCTGATTGAGGATTACGCGCACTACCGACGCAATGAGGCAGCAGCGGTTTCGTCTGATATACAGGACGCAATTGGTAAAGAGCCGCTCAGTTTTAAGACATTCGCCTGTGACTACGCAGCAATGTTTGGCTAGACGCAACCCAATCAGCCTAGGTCGAATAGTACAGATATGGAGTTGAAGTGCAACTCTGGGGTGAGCATTATGGTGCAGCGTGAATGGCACGATGAAACACGACAGTTGGCGATCGCGCCTCGCCTGTGGCTCTGGTGGACATTGGCTACTACAATTGCGGGGGCGATCGTCGGAGCACTGGAAGCATCAGGTTTTGAGCTTGTAGCAACCGTATTTTTTACAGGTTTGTTGATTGGCACAGCCCAATGGCTCGTTTTGCGCCAGTACATTCCTAAAGCCTTTTGGTGGATAGTGGTTAGCACACTGGGATGGACTTTTGGGCTAGCGCTGGTGGGTTATTACATAACCCTTTTTGATCCGCTTATTCCATTCCTAGTCACGCTGGGCATATGGCATGTTTTTGGGATGAGGTTGGTCACACAGGCGATTGTACTGGCTATTTTTGGTGCGGCTCAATTTCCGATTTTGAGACGATTTTTCCGTAAAGCACATTGGTGGGTTTTGGTCAGCGCTTTAGGAGGTGCACTAGAAGGAGCAAGTGGCTCAACTGTCTCATACATTTTGCAGGCAGGGCTACTGCCAGCACCATTCTCGACAGCATTGATCTATGGATCAGGTTGGCTAAGCTACGGCATCGTTACCGGAATTTGCCTGCAACGGCTGTTGCGTCATCAACCCCGGTAGGGTCAAGTATTTCATCGGGTATGCACAGGGGAATTTTAGATATCAGAGAACAATAAATCTCTCCCAGGGTAAGCGCAAGAAAATTGTATCTAAGGTGTGCATTAGCCTTCGGGCGGTGCAGACGTGGCTAGAAGCCTCATTTACAATTACAAGCTGATAAAATTGGTGGCTTAGAGGTAATAGACGGAAAAAATTTTGATAAATGATCGGCTCCTGACTGAGTTGAAAAAATCTGTCTAATGAGAGAAGTATTGATCGCTAGCCTATGGTCTAGTATTTTTTGTTGCCATCTTGGTTTCCTGACTGGCAAACGCTTTTTTGTTCCATAGTTGACTTGGAAAACCTTTGATTTTTGTAGTTGCAAGAAAACAGTGAGAGCAAGCTCTATGGCCAGCAACCCGCTCAACTCGCTCGAACTCAGCCGCCAGTGGAACAAAACGCTGATGTTCTCCAGTCGCCAAATGAACTGGAATGGCATTTTGGTGGAGCAGTGTCAGAGCCCTGCTTCAGCGTTTGATATGGAACTCCCTGCTTTAGCCGATCACTGGCTCTACTTCCACACGGGAGATCCTGCCCCTTTAGTTCAAAACCGCGACGATCGCCTATATGAATCAACCCTCTACCGAGGAGACAGCCTTTTGGTTCCAGCTGGACAACCGAGCTATTGGTGTCAAGCACCCGATATGAGTGATGTCATTTGTGCGCCGCTGCACATTTGCTTAAAACCGGAATTGATTCAACAGGTTGCTGAAGTCTCTGACGTTGATTCAAAACGGTTTGAGCTCGTGCCCTGTTTTGGTCAGCAAGATGTGCAACTTCATCAGATTGGCATGCTAATGTTCGCCGAGCTGAAATCGGGCGGGATGATGGGACAGTTATATATCGAATCACTCACTCAGGCTTTAGTGATTCATTTACTACGACGCTATTCGACCCTGGCGAAACCGATTGCATTACCAAATAACCGCTTAACTCATGCTCAGTTGCAGCAGGCGATCGATTACATCCACGCTCATTTAAATCGAGATTTATCCTTGACTGAACTGGCAGGCGTCGTTAATATCAGCCCAACTTACTTTGCCAGCTTGTTTAAGAAAGTAATAGGGATGTCACCGCATCAGTATGTGATTAAACAGCGAGTGGAACGGGCAGAAGTAATGTTGAAGGGAACAGATTTGGCGATCGCCGACATCGCTCTACAAGTCGGCTTCTCCAGTCAAAGTCATCTGACGCAACAGTTTAAGCGACTCACCGGAGTAACACCGAAACAGGTTCGCTAACACCTTAAGAATCTGAAAATTTACCCTAAGAATCTGAAAGAAACCGAGCCTTAAAACTCACTATACTTCGGTTAAATCAGATAAGAACATTTTGCGATGTTCATTAGGAGGTCAATATGCCTTACGTGACTGTTGGTCAAGAAAATTCTGCAACCATCGATATCTATTACGAAGATCTTGGGGCCGGTCAACCCATTGTTCTCATTCATGGATTTCCCCTCAACGGCCATTCCTGGGAAAAGCAGGTCTTGGTGCTGTTAAATGCGGGGTATCGAGTGATTACTTACGATCGCCGAGGATTTGGTGCGTCTAGCCAACCCTCGGTGGGCTACGACTACGATACCTTTGCAGCCGATTTGAACACGCTGATGACCAAGCTTGACTTGCATGATGCTGTGCTGGTCGGCTTTTCTATGGGAACCGGCGAAGTCACACGCTATCTTGGCAACTATGGCTCAAAGCGGGTGCAAAAAGCCGTGCTGATGGCTCCAGTGCCGCCCTTCCTGCTGAAGACCGCTGATAATCCCGAAGGCGTTGACCAAAGCGTTTTCGATGGCATTATGACAGCGATTGTTAAAGACCGTCCCGCTTACTTTTCTGAATTTTTCAGAGAATTTTTTAATGTGGATGTGCTGCTGGGCGAACGCATCAGCAACTATGCCATTCAAGCCTGCTGGAATGTGGCAGCCGGGGCGTCTGCTAAAGGAACGTTGGATTGTGTCCCGTCCTGGCTCACCGATTTCCGCAATGATCTGCCCCGGATTGATATACCTACCCTAATTATTCATGGCGATGCCGATCGCATTTTGCCACTCGAATCCACCGCCGCCAGACTTCCGAAACTGATTAAAAACAGTCAGCTTAAAATTATCCATGGCGGGCCGCACGCCATCACCTGGACTCACGCTGATCAGGTCAATCCCATATTGCTGGCCTTTCTTCAGCAAAAATAGTCAGTAATCTACCGCATTTCTGACTAGTGAAAAAATTGTGAATTCAACCTATCCACGGTTCCGGGCCTGGTGACTGGCTGGCGTAGGCTAAACGTTCAGCACCTGGATCAAAGGAATTAGTGGCTACCCAAAAAAGGAATACCATGAATAAGCCCGATTTTTTTGTCACCCCCGGCTATGGGGAATACATGCTGAATAACTTGCATTACTCGCAAGCGCTAAAAATTGGCGATCGCGTGGAGACATCAGGTCAAGGTGGTTGGGATGACAACCTGCAAATTCCCGAGTCGCTCGCAGATGAGATTGCCCAGGCGTTTCGGAACGTAGAGCGAACCCTGTCGACTGCCGGGGCGGGTTGGGAGCACGTTGTCCATGTCAATTCTTACCATGTTGGCGGGTTGCCCCCAGAGGTGAACGATGTGATGGTCAGGCTATATCGCCATTACATGCCCAACCATGCCCCAATTTGGACCCAGGTAGGCGTTGCGGCGCTTGGGCTGCCAACGATGCGAATTGAAATCCGCGTGACTGCAATTGTTCCATGAGTTTTGCCTAGGCGGCAGCAGTGTCGCTAGCGCTGCCGCCTAGGCGTAGAACGAAAACTTTTACCACAGCAAAATGGCATGATGAATCCTCGTTTTCTTTTGTTTAGCTCTTTAGTTGCAGGCAGTATGGGAATATTGCTGTCTTCACCTATCTCAGCAGATCTATCTATTAGCAATAGACTACATATCTCACAGATTGCGCAGCGACCGCAGATAAGTCATTCGACCACCGTAGATGATAGGTCTTTGGGCAGTGTAGACAGGCAAGAGCGACCAGATTGGGCCAGTTTCTTTGACGGCGCTGAGGCTCAAGGAACCATCGTGGTATTCGATCAGCGCGGAGATGCTCAGCAGTTGTGGGTCTACAACCAGGAACGGGCTGATAGAGCTTATTCCCCAGCATCAACGTTTAAGATTCCGCATTCTCTCTTTGCGCTCGATGCCGGTGTTGTTCGGGATGAATTTCAAGTTTTTGAGTGGGATGGTGTGGAGAGGGACTTCGCTCCACACAATCAGGATCAAACGTTGCGCTCAGCTATGCGAAACTCAGCTGTTTGGGTTTACGAAATGTTTGCTGACGAAATCGGAGAAGCCAAAGCAAGAGAGTATCTGACGCAAATTGATTACGGAAACGCAGACCCAAGCACTAGCGAAGGCGCTTATTGGATTAATGGAGCGTTAGCTATCTCGGCACAAGAGCAAGTTTATTTTCTACAAAAGCTGTACCAGAACGAGCTCCCTTTTAGGGTTGAGCACCAGCGATTAGTCAAAGATATTATGATCGTTGAAGCAGAGCGTGACTGGATTCTACGGGCTAAAACTGGCTGGGAAGGGCGCTGGGGCTGGTGGGTAGGATGGGTCGAGTGGCCCACAGGCCCTGTGTTCTTCGCCCTCAATATCGATACGCCAAACCGACTAGACGACCTCTATAAAAGAGAAGTAATTACCCGAGCTATCTTGCAATCCATTGATGCATTGCCTGCGGAAGAAAATCCTAAATAGCATTAGCTTATCTGTAATAGTCAAATCGTTATTGTCATCGGCTCGACAGCCATCTTTGAATGGGACTCCTTCAATCACATCGGCGAGGTATTTGGAGCCTCGAATTCTGAGCCAGCTTTTCTGAGCACTCTCGACCAGATTGAAGACCAGGGCAAGGATGGTGTCCTTAGAGACACAGCCTTGGGTCTTATCAGTTCTGAGGCGCACGGTGGCAAAGGTGGACTCAATGGGATTGGTGGTGCGAATATGCGCCCAATGCTCAGCGGGGAAGTCAAAGAAGGTGAGCAACCCCTCTCGGTCTTTAACCAAACAGGTGACGGCTTCTGGATACTCCGCTGTTGAGACGCCTTTGAGATACAGCCACGGCAGCAGTTCCTCCACGCTGCTGGCCCGTTTCAAAGACGGCGGCAGCAGCATAGAGTTGAATTTGACGCCGCTACCGCTGCGGTCTCGAACCGATTTAAACCTCGGGGTCAGGATCAGCAGGAGCCGGGGGCAGCGGCGCGAACTGACGGCGGCAGTCTACAGCTTGAATGTCGCCGTTTTCATCTTTGGCAATCAGGGCCAGGGGGGCATAGTAGTGCTTCACGCCATGGGGCGGTAGCGCCTGGGGCTCGTATTTCCCGTCCTGCCGGGTCTGGGGCCATTCCACATCACCCGTTGCAGTGCGCGCCGGAATCAGCCAATAGTCGCCGGGGCGGTAGGTACCGAGTAGAAACTGAACTTGCACACCATTTTCTAGGGTTTGCCAGCGATCGTCTTCGGCAATGGGAATGGTTCCGTCGGAGGCCAGAACACTGCCGCCCAGACCAGAGTTACCCGCCTGATGATCCCAGCGGCGCAGGGCGGGGTGGAGACTGCGATCGCTCCCCGTTGCCCCCTCAGGCGGTGCGCTCAGCGTCACCTGAAGGGTGATTAGATCGATTTTTTTCACCTGGAGCAATGGCTTGGGCTCGTTGCGATAGATGTAGGCATCGTCAATTACCTCCACCCAATCGCCCTCTTTGAGGCTAAAGCGGCTGTCGTAGCCCAGGTGCTCCAGGGTCACCACCTGGCCGGGGGCTGAGGCAAGGGGAAAGACGACGGCGCTGTTTTCCCGTGACCACTTGAAGGTGGGGTTTGCGCCGTTGTCACTGCCTGTGTGGATCTCAACACGGTAAAGCTGGTTTTCGGCCCCCCGGTAGCGGGCGTCGGGCGCGACGGTGCAGGGGTCGTGGGGAGTAGAGGTGCTGTTTCGGGCGGCCCTGGCTCGGAGCCTGGGCACCGCGTTATCAGTATGGCCGATTAAGCGATGGAGCAGCGTCTGCCCAGTTTGGGGTTGGGTTCTCAAATGCTCCGCCACAGCCTTGACTAACTCTGCAAGCTGCGAATCTGATGTGGAGGCTTCTTCCTCTCCTGGCTGCCCATTGGGTTCTCCTGGGGCAGGTACGCCTCCATCGGGCGGATTTTGAACGGGAGCAGGCACCACGGAGTTAAAAATTTCCTGCAAATCATCATTGGAGTTTGGGGTGAGTTTTTGGGTGTGTCGCACCTGCCAAATCACTTTAGAACGGGCAGCGGTGTCAGGGCCGCCCAGGGCTACCTCACGAATGCTAGGACCATGGGAACCGCCGTCTTGAACGGGATCTATGTGTTGTTCCCAAACATCGAGGTAAACCAGGAAGGGAAGATCGGGATAGGGGTGATTTGCCTTCGCTGGGGGGGAGAAATAGGGCTGCTTCTCAAAGGTGATAGGGGCACCGTTCTCGCTCACTGGAAGGTTCTCGCAGAGCAGTCCCTCCAGGTAGTAACGGCCAGGGCCAATCGTTAGATTTGAGAGTCCGTTGCTGGGGCTGTCGGTTTGCAGCCCAATCTCAAAGCCGGGAGCCATCGCAGGCACACCGTAGGGGCCAATCAGATCAGTGGCAAGCGTTTGCAGGTAGTTCAGCAAAATAGACACCTGCTCGTTAAAGTCAGCGTCGACCTGCACCCGGCCCTGCTGCATCAGCACTCGCAGAAACTGCTTTTGGGGGCTGTAGGTGTCGCGGGTAATGTCGCCTCGAAGTTCTCCTGGCATGGTGATGGCTCCTAGTTAGCGTAGAGGATGGCGGCGCTCATGCCGCTGGGGACAAATTCATTCAGGCGGGCCTCTAAATTGGCAGCGCGCTGGGGCTGAAACAGGTGGTGAAACACGCCCATTTCCGATTCGTCATCGGCTCCCCGCGTGATTTCTGTGGGGCAGTGGAGGGAGAGCTGGCCGTAGGCGGCGGTGCCGTAGCGGGTGCTGCTAAAGCGGGGCCGCACCCGATCTTCTTCCTGCTGTTGGGCCTCGGCCAGCGCTGCCTCGGAGGGCGGTTCTGCCTGATCTATCAGAGCCTGCTCGGCGGCGGCAATGGCTAAATCGGGCTGGCAGCGGAAGCGGCGCGGGGTGCGCGAGCCTCGGAGATAGGCGCAGAAGCGCATGCAGCCAATCTGCGATCGCGCCACGGTGATTTTGCCTTCGAAGATGCTGTTTTCGGCCAGCTCGATGGCGTGGGCCTGCACCTGGCCAAACACGGTACTGCGCAAAATCCGCAGGGTGGCGTGGGCTACCGGGCAGCCGGGGGCACCAATGGCTTCGAGCTGAGGGCTAGTAGCATCGAGCAGGCTGTCGCGAATTTCGATCGCCACCGGGTCAGTTTCGACTTCGTCGTGGTTGAGCTGGATCGAGCCAAGAAGGGTGCGATCGCACAGCACCTTGCCGTGGAAGTTGGTCAGCTCCAGGCTGGGCTCGGCGGGGCGGCGGGGGTCGCAGTTGGCCTCCAGGCCCCAGCCGGGCACCAGGGTGCAGTGGGAAATGGCGAGGTAGGCGTGTTCCTTGGGGGCGGAGTTCACGGGAGCCTGAACATGGACCGTCGGAGTTTCCCCATAGGTCAGGTTCCCAGTCTCTGGCACCTGGCTGACTCGAATGCCGCGCCCGGTGACCATGAGGCCATCGAGCAGCAGGTGGCTGCCGGGGTGGAGCACCACGCTGACAGCGTCGGGCATAGCGGTGTACCAGTTGAGCAGCCGCAGCACGGGCCGCTTGTGGTTGGCGGCGCGAATGTGCAGGCTCTGGCCGGGGCGCACCTCCAGGTTGAGCTGCTCGACGTACACGCCGCTATCCTCAATCTCAATGGCGGCCTGGCGGGGCTGCTCTGCCTGCCACTGGGCCACGGCGGCGGTGAGGGTGTTGAACCGGAACGCGTCGTCATCCGCCTCAGAATCAGCGCCCGGCGTCTGCCGTACCCGGTAGATGCGGCTCATCCTAGATAAACTGTCGGGGTAGGCAATCTCCAGCAGCGCCCGATTGAGGCTGATGAGCTCGCTGCCCTTGGGCTCTTGCAAAATGATGTCCCGCAAACGACGCGGCAGATCGGCTACCACAAAGCGGTTGTCCTCATGCAGCCGGATCACGGCTAGTTGCGCGTTGAGTTCGCCCAGGATGGCTGGGATCAGCCCCGGCGCTGGGGGCTCGGTCGCGTCCTGGGCCGCTAGCTGGGCCTGGGTCGTGGGGGAGAGGTGCGATCGCAAAACGTTCGACAGCGCCGAAGACCGCTTCAGGTCGATCAGCCACTGGGCCACATCTTTAATATCCTCAACGCCCAGCAAAGGCCGATCCACAAACGGCGTCAGATCCCGGTCGTACTCACCACCGCCTACATCGGCGCTAAAGCCGTAGTGGTAGCTCACCACTACGCCGTATCGGGGCAGCTGGCCGGGCGGAAAGGCAATGCGCCCCAGCTCCGGATCGACGGCGATCTTGCCAGGGACGGGCCGATACTGCCAACCGCTCAAATCCGCAGGCACAATCCTGTCAGCCGGAATCGGCACCGTGGCGGTGCTGCCGTGCCAGCCCGGAGCCCAGATCGTCAGGGACTTGCCCTCGCCGTAGTAGGCCGGGTTCGCCATTTTCTCGTGATCAGAATCGGGCAGCGGCACTTCAAAAATGCGGCGACGAATTGGCACCGGCAGATTTAGCTCGTCGGCAATGTGGGTCGGCTCCGTTTCCGGCTCGGGGCGAGTGTAGAGCGCCGTATCGTTGCCCAGCACGCTGAAGGTGTAGCAGTGCGGCCCCACTTCCTCGCGACAGTAGGCCGGGGTTTGGGTCACCGGGTAGGGCCGCAGCCGCCAAACGAAAAGTCCCGCATTGGGCAGGTTGTAGCGGCCCCCATCGGGCTTGGCGGCTATGCGGCGCACCTCGGCTGTATGGGCCACAGCGTCAAACGGCCCGTTGAGTCGCAGCAGCGCCGCCCCCTGGCGCAGATCCACCGTGCGGCCCTGATCCGGGCGCAGGTGGTTGAGCCCCTGGTTAATTCCCAGTAGCCGATAAAACTCCACCGCCCTCGCTGGCCAGCCCGCCACGTCGTGGGCCAGCAGCTCCAGCAGAGCCAGGGTGCCCTTGCGGCGGCGGTAGCGCAGGGTGTTAGCCACCTCCCGCCGGGGGATCAGCACCCGGTTGCGCGCCTGACCCTGGGGCGTAGCAATATCGCCGGGGGTGCCTGCCGCCGCCACCGACCGATAGCCGATCAAATCGGCAATGTAGGGCACGGCCCAGTCTTCGCAGGTTTCAATGAACCAGTTGCGGTAGAGCTGATCGATGTCGGCCTCTACAAGATCGACCTGCTCTGAGATCACCTGCAGGAGCGATCGCAGCGGCTCCCCCACTTCAGCATCGCGGTGGCGGTAGATGGCGGGCAGCAGTTGATAGAGGCGATCGCGGCTGGGGCTCAGGTCTTGGGGAGACGTCATCGCGGAATTTCCTCCAGTTTCAGAGTTTCGGGCAGGTTGGGGCTGAGAATGGCGAGCTGGGCCGGGCGCAGGGTCAGGCCATCGCCCTCACCCCCCTGGGCCAAGTGAACCGGAATTCTCGGACGGGGCTGCGGGGTCACAGACGCTTCGCCATCGCCCTCGACCAGCGCGGGCTCGGCCAGTTGCAGCAGCTTCTGAGAGAGAGTTTCAGGATTTTCGGCTTCGGTTTCGGAAACACTGTCCAAAATGTTCACATCCACGTAGTCGACCCCAGGCACCTGGTGCATGGTGGTGATCACCTCACTGAGCAGCAGGTCTTGCCCCAAATCTCGCCGATCGAAGCTGAACTGCTCAAACAGGGCTGCCTCGATCGCCAGCTTGACCGTCTCCCACAGGTACTGGGGCAAAATCCGCACCCGGGCCGAAATCAGCACAATCATCAGCTCGCGCTGATCGATCTGGAGGGGCTGGTAGGGGTCGCCAAAGCGCCGCAGCGATCGCCAGAGGTTGCGGTATAGGTCAGAGTTTTTCTCAATGGGGCTGTTGTCTGCCCCGGTAATGGTCAGGTGAATCAGCTCCCGGCGACCGTTGGAGAGTGCTTGGGCATCGGCCTTGGCAATCCCAGCAAAGGTGCGCACAAAGTCGGCGTAGTCCTGCACCGACACCAGGCGATCGAGGGCCATCACCGCCATCGGGGCATTGCGCTTGGCCTGGAGCAGGGTTTCTCGGTTGGCCCCGCCCGTTGCAGGCAGGGGGTTAATCACGCCTTTGACCCCCAAAGGCCGAGTCGCCAGCAGCTTGACCTGCTCCGCCTTGACATTACCCACCTGACCAATGCCGTCGCGATACAAGGCTCTGACGTTTTCGCTGCCGCTGGGCAGCCGCGCCCCCTGCACCCCGTCGCCAAAGACCACAGTGGTTTTGTCATCGTCGTCGGTGCGGGTAATAAAGCTATGATCGGTGTCTTTGGCCCAGGCTAGGTTATCGACCTCGTGCCACTTCACGTCGTTGACCCGCACTTCCAGGGTGCTCTCGACTCCTTCGCGGGTCGGCGCAGAGAGGAAGGTCAGGGGCGGTTTGCTCAGGGTAAACTGCTGCAGAGCTTTCCCGCCGTCGCCGCTGCCGAGCACTTCCCGCCGCGTTTCGCCGTGGGTAGCCTTGACTACGTTGCCGTGAATGGTAACGGTGTCGCGCTTGTACTTATAGGCCAGGGGTTGGGCCAACTGCAAAAAGCTGTGGGGCGTATCGCCAGGGAGATCGATCAGTTGGGGTTGGTCAGCGGCACCATCTATAGCTGGATCAGCATCGGCGGGAATTTCCACCTGGGCCACCCCCTGGCGCACTCCGGCCAGCATCACCAGTTCGCTGGCCCGTACGCCCTCGGCACCGGGAATATCGGTGCGCTCACCCGATACAATTAGCCAGCGCCCCGGCTTGAGTCCGTCGTAGAGGCCATCTAGCTCAATTTCAAACGGCCCGTCCGACTCCAGGTCTTCTCCGCCGATGGTATAGGTCAGGGGGTCGATAACTTCATCGGCGATCGCCAGCGGTTCGCTCTGGGCATAGACGGTGGTCTCGCGCAGCAGGGCCAGGGAGCGATCGCCTAGGAACAACCAGGGACGATCTAGGGTTAGTTGAGAAACCTTTCCCGTAATACCATACTCCGCCTTGGAAACGGTTTTTACATGCTTGACCTGGGCCTTAATGGGCTGCTCTCGATCGGAGCGAGCAATGACAACCCAGCTATTGGGCGTAATTTTGTCATACTCACCATCGAGGGTCATCTCCCTAGCAGCGCCTTTGGAAAAAGCTTCTTCCTGAATGAGAAAGGAGGTTGGATCTTGGGTACGTGAAATTCTTATACGGTGGTCTTCTGAGATGTCCTCCACATTCTCTATGAGTTCGTTCTGAAGTTGAGTTGAGAACAAGCTGCCATTCTCGACTTCTACAGTGATTTCTCTACCAATAATAATTCGATGCTCACGCTGCTCGCCAAGAAAAGTCGCTGTCACTCTTCTGACTTCATTAATCTGCTTGAGAGAGCTGATATCAGTGGACGACACTGCCAGATTTAGGGTATCAGTTTGCTGAAAGGTGAGCTGGTATGCTTGATTGGGGACTAAATTGGGTTGTAGCTCTGCCAGACTGACATTAAGTAGACGGTTTGCGGCATTTGACATTGATTGACCAGCGCGTACCACAACCAAATGCGGAATGGTTTGAGCATTTACAACTGCCTGAGGAACGTGGGTTAGGGTTTGCCCTAGTGCATTGACTTCGTTGGCGAGGGGCAATGCTAGGTAGTCGCTATCTTGATGGGGAAAAAGATTGCTGAAGAGTTTTGTGGGGCCTTGCCGCAGTAGTGGACGGTATAGGTAGATATCTATTGGCCCCATATTGGGAACCCTATGACCAAATTTTAGCCAAGCCGTTTGCAGTGTAAAAACAGAAACTCTGACAGTTTCTATCTCCTTTTCTCCCTCTATTAAGGAGAGATGGCGAGTGCCTGGAGTTAGATTTTCTACAGCACGGGTTGTGCGATCGCCCTGAGATAGACTGACAATGATTTGGGTGGCGCTTGGGTCAGTCTGCGCTTGTAGATGCGTTGTCAGCGTCACCATTTTTTCAGCCAATTCCCACTCCGAAAAGTCTACGGGAATGCCATCGGAGTAATTAGGTTTAAGGGGAGCATTGTGGCCAAAGGGAGCTGCTTTAACGCCAAACTTTTCGATAGTTTTAACTGTCTCTAAACCCTCCTTGGCCAGAACCTTGGTATTGCTCCAGGCTCGATACAGCATTGGCCTGAGAGCTGGTTTGAGGTTGACCAGCAGTTGCGATGATATATCGATGGTGGGGGCGAAGGCCTGACTTGCAGTGCGGGTAAGCTGCTGAGCGTTAGCGGGGGGCAGCGACGGGGGCAGCGCCAGCGCCTTCACCACATCCAGAGAGGGTAGTAGGGTTGCCGCCGCCAAGCTACCGCCGCTGAGCAGAGCGCGGTTTGATAATTGGGGGCCTGATAGGCGTGTGGGCGGGGCAACATCGGCAGGCAGGGTGGCGGCAGATCTCAACTCAAGGATTTCCCCGCGTTCAGCGGCAGCATCCGAGAGGGCCACCATCAGAGGCAGCAGGCTAACCTGGGTACGCTGCTTATCTGGGCTGACCTCGATCGCCTGAATTTGCCGCACCACTTGTTCATCCGTGCCCTGGCCAAAGACCAGCAGCAGTGGATCGTTGGGTTTGAGGTTGGTATCGGTGCCGGTAAAGTACAGATCTGGCTTTTCGGCAGCGTTGCCTAGGGTAATAAACTGGGGGCGACGCAGACGGGGCCGTAGCTGGTTCCACTCGGTGCGGGCTTCGGTGTTCTGCTCGGTTTCGAAAGCTTGGGGCATTTCGCCGGGGGTGGGCAGGCTTTGCGATCGCGTCCCCTTGGGCACCCTGGCGTTTTCGTTAAAGCCCGGCTCCATAGTAAAAGCTAGGTAGACGCTGGCGGCCACCCCAGGGCGCAGCCTGTAGCCCACCAGCCGGGCCAGCTCCAGCACCGAGCGGCGCTCGGTGGCGGTGCGCAGGTAGCCCTCGTTGGCGATGCGCTCCTGGTAGAAGGTGAGGACGTCGGCCACCGTGGCCCAGGCGTCGAGCAGTGCAATGGCAGGGTCGTGGGGGTCGCGCGTTCTCAACTGGGCCAGGGCGGGCAGGTCGCTGCTGGAGAGTCGGGCCAGTAGGGCATCGAGAAAAGTGGCGTGGGTACCCAGACGGTAGCTCAGGGCGCTCAAGCCAGGGCGATTTCCGGCTTGTCCAGAGAGGGCCAGGGGGCCAGTGCAGCAGTCGCAGCTAGAAGTCATCGTCCACCTCGCAGGTGCAAAATCAGCTTGCCGTTATCCGGGAAATTGGGGTCGTTGTCGAGGCGAGCCACCTCCAGCGGGCCGAGAGGCAACAGCCCCTGCTCCCGTTCGCCATTTGGCCCTTCGTGCAGCCGCTCCAGCCGAGTCACCACCGCATTTTCCACGCCGATGACGGACTGAGCAGCAGCCACTAGTCGGCTCAGGGCAATGCCCTCTCCAAAGCTGAGACGGTCGGGGTGGAAAAAGCCCTTGTCACCTCTGGCCGTAGTGCCGTTGCCCAGCGCTTCTAGCAGGGCCGCTTTGACGTGGCCCCGAATGTGGTCGGGCCGCACGCAAAGGGTCAGTTCTATGTGGAGTGGTACTGTCGTCGCGGAGCGCACCAGCACGTCGTGGCCCGTGCGGCGATAGCGGTAGAGGCGCTGGGCGATCGCATCGAGCAACTCCGGATCGGCTTCAGTTCGACCGATAGGATCGACTGCCACCAGCACTTCTGGCCAGCTTCCCGACCAGCGCAGCACCGCCGCCGCCCGCTGCACCCGATCAGCGAAGTCGCGCATAACTAAATCGGCATAATCCTGGGCCGTGATGGCCCGCTGCAATTCCTGCCGAAAGGTGCCCGGGGCAAATAGCTCCACCTGCTTCAGCGGTTCCGGTTGGGTGCCGCCTACCGCCGCAAAGAGCTGGCGCGGCTCCAGGTAAACGCCGCTTTCAGCCGAACTTTGGCGCAGCACCACAAAGGCCAGGGTCTCAGCACCGATGTTGCCGCGCTCGCCGTTGCCGACGCGGTAAGTTGACCTAAACTCGGTGCCTGCGGTGGGCAGCGCCCCCATCTCCCCGTCACCAAAGCGCAGGTGGGCGCGCCCGCCATCGTCTAGCTCGGCGACAAAATGCCGATCTAGCCCAGTGCTCGCCAGCAGATCGAGCTGGGGCTGCCAGGTACCCTGGGCGTTGTGCAGCGCAACCTGGGGCTTCGCCTGACGCGGATCTTGGCGCAGCATTTGACTGGCCGGAAGCGTTTGCAGCGGCTGGCCGAAGGTGAGGGGGCTCTGGCGCAGGCTGGGGGTGAACCGCCCCGGCACTGGATGTGCTGGCGTCGGGAAGTTTTCGGCGCTGCACTGGACAGCCACGGTTTGCGTGGGGACACGGCCCAACAATTCACTGTCCACCGTGCGACCATGGTCAGCCAGCACCACGTTGCCCCGCGCCACGCTAACTGGCCCCAGCAGCCGACACTCTGGAGCTGGCCCCAGCGCCGTGATGCACAGGGAAAAGGGCAGCGCGTCGGCCACATCCCACTCAATCTCCACCAGCGGCGTGGGCCACCCCCCATCGGTGTAGAGCGCATCGGTGATGGGCGTGGCCCGCACCAGCCTCACGGCGTGGCGGTGGACCGGGGTAGCATCTGCAGCCATGCCCGTGGTTGGCCCCAGCACCTCCTCGAAAATGAGAATATCGCCTGGTTGAAGATGCAGTTTGCGCGTGGCGGGGGACGGCGTTTCTGGGTCGGGTTCACCGCAGCCGTCGGTCTGCTGGGCTTCGGGTTTTTCTTCCTTCGGATGCCTCTCCCAGGCGTCTAGCAGGGTGGCTGAGGTAGCGCCCTTGGGTAAACAGCACTGGCGATCGCCCCAGGTATAGAACTGAATTTCGTTGTGGGCCTCGTAGAGCGTCAGGTCCTGTTCGCCCATTGGCTCAAACACCTCGTAGGCATCGGGCGGCACTACCAGCAGGGCCTCGTGGCCCAGCACGGTGCCGGGGGCCGGGGCCGTGGGATAGCGAGTGATGAAGTAGGTATCTGCCGCCCGTAGCGTTTCGTGGGAGGTGCCCCGCAGCATCACCTGCACCCAGGTGCGGGCATTGCAGCCCTCGTGCAGGGGGTAGTCGATCAGTCGGGTGTGGCGACGCACCGAAATCCGCTGGCGGGCCGTATCGAGGTAGGCCTCGGTGGCCACCGCATCCTGGTAGTAGCTGAGGTGGTCGCCCACGTAGGCCAGCAGCTCCACCAAAGTAATGCCCAGATCGGGCACGTGGCGCTCCTGCCAGTCGGGCATCAGCAGGCTGAGGCGATCGAGGATCATCTGGCGAAAGCTGGCGTAGTCTTTCGCCAGGTAGCTGATCTCTGGTTCTTGAAAGCTGCGAGGAGGGCAGGGCTGAGGCTGGCAGTCGAGGTCGCTGGGGCAGCCCGCCTGAAAGCTAAAGGTGAGCTGGGCGTAGC
>PYGV01000129.1 GCA_003022385.1 filamentous cyanobacterium CCP3 | reverse complement strand
GGCATGGGGGAAATTTTGGATGGCGGATTTTGGATTTTGGATTGGAAGCCAGCCGCCAAAATCCAAAATCCAAAATCTAAAACTCATAATAAACCAGTACTATGCCTTGTCTCCGCGATCAAGCGCTACTGGGCCAGAGCGTTATTATGCAGGTAATGAAATTTGGGAACGGCGGTTGGCATGGAAACTCGCAGGCTGGGCAATACCGACATTGAGATCACGCCGCTGATCTTTGGCACCTGGCAGGCGGGGAAGAGCGGCTGGGTTGATATCGAAGATCAGGCGGTGATCGAGGCCATGCAGGTGGCCCTGGATGCGGGCATTACTACCTTCGACACGGCGGAGGTCTACGGCAGCGGCTATTCTGAGGAACTGGTGGGTAAGGCGCTGGGGGACAGGCGCGATCGAGTAGTGCTCGCCACCAAAGTCTTTGCCAACCACCTGAAGCACGACCAGGTAATCGAGGCCTGCGAAAACTCGCTCAGACGGCTGCAGACTGAGGTAATTGATCTGTACCAGATTCACTGGCCTGCTGGCTCCTTCAACAGCGACGTGGTGCCCATTGGTGAAACTATGGGGGCGCTGAATCAGCTCAAGGAGCAGGGTAAAATTCGGGCGATCGGGGTGTCGAACTTTTCGCGATCGCAGCTTGAAGAGGCCATGACCTATGGCCGCATCGACAGCCTGCAGCCGCCCTACTCCCTCTTCTGGCGCGGGGTCGAAACCGAGCTGCTGCCCTACTGCGTCGAGCATAGCCTCACCCTTCTGGCCTACTCATCGCTGGCACAGGGGTTACTGACGGGCAAGTTTGGCCCTGACCACCAGTTCCCCAAAGAAGACATTCGCAGCAAAAACAAGCTGTTTCAGCCGCCGCTCTACGACAAAGCCCAGGCGGCGCTGGAGCAGCTGCGACCGATCGCCCGTCGCCACCACACTACCCTAGGGAATTTGGCTCTGGCCTGGCTAATGGCTCAGCCTCAGACGACTGCGATCGTGGGGGCGCGCAACGGTTCGCAAGCGAAGGAAAATGCTCAGGCTGCTACGGTTTCGCTCTCCGATGCTGATTTGGCAGCGATCGATGCCATCAGCCGCACCGTGACCGACCATCTGCCCACCGATCCGGTAATGTGGAACTTTGGGTAAGCGGCTTCAGGCCTCTGCCATAACTAAGGTCCTGCTCCAGAATGTCCTTCAAGGACTGTATTACAGTAGTTGAGGGTGGAAGCTCAATTAACCCCCAAATCATTCTCCTTAGAAATGAAAATCCCGTTTTTTAGCCGCATTTACAATGGCCTGTTAAAGCATCCTCGCTACCGCTGGGTGGTGATAGGTGCATCGCTAATTTACCTGCTCAGCCCCATCGACATTTCCCCTGACCTGATTCCGGTGGTGGGCTGGATTGACGATGGCGTAGTTGCGACCCTGCTGGCAACCGGCATCACTCAGGTGCTGCTCGATCGCCGTCAGACTATGAAAGATCAGAAGGCACTGGCTGACCGTGCTGAGGGGAAGACTACCGATGTCGTGGCCCTACCTACTGACCCCGATCAGCCGTAATGGATTGGCTTTTGGATCCGCTTAACTATAACTTTATGCGCCAGGCGCTGCTGGCCAGTTTTTTGGTCGGCATTCTTTGCCCGGTCATCGGCACCTACCTGATTGTGCAGCGCATGGCCATGCTGGGGGATGTGGTAGCCCACGGGGTGCTGCCAGGTCTTGCGATCGCCAGTTTCTTCAACCTGCCCGTTTTACTGGGGGCCTTCACCTGCGGCCTGCTGAGCACCGCCGTCATCGCCTGGATTCGCACCCAGTCGCGCATTAAGGTCGATACCGCGATGGCGATTACCTTTTCTACCTTTTTCTCCCTGGGCATTACCCTGCTGACGGTGTTTCGCAGTCGGGTTTCCCTAGAACAGCTGCTGTTTGGCGACATTCTCAGTATTAATGCTGCAGATGTGTCGCAGATTGGGGCAATCGCAGCCCTGGTACTGCTTGGTGTCAAGCTGTTTTACAAAGAGCTGCTATTCTTCACTTTCGACCCCCTAGGGGCCGAAGCCCTAGGGCTACCCGTCAACCGCATCAACCTGGGCTTGATGGCGGGCATCACCCTCGCTATCATTGCTGGCATCAAAACCGTAGGCGTGATTCTGGTCGTGGCTCTCATGGTCGGCCCCGCGGCCACCGCCTACCTGCTGGTCAAAGAGTTGCACTGGATGATGGGTTTGGGTGCTACTCTAGGCGTGCTATTTAGTGTAGTGGGTATGTACGGCAGCTACTATCTGGATATACCGTCGGGACCTGCGATCGGCCTCACAGTATTTGTCGGCTTCTTGTTGGCGCTACTCTTTAGCCCGCGCCAAGGAATTATCAGTCGATGGTTTAGTAGCTATACCTAAGCACTCAAACATCCCAAGATTGAGATGGAATGGGGGAACGTCTGCGATCGCCCCTTAATCAATCATCTGTTAATAACCTGCGCCGTTGGCACGTTGCGCAATCTCAGACCCAGTCATCCTTCGAGGTTAAACATGAATGAACTAGAACGCACTCTGATGACAATCTCATGCAGAGATACAGATGTAATACCTAAAGTTACTAATGCAGGGCAAGTAGAATCCTTTAAAGGCGAAAGAGTCCAGGTTATGCACAACGGACTTAAAGTCGTTTATGGAGGCTACCATGGCGACTGGATGGCTCATGTCATCCGAGGGTTAGTAGGCCATCATGAACCTCAGGAGGAGTTACTGTTCCATGTTTTGATGCGTTATGTCAGAAATAAAAGCGTGTTTGTTGAACTGGGGGCATTTTGGGCCTATTATACTCAGTGGTTTTTGAAAGCTATTCCTGGCTCGTCTGCCCTGTGCGTTGAACCAGACTACAGCAACTTAGAGATAGGCAAACGTAATGCTTCGTTGAATGAGTCCTTAGATCAAGTACGCTTTATTAACGCATGGGTGGGTGGCAAAAAGCTTGACAGCTACGCAGCAACTACTGAAACATCGAACAGTCCTGTCAAACTTCCAATGCTAGATTTTTCTGCAATTCTTGAATACTTTCCGAATGAATGTATTGAAGTATTGCACATGGACACTCAAGGTGCGGAGTTGCCCTTTCTTCAATCCATTGATCTACTAGCGGTAGAAAATAGGAAACTGCGGTTTGTTATGGTGTCTACCCATCACAGTTCAATTTCTGGCTCAAAATCAACTCACCAAGATTGCGTAGAGACCTTAAGACATCTAGGAGCGAGTATTTTAGTAGAGCACGATGTTGTTGAATCGTATAGTGGGGATGGGCTAATACTAGCCAGCATGTTCCATGAAGATAAAAATCTTTGGTTTCCCGAAATCAGCCGCAATAGAGCCGAGACATCGCTATTCAAAGACTCATAGACTTTAACTATATTCAAAGAGTCTAGCTTTACTTGCATGCAAGGATTTACTCGAAGAATGAAGAGCTAAACCCAACAATGGTACTATCTTGTGCTATTTTTTGAGTTCTAACTCATGTGTAGGGGGTAGTCTGGGAATGGTGTACAGCGGCTCCTAAATAGACATACTGCTAGGATTAGCGATCGAGGCCTAATTTGCTCATAATATTTTTGTTTGTGCTACTATCTGGCAACCCTTGAGGCAGTTTTTATGTTTTACCTGCAAAGTAAAATATAAAAACTGCTCTAACAATAAATTTCAACGACTACCAACATTCTGTGATCACAGGCGCATATTTAGCAGAGCCGCAAGCTCATCAACAATCGACTTTGGTGAAGCCATTAGGAAGTCTGAAGTTGATTCAGCATTAAAAGCTAAAACTTCGGTTAGATAAACATTTTCTCGCTGTGCCCCAAAGTCAAGCGAAACTAATTCCCGCTCAGTAGAGTGAGAAGCACATAAAATCTTATTGAATCCTGATGCAATCTTAACCCATTCCTCGGAGCTCACTTCATTTTTATTAGAGTTCTGGAGCCCTTCTACGCTGGCATTAGGAACATCGAAAGCTACAAGGTAACTGTCCATCCCTCTCTGTTTAAAGGAATCCAGAGCATCAGCGAACTTAGCCAATATCTTAAAGTCAGGAATTAGACACAAAAAGATATCACCAGTTTGAAACTCTAAAAATTCGTCTTTGAGTATACCCTGAGGACAATTTAGTAGCTTCATTGTGAAATCTCGTGCGTATCGATACCCTTGCCCGTCAGCTTGAAGGTAAACAGGCTCTAACCTGTAGCCGTCTAGAGGTATCCTCAAAAATCCCTTGAGAACCTCTTGGAAGAAGTTCAGAACACTTGAACTATATTTGCTATGTATAAGCCCAGAAATATCTACTAACAATTGTCGAGCTGATGTTCTGTCAGGAAACGTTTTAGCGATTGCTGATGCTAAAGCAACATACTCCCCATCATCAGTAGGGGCGTGTTCGAGCCTTGCTATTTCTTCAACAAGCGCATTTCTGCTAAATTGGCTCTCTAAGTATGACTGCTCAATTGCTTCAAAATATTGCTTTGCACATTTAGCAGGAGAATGATGCTTAAGAATTGTCTCTTCAGCACGCTTCCCAAGACTAAAACGATAATCAGGATTCTCTTTAAGAAATTCAAGTGCCTTGATAAGCTCGTTTTCGACAAAGTCATCTGGCAACATCCACACCGAATCATGAGGAAGCTCAGACATCGTTCCGTTTGCATTAACAATGGTTGGAATGCCATATTTCATGCAATCAAGTGCTGCCGCAGAAGTTTCGCCTCGAGAGAAATTTCTGAGCTGAACAGCAATATCAGTAATTGCTAAGTAATCGTTGAAGACTTGGTGCTCAACCCAACCAGTGATACGAATTTGATTCTTGCAATTACTGTTAGAGATCGCATTTAATACTCTCTGGCCGTAGTCACTCTCGTCGTTTTCACCTACCAAAATAAGGTAGCAGCCTTTATCTTTAAAGAGGGATGATTTCAACCAAGCCTCTATTAAAGCAAGGTTTTGCTTGCTTTCATGTATTCTGCCGAAGCAGCATACAATAAAATCATCATTTGCAAACCCCAACTTAGAGCGAGCAGAGGCTTTCTGCTTTGTCTCCGGATGTTTACGAAGAAGAGGAATTTTTGCCCAAAAGCTTAGTGGCTCTTTTTTATACCATTCTCTGAAAAGAGTCAATGAAAAATCAGAGTGCGAAATTACACCTAAAGCCGTCTCCAATACGCTAAAGTTGCATGGATATTTGAAGATAGCATCTTCTATATTTTGCGCATGGAATCGTGATTCTACAGCAGTAAAACCGTGAGAAAAATAGAGTTCCTTAGTAATTTCATGGGGAGAGATCTTGTAAAACTCTTGATAGGATTTTATTCCGCTCAAAAAGAAATCGTGTAGTACTATCACCCCTGGAAAGCTTTCGAGAAGCTTAAACATATGGTGATGAAATATTGAATTGCCAAGATGGTAAAGTGTTCTATCATAATAATTGAAATTCTCCGTAAACCATTCCACAGTTTTAATAGGCAGATTATTTCTAATCCAAGTATCAGAAATTTCCGCATGAGGAGTTATTATTTCTATCTCATAATAGCGGGATAGTTCTGGGAGTAACTCAGCGCTATAATCCGAAATGCCGCTACGTTCAGGGGGCAAAGGGGAGAAAAAGGCAAGCTTTTTACGAACTGAATGGTCTAAAGGTATGGAGGATATAGAGTTTTGGCTATGTAAGTATTCAAAAGCGGTGATGGCTTTCCGAGCACTGTGATCCCAAGTGAATTTTTTGGCTTGTTCTCTTCCATGGTTAATTAAGAAGTTTCTGAAGTTACTATCAGTGAGTGCTTGATTAATTTTTTCGGCAATTGCTTTATCATTTGAGGGGTCAAAAAGCGCTTCATCACTTCCTACTACCTCCGGTAAACTTGAAGAATTAGAAGCAATGACTGGTGCGCCACACGCCATAGCCTCTAGAGCAGGTAAGCCAAATCCTTCATGAAACGAAGGAAAGACGAACAGCTCACACAAGTGATATAGATTAACAAGGTCTTCTTCTGGTACATAACCTGTGAAAACAACATCAGATAGATCTAAACCCTGCTGCTTTGCAAGCAGTTCCAAACTACTTTTGCTAGCAGGCTGAATAGAACACACTATCGCTAGCTGATGACTTTTTTTAATATCTTCTGGTAGCAATGAAAAAGCGCGAATTAAGCCTTCGATATTCTTACGGTAATCAATACCTCCTGTATACATTACAAAGGGACGATGAAGCTGATACTTATCTCGTACAGATTCAGCCACAGAAATTGAAATCTCTTGTTCTTTGAAGACCGAATCTGAAGCCGTAGAAATATTGATAACTTTTGAAGGAGAGATGTTTAAATGTTCTATGCCCTCTCGCCGGGAAGACTCAGAAATAGAAAGTAAAATATTAGCATTACGAAGATAATCAAGTTTTTGAAAGTACCAGCTTTTAGCCTCTTCGCTAGGCAGATATTTGTCTTTTTGAATAAGTGGAATTAGATCAAACAAAGTAACAGCGGTAGGAACGCGATGGTTCAGAAGACCAATACTAGTAACAGCGTCATCACCACCGCCCTCAAACAAACTAGTAACATATATGATGTCGGGCTTTAAGCTAACGAGGAAAAATTCTCTGATGAGTTGAGCACTTTCTCTACGCCAGTCATTACTTGAGTTAAGCATATGGACTGGGTAGGAAGATTCCCATACATAAATATTTTCTTGAGGTATTAATCCGTTAAAACTATCGCGAATAGGCTTAATGGTGTCAGGAAATAGACCATTAAGGACAATAATAACTTCATGCTCATCAGAATTGCGAGCAATTGCCTGTGCTAGTGCTAACGAATATCGACCAATTCCACGATTACGTGAGCCAGTTGACTGTGCGCCCTGTAAGTCAATAACAATTCGCATTAATAGTCTCCCTCGCGATGTTTTTCAACGGCTTTCTTTAAGTCAGAATAAATGCGGCGAGCTGTGAAAGATAGATGAGATAGCTCTTTAGGATGTGCTCTAAGCTCAGAACTAGCTGTTGAATATATAGCTCTCATGTAGACGCGCTTCAAAAATAATTCTAATTGAGGCGAGCTTTTAACCAAGCGCCTTATGATACGATTAGCTTTAGGGTTTTTGTATATCGAAAGCAACATTTTCTGTATGGACTTATTAAAAAAAATGTTGTAGAAACGTTTAAGTAGTAAAGTAGGCTCTTTGATAAGGAGCCTACTATCGTTTGCATCGAAAACCAAGTATCTTGTTCTAAAGTACTTATTTGATGTTGGTACAAACTTACATTCAATCCAATACCTTAAATGCCTCGCAAAATTAAGCAAAGCGCGTAAAGGTTTTGTTATACGCATTGAACGACTACTAACTAACAAGTGTAAATCTTCGCTGAGCTGTTGATTTTGGGAGCTGAGCTTCTGATTTTGGGAGCTGAGCCGTTGATTTTGGGAGCTGAGCTGTTGATTTTGGGAGCTGAGCTGTTGGTTTAAGTTCTTTATTCTACTTAGTTGAGCCTCAGCCTCAGATTGACTTGCTAATTGAAAGCGATCAAAGTAATTGGGTGGATACGTAAAACATGAACTCAGACCGGAATGTTCATTTGCTAAATAGAATCGATTTAGCCCGTCAGCATAAATAAACTTATAGTTACAATCCAACAGCTTATATTGCCACGCTTCGTAACTTTCCGACTGAGATAATGGTAAAGTCGACTCGACAACTACTATCCAGGGACGATTTTTTGTCCAATCGTTGCTTTCTATAACTATTCCTTCATATCCCTCAACATCGAGCTTTAAGAAGTGAACGTCTTGATCTTCAGGAACATAATCTTGCCACAATGAAGACAAGGTCTTCGTAACTACATTTATCTTGCTACATGACCAGCCTTGATCGATATGTTGCTTGGCAATATCTTCTCTAAATGTAGATAAGCCTGTATCTTTAATTATAGATATTTCGGCTTCACCATTTTGGGATGATATGGCTAGCTGCAAATTTATGTCTCTTTGTCTTTTGGAATTAAGTTGAGAGAATAATTCTGGATTAGGCTCAACATTAATTCCATGCCATCCTCTTTGATAGAAGGCTTCTGTGACAGAATGTACATCCGGCCAAGCAGCACCTATATCTATATAAAACCCCGAAGAAACCTCCTGCAATGCTCGCCAAAGCATTACGTCCTCATAGTTTTGGGCGTAGGAAATGAATGTCATACTGTCTGAAGGTGAGTTTCAATTTCTATATTTGGCTGAAGCCAAGAACTACCAGAGAAGTGAATCTTGTCAACGTTAGTCACACTAAATACGCAAGCTAAATCGCGCCATTCGTAGTTGTCGACAAGATGGGTGTCAGAACTCACTAGTGCTGTCGAAACAGAATAGGTTCCTGGACCCAGATTTGCTAAGAACTTGATGTTGTAAATGATAATAGAGTCGCACTCAACATCGTGCATAACCTGCTGAGTGTGCCAAGTGTTTGTCCCATACATTGTTTGTCCCAAATGGTCCTTAATCATATAGCCCAGAGCTAGTTTAGGCAAATACTTCTCTGCTTTTACTTTTATCGACAGGGTTACTATTTCTCCAACGTTGATAAACTCGACAACTTCTTTGTTCGCGTTGAGTAATGCAGTGTCAATTACTCTTGCCTCTCCAGATCCAGAAATTGTTTGGATTTTGCCACTTTCGAGTTTTCTGGTCTCCGTTTTGCTATTTTCTTTCTCAGCAATTAGGGCGTTGTAATAATCGATTACAGACTCTGGATCAGCGTCTCTGATAACTGTCCCGTGATTAAGTAAAATAGCTCGATCGCATAGCCCCTGAATCGCACCTCGGTCATGGGAAACGATTAGTAGCGTAGTGCCTTTCTCTTGAAATTCGCGAATCTTGCTAAAGCTTTTATGCTGAAAATAAGCATCGCCTACTGATAGGGCTTCATCTACGATTAAAATTTCTGGACGAAAAGCGGTTACTACGGAGAAAGCCACCCGCATTTGCATACCACTAGAGTAGGTGCAAACAGGCTGATCAAAATAGTCTCCGATTTCAGCAAAGTCCTCTACTTCTGCTACTACGCTGTCAATCTCGCTCTTGCTAAAGCCCATTAATCCAGCGGAGTGATATACATTCTGCCGACCGGTAAACTCCGGGTTGAACCCCATGCCCAACTCTAAAATAGCGGCGATCCGACCGTTGACTGCAATAGTGCCTTCCGTTGGCCGCTGAGTTCCGGTTATAAGCTTGAGCAGCGTGCTTTTGCCAGCTCCATTTTGCCCAACAATGCCTACTGCCTCGCCAGCCGCAATCTCGAAAGAGACGTTTTGCAACACCCAAGTCTCGGTAGCGGGCTTAGTCGATAGACCAAACCAGTTCAGAACCCTCGCCAATTCTGAACTATATTGCCGGTATGCTTTACTGACATTAGAAACTTGTAAAACGGGTTGAGTCATAGAACATCAACAATTTCGCTGTTGGCACGCCGAAAAATCACCAAAGATAGAACGAGCAGTACAATCGCTATTGCTGAAATCACACCAAGTGCTGTCCATGATGGTGGCTGATTGTACAGAATAGCATTTTGATACCCTTGGATAATCCAGTACATTGGGTTGAGCTGTAGTAGCCGAGCTATTTGCTCGGGCAAAATATTTGGGCTATAAACAATAGGCGTAAACCAAAAGCCTAGCTGCAAAACAATAGGTACAACTTGACCGATATCGCGCATAAAAACATTGAGAGTGCCTAAAATTAAACCGAGGCCCAAACTTAGGCCTAAGTTAATTAGCGTCAAGACCGGAATCCAAACAAGATGCACTCCTGGAACAAAGCCCAACAGCAAAAAGATTAAAACTATGGCCGCGAATAACAGCGTATTGTTAACCAGAGCTGAGCCTGACACAATTAACGGTAAGCAAGTGCGTGGAAAAACCAGTTTTTTCAGCAGGTTGGCATTGTCGATGAAAACAGTCAGGCAGCGAGAAATTATCTCTGAGAAAAGGCTCCACCCCAGAGTGCCAGCTAATAAATAAATGGGATATGCTAGCCTGTTGTCGGCCATATCAGGCAGCCTACCTGACAGCAGTTGGCCTAGAATGAGGGCGAAGATAGCAGCCTGAACTAAAGGATGAATGACTATCCACAAACCACCCAGTCGACTGCGAATAAAACGACCACGAAACTCAACTTTGATGGAGGAGAGAATAAAATAGCGATACCGCCAAGTTGATAAAACTAAACTCTGCATGGCAGCAGATTACACAGTAAGGGAACAGGGAAGAACAAGACCAAGCACCGATTGTACATGATAAAGTTTGTCCCGCCTATTTTAGCTAATTAGGGCCAGATGACATCCCTCAAGCGGGGTGGCATACTAGCTAAGCTAGCCAGACACAGTCTGCGCTTTTAAGGTCCCAAAGAAGAGTTATGCCTAAGAAAGCACTTATCACTGGTTTAACTGGTCAGGACGGATCGTACCTGGCTGAGTTCCTATTGGCTCAAGGGTACCAGGTCTGTGGCATGGTTAGACGCTCCAGCTCCAGCAGTTTTGAGCGCATCAGTCACTTTTCAGACCAGATAGAGGTAATACCGGGAGATCTGCTCGATCAGTTCTCGCTGATGGATGCTATCGATCAGACACAGCCGGATGAGATCTATAACTTAGCCTCTCAGAGCTACGTACCCCTATCTTGGACACAGCCTGCCCTAACGGCTGAGTACACGGCCCTAGGGGTGTCGCGGCTGCTGGAGGCCATTCGGCGCTGTAAGCCCAGCACTCGCTTTTATCAGGCGTCGAGCAGTGAGGTGTTTGGCCAGCCCGATGAATCTCCCCAAACCGAGCGTACGGCCTTCAGGCCCCGGAACCCGTACGGGGTGGCCAAGGCCTACGCGCACTGGATGACGATCAACTACCGACAAAAATACGATCTGTACGCCTGCTGCGGCATTACCTACACCCACGAGTCGCCGCGGCGGGGGGCTGAGTTTGTTTTTCGCAAGATTACCCGGGGTGCGGTGCAGATTAAGCTGGGTCTGGCGAATGAACTGCGGCTGGGCAATCTAGATGCCCGGCGAGACTGGTGCCACGCCCAGGACGTAGTAACAGCTATGTGGCTGATGCTGCAGCAGGAAAGCCCCGATGACTACATTATTGCCAGTGGCGAAACTCACTCTGTACGTGAACTGGTCGATTGTGCATTTAGCTACCTGGGCTTGGACTACCAACAGTACGTCAGCGTCGACCCAGCGTTCTATCGCCCGGATGAGGATGTGCAGCTAGTCGGGTCGATTGACAAGATTAAAACTCAGCTAAGCTGGCAGCCTCAGTACTCGTTTCAGCAGCTAGTAGAGTCGATGGTTGATTACGACCTCAAGACGCTGACGGAGCAAAAGGGGTAGGCCGATCGCAGGCATGGGGCACATCACGAAACGGCGACTGCATGACTGAAGCTGCGCTGCTGATCAATCTGGCGTTTGTACCCACTAAGCCGACGGGGCTAGGAGTGTACGCGCTCAATCTGATTCAGCACCTTGCTACAAAGGACAGCTGTATTCTCAGCGATCGCGCGATCGCCGAACATCGCCACTGGCCTTCTCCCCAGGGCGCCACGACCGATGCTGGCAAGAAAGGTCATGCCCGGCGACTGGGGTGGACTCAGTTTCAGGTACCCCAGATCTACCGGGAGCTAAAGGCAAAACTGTTCTTCTCTCCCGTTCCTGAGGCACCGCTGTGGTCCTCGTGCCGCACGGTCGTCACGGTGCACGATTTAATTCCGCTGCACTTTCCTCAGCCGCGATCGCCGCTCACGCTGTACTCTCGGTACTACCTGCCGCAGGTGATTCGACAGGCAGAACATGTTATTTGCGATTCTGAATCGACCTTGAGGGATATCTACCGCTTTTTTGGTCCGCCACCGGGGGCTACAACCGTTATTCCGCTGGCCTACGACAATGGCCACTACCGGTTTCTAGATTTGCCTCGGCAGCCCTATTTTCTCTACGTGGGCAGTCACTACACCTACAAAAATTTGGGGCGACTGATTCAGGCCTTTGCCCAGACGAAACTGCCTGACTTTAAGCTTTTGATTGCTGGAGTGCCTGACCCTCGCTACACGCCGTTTTTGCAGGCTCAGGTGAGGGAGATGAAACTTGACAATTGCGTTCAGTTTTTGTCCTACGTTCCCTACAGCGAGCTACCTCGGCTGATCAACCAGGCGATCGCGCTGGTGTTTCCCAGCTTGTGGGAGGGGTTTGGTCTGCCGGTGCTGGAGGCCATGGCCTGCGGTACTCCTGTGATTACCTCCAGGGTTTCGTCGCTGCCCGAGGTGGCGGGGGATGCGGCCCTGCTGATCGATCCCTACAGTATTGATGAACTGGCTGAGGCGATGGTGTCTGTAGCCTCTGACAACAGCCTCTGGGCTCGACTTCAGGGCGCTGGACTGACGCGAGCAAAGGCATTTAGCTGGGAGAAAACTGGACGACAAACTAACGCCATTCTGCAGCAGTATTTTTAGTGTTATTTGTAACTGCTAGCGGCGGCTAGAGCGCAATTTGTAGCGACTAGCGATGGCTAGAACGTACGATCCAATAGCTGATGGCGAGGGCAAAAATGGCGATCGCGAGCCCAATCAGCGTCGTGCCAGACACCAAAGAAAGGTCGAGAATGATGAACTTTCGCCCGACCGCCGTCAGGGCCGTAGCGATCACCAGCTCGACCTGCACCACGTGCTTTTGAATGTAGGCGGTGATATTTTCTAGAATCTCTAGAGCGATCAACACCGTTAAGAAGAGGCCAAAGACATCGATGACGGTTTGGCCCAAAAATGCGCCGGGGGCGGTAGTAAAAATGGCCTCGACCAGCACCACGATCAGGTCGAATACGATCGCCAGAATCACGATCACCATGGCCACTGAGAGCAGCTTTGAAATGCTGCCCTCAAACTGGTGTAACCGCAGTAGAAACGTTTCATTCTTGAACTGATTGATCAGCTGCTTGGCCCGGTTCGCCATGGAGGTTCACTACTCAGGGGGTGGGTGCTGCTGAGAGAATAGACGATTCTAGGGTCTGGGGTAAAGCCTCTGGCAGGGCAGATTGGTCTGGGTGTAGGCGATTGAGGGGCACCACCTGCACGGCGCAGGCCTTGAGCTCGGGCTGGCCTGAGATCGGGCAGGCCACAGGATGGGTGAGGGCATTGCACTCAGCGTCGTCGGCCCACAGGCTGCCCCAGTGCATAGGCACAAACAGGCTGCCCTGGCGAATATTTTGGGTGACCAAAACGGGCAGTCGAGCCGTGCCGCGCTGCGATCGCACCTCCACCCATTCGTCACTCTGTACCTCCAGCCGCTGGGCGTCGCGGGGGTTCATTTCGAGAAAGGGGGCCGGGTGCATTTTTTGAATTTTTTCAATTCGCCCGGTGCGGGTCTGGGTGTGCCAGTGACCGTACAGCCGTCCGGTGGTGAGTACAAAGGGGTACCGCTCGTTGGGCGGCTCAGCTAACCCGTTAGAGTGCAGGGCGGCAAAGCGGGCGCGGCGATCGGGGGTGGCGAAGATACCTTTGCTATAGAGGCGCTTGTCGTATTTGGTGGCGGCGGTTTCGGCGGTTTCAGGGTTGGGGCAGGGCCACTGGAT
>PYGV01000128.1 GCA_003022385.1 filamentous cyanobacterium CCP3 | reverse complement strand
GCTGCAAAATCTGCTGAATGCCCTCTACAGCAGGATCAGACCGCCAGGTGTCAAAGGCCTTCCAGCCGATAAAGACGACCGCAGCCAGGGCCGCGATCGCCACCAGGTTCGATACAAGCTTCGCTCCAATATCCCTAGAGTCGTCGAGACGCATAACCACTCCCTAAACAACGGTGACGTTAAAAAGCGGTAGAGTAACAGGCGCGGGCAATCACCACAGAATGCCCTGTATTCTCTGTATACCCCATGGGCGACCCTTTTAGGTCAGGAGTTCGTAGCCCGTGGCAAAAAAATCTAGTGACTCACACGGCCTGCGGTAGAGCGTTCACCCAAAGCTCCTCAAAGCTAGCGTTACTTGCTGGATGAGGGGGCCAGACGCTTCTTTAGAGAGTCGGCGCGACGGCGGGAGGTCGTGTTTTTGGGTTCTAGGGACAGGGCCGTTTCGTACATCTCCAGCGCCTGGGAGGTGAGCTGCTTGCGCTCGTAGCTGTGGCCCAAATTGTTGAGGGCGGTGACGTACTCAGGCGAGATTTTCAGCGCTTCTTTGTAGTTGCGAATGGCCAGGTCGTACTGCTCCTGGGCAAAGTAGGAGTAGCCCAGGGCGTTGTAAACCACGGCGGCGTTTTCGGCTTCGTCATCGCCCAGCTGCTTGAGGGCCTGCTGCAGGTACAGAGCGGCCTGGGTGTAGAGCTTTTTGTCGAGCAGCAGGCTGCCTAATTCGTAGTACTCCTGGGCGGTGCCCTTTTCTTTGGTCAGCCGCGACTGCAGCCGCGACAGAGTACCCTCAATGCGGCGAGTCTTGAGCACCTGGCGCACCACAAAGAAGGCGGCAACGCTCAGCAAGGCCAGTAGAATACCTAGGTATACAAGGAGTAGGTTGCTGTTTTCCATCCGGTCTTCGTTTCGCTCTTGAGGTCTAAACCTATCTTGCCACGGCTAGGGCAACCCCCAAAACGTTGCTCGATCTTCTAGCCAGCCATTTTGATGCCACTGAACCACGGTTTCACTGACCAGATTGCGCAGGTCGGTGTACTGAGTGCCCTTGGGCAGCGCGATCGCTAGCGGCTCTGCCGAGAGCAGGCTGGGCACCAGATAATACCCCTCGTAGTCTTGCTGCCAGCCCGCCAGCACAGTTATATCTCCGGCAAAGCCGTCAATTTGGCCGCTGCTGAGATGGCTGAAGGCTTCCTGATAACTATACACAGGAACAAGCGGCGCCAAAGGTAGCAGATAGCGCACTACCGCTACGGCACTCGACCCCTGCAAAACCCCCAGCGGTCGCCGATGCAGATCTTCTAGGCGTTGGTATTGGGGATCGCGCACCAGTATCCCGGCACCATCCAGGTAATAGGGCGGACTAAAGCTAACCAGGCGCTGTCGCTCCGGAGTCAGCGTCACCCCGGCGATCGCGACATCGACTCGGTCTTCGAGTACCGCCGACAGGCGATCGCGGTTGGGCACTACCCTAAACTCGACGGCGGTTGGGTCGGCAAAAATTGCCGTGGCCAGGCCTCGGGCAATGTCAATTTCGAGACCCACCAGGGTATTGTCGCGATCGCGAAAGCTCAGCGGTCGCCTGCCCTCCCGCACGGCTACTACTAAGTGCCCACGGGCGCGAATGGTGTCGAGATCGGCAGCAAAAACTGGGAGCACAGCCAGCTGCGCTCCCAGTACCAAACCAAACCCAAGCCAGTTCCATGCCATGGTGCTGCCGTTACGCTACGACTGCCCCTCACTCACGTTTAGGGCCAATCGCTAAGCCTGGTTGGCAACTTCGACTACTTTGGCAAACCCATCGGGATCGAGCACGGCCATCTGGGCCAGCATTTTGCGGTTGAGGTCGATATTGGCCTTCTTGAGCTGGCCAATTAGCTGGCTGTAGCTCAACCCGTGCATGCGAGAAGCTGCATTGATACGAGTAATCCAGAGGCGACGAAAGTCGCGCTTGCGGTTGCGGCGATCGCGGTAGGCGTACCGCAGCGCCTTCATGACCTGCTGGTTAGCGGTGCGAAACAGCTTAGAGTGCGACCCTCTAAACCCTTTAGCCAACTTGAGAACTTTGTTGCGGCGCTTGCGTGCTACGTTGCCGCGCTTGACACGTGCCATGACTGTTTAACCCTTGGAACTAGTAAACGTTAGGAAGTGACTGCCAACTGACTGAGAGACCCTGGCCTAGAGGTAGGGCAGCATCAGCTCCACGTTGGGAGCGTCTTCTTCGGACACCACAGCCGCTTTAGACAGCCGAGAGCGTCGTTCAGCATTTTTGTGCTGCAGCAGGTGATTCTTAAACGCCTTACGACGCATAATTTTACCGCTGCCACTGCGGCGAAAGCGCTTAGCGGCAGCTTTGCGAGACTTAAGCTTGGGCATGGTTATCAGAATTTCGACACAGTCTTAGACTATATCACGATTGCTCCGCGATCGCAGAAGGGAAATTGAGCTAGCGCTCCTGGCCCCTGCCCAAGCCTGGCCAGAAGGGAGAACCAGGGTTGACACCCGTAGGCCCAAACAAATTTTCTCTTAAAGGGTTGTCAAAATTACACCCTTGTCGCTAGTATAAGTTTTGCGCGTAATCCTCAGTAGCTCAGTGGTAGAGCGGTCGGCTGTTAACCGATTGGTCGTAGGTTCGAATCCTACCTGGGGAGTTTTGAGTTTAGGTCTGCGGCAGGGGTGCTGCCCTGAAGGTCTAGCGGCTTTGCCTTCTATGCAATAGGCGTCAGAGCGTATCGCATAGAGATATGCAGATGCTCAATTCTAAAGAGAATCTTAAGCTCAGAGGGCTGTAGCCTATTTACTCAGGAAAATTTAGGGCTTCTGCTTATAATAGCGAGGAATTGTATTATTCCGACACGGCTCTTTACGTTGAAATGCTAGGCTACTCAAAGCTTTGCAATGTATTTCAACCGGGCTGATGTTGTTTTCGGGTCGTCAAGTTTAGTTGGTAATGCCTCGTATTCTCGTCATTGATGATGATCCTGCAATCGCGGAGCTGGTTTCCGTCAACCTGGAGATGGCAGGCTACGACGTCAACCAGGCCGGCGATGGTATCAAGGGCCAGGCTCTAGCGGTGCAGCTGTTGCCAGACCTGATCATGCTCGACCTGATGCTGCCCAAGGTCGATGGGTTAACCGTCTGTCAGCGCATTCGCCGCGATCGCCGCACCGCTGATATCCCCGTGCTGATGCTGACCGCCCTGGGGCAGACCCAGGACAAGGTCGACGGATTTAACGCTGGGGCCGACGACTACTTGACCAAACCCTTTGAACTCGACGAAATGCTGGCCCGCGTGCGAGCCCTGCTGCGCCGCACCGATCGCATTCCCCAGGCCGCCAAGCACAGCGAGATTCTCAACTACGGTCCCCTGACGTTAATTCCAGAGCGCTATGAGGCGATCTGGTTTGACAGCACTGTCAAGCTCACCCACCTGGAGTTTGAGCTGCTGCACTGTCTGCTTCAGCGTCACGGGCAAACCGTATCGCCCAGTCAAATTTTGCAGGAAGTGTGGGGCTACGAGCCCAACGACGATATCGAAACGATTCGCGTTCACGTGCGGCACCTGCGCACCAAGCTCGAACCCGATCCCCGACATCCCAAGTTCATTAAGACTGTCTATGGTGCCGGGTACTGTCTAGAACTGCCCGCTGTGCCTGTTGAGTCGTAGCCCAGGCAAAGCGCTACTTAGCTCCTCTACCTGGGCGATCGCCACAGCTATGCTGGCAGGCTAGCGGCGGTTTCAAACGGCTTTAGCACCACCTTAATGCAGTCTTCTTCCTTGTCGCGGAAGATTTTGTAGGCGAGGGGAGCCTCTTCTAACGGCAGCCGGTGGGTAATTAAGAACGAGGGGTCAATGTCGCCCTGCTGAATGCGCTCTAGCAGGGGGCGGAGGTATTTGTGGACGTGGGTTTGGCCCGAACGCATCGTCAGCCCCTTATTCACAAAGGCCCCCATCGGCATTTTGTCGATGAAGCCGCCGTAGACGCCGGGCACCGACACCTTGCCCCCCTTGCGACAGGCCACGATCGCCTGCCGCAGCACCATAGCGCGCCCTGTTTCCATGCGCACGGCCTGCTTGGCTGTGTCGTAGAGGGCCATTACACCCGTGCCGTGGGCCTCCATGCCGACCGCATCGATGCAGCAGTCGGGGCCAAGGCCGCCGGTCATTTCTTTGAGAGCAACGCCCGCATCCATCTCTTCGTAGTTGATGGTTTCGGCTCCGGCGGCGGCGGCCAGGGCCAGTCGCTCGGGAATGCGATCGATGGCGATCACCCGCTCAGCCCCCAGCATCATGGCGCTGCGAATGGCAAACTGGCCCACGGGGCCACAGCCCCACACGGCCACCACCTCGCCGGGCTGAATGTCGCAGTTTTCGGCGGCCATATAGCCGGTGGGGAAGATATCGGTGAGAAACAGCACCTGCTCGTCGGTGAGGCCGTCGGGCACCTTGAGCGGGCCAACGTTGGCAAAGGGCACCCGCACGTACTCGGCCTGCCCGCCCGCGTAACCGCCCATCAGGTGAGAGTAGCCAAACAGCCCCGAGGGCGAATGGCCGTAGAACTTTTCGGCCATCCAGGCGTTGGGGTTGGTGTTGTCGCACAGTGACCACAGGTCGCGGTTGCAGAAAAAGCAGCTGCCGCAGGAAATGGTGAACGGCACCACCACGCGATCGCCCGGCTTCAGGTTGGTCACCTCGGGGCCGGTTTCGACCACCTCGCCCATAAACTCGTGCCCCAAAATATCTCCCGACTGCATGGTGGGAATGTAGCCGTCGTAGAGGTGCAGGTCAGACCCGCAGATAGCGGTTGAGGTCACCTTGAGAATGGCGTCGTGGGGGTTGAGAATTTTGGGGTCGGGTACGGTATCGACCCGTACATCTTGAGAACCGTGCCAGCAAACTGCTTTCATCTATTTCTCCGGGGTGAATAGTCGAGGTGAATGGCCAGGTCAAGGGGCTAGAGACGCGATGGTAGGGAGAAGCGAGAGGCTATGACGCAGATTACTGACCAGAGCTGTAGCGCTTCAGGGTAGGGTTGGGCTGGGCGTTGGGGTTAGCGGCGTTCTGGCCCAGATTTTCATCGCCATTGCCGGGTAGAATGTCCTGCACCGCATCTTTGACGGAGCCCAGAATGCCTCTGGCCTGGTCTTCAGGCGCCTGGCTATGCTCTGCGGCGACCCTGGGGTCAACCCCACCCTGGTAGTTTTCGTTGCTCAGCGGGTTGCGCGACTGCCGAACGGCCCTGGCTTCGTAGGGTCTTGCATCGAGATTGTCGCCGGCCTGGGCGGGCTGGGCATAGGTACCAGCGGCCCCTAGCCAGAGCACCATGGCCAGCATGGTTACGGCTACGGTTTGGGTAGCCAGCCCCGCCAGCGGACGGAGGCTTTGAGCGAGCCCCGAGCTCAGCCATTGAAGAAGGTTAGAGAAGTCGTTGGGAACTAAAACAGGAAAAAAGCGGAAACGAGAAAGTGTAAGCATGGTTTTACCCAAAAAAGTTAGGATTTGGACAATTGGCCCCGGTCGGCGGTTAGCCGCCCTTGGGCTGGCCCTCGATGGTGGCGATTTCTCCGGCCTCCATCAGCTGCTTAAACCGATTTAGCTCATCGCCAATCTGCTGCTCCGGTTCTTCGCCAAAGAGTTTGGCGATCGCCGTGCCCAGCATGCCGCCCGGCGGCTGATACTCCATCACCACCTTGACCTCGGTACCGCGATCGCCAGCGGCGGGCTGAAACCGCACAAAGCCGGAGTTCTCGATCGGGGTATCGTCGGTAGAGGTCCAGGCAATTAGGTGATTGGGCTCGTCGTTGACGATCACGGCATCCCACTCGATGCCCTGGCCCAGGGGCGCATTGGCTACCCAGTGAGAGCGGCGCTCGTCAAACACCTGCACCGATTGCAGGTGGCGCATGAATGTTGGCAGGTTGTTGAGGTCGCGCCAGAAGCTGTAGAGGTCGGCCGCAGGGCGATTGATGGTCACGGTTTTTTCAACTCGAATGGCGTGATCCAAGCCCATGGCATCTTCTACCTGTTTGACGGTGCTTTTGCCCTGGGTGCCCTGATATAGCAGACCCCCACCGGCAATGGCGGTCAGAATGCCCTTCAGCGATCGCTGCTGCAGGCCCGTCAGTACCATCGCCCCACCGCCAATAATTGAGGCCCAGCGCTCCAGATCGCCCGCCTGCTTGTCGGCTGCGGTTTGAGTGCTCATCGCATTTTCCATGTCGGTATCTCCTGACAGCAGAGCTGTGATAGACGAGTCGGCTGTTGCAGTCTGGGGTGAGTCCGCTGTCGCCTGAATTTGGCCCGACCAGTGGCCTTCAGCAATCGAAACCCACCCCTTAAACCTGGCTTCAGCGTAGGAAGCAAAATGGCAATCTCCTTCGGTCTTAAGACAGAAACAAGCCGAAAATCAGCCCTCCATCGGGGATAGATAACCTGCCATAGATCGCCTGCGAGGCGATCGCAGCGATCGTCTGGCAACCCTCTCACACTTGGGAATAATCAAATACATCCCGACAGAGCTGAGCAAGCTCTGGGGCAGACCCGCTCAAGGGCAATAGAAACCGACCCTAAAACTGGGCTAAACCGAAAGCTTCTGCCAGCTATCCAAGCAATTTTTTCTATTTTCTTTACCAGAGCGCTGCTCAAACCTTCTGGCTAAAGTTTCTGGCCTAGCCCAAGCCACCTGTTGATGCCGGTGAGAAAAATAGGCTGTTCTAGGGCATGATAGAGTGGCATCTGTCGATAGGAATAGTCTTATCTATGTCTAAAGATAGATGCGGTGTTGCCTAGTTTAGATTTGCTACCATGAATGACAGCTGGCTTTCAGATTACGTAATTTATTCTGAGCGAGAAGGTCAGGGCTACGCACGACGAGCCTGCCGCCCGCTAGAGTCACACATCAAAAAAATGCTGGGGCTGCCGGTCAGCGAACTCTCTATTCAGGCAGAAATCAGGTATCTCAACCTGGTGGCCGGAGGCGCAACCTGCGAGTGCCCAGCCTGTAAGCTAAGAGCCCCGGGCAGCGCCGGAATTTTTTGGGCCGTCACTCGAAAGAACGCCGCTTAGCAAGGGCCCTTAGGTGCGCTTTATACCGTATGGTTTCATCGACCATACGGTATTTTTCATGCTCTGTAGCGGTGGAATTTGCAGTGGAATGGGTTTGACAATGCATCGCCGCACGCGCAACGCCCGTAAGGTTTAGACCTGGTGCGCCACATTGAGCGATGATGCACCCCAATGCTGAGAGAATCTAGAATTCAGCAGTGGTACATCTCGTTCAATCGAAATTGAATCGAGAACCGTAGCGCTCAACCGTTGCCCGACGTCACAGCGCTAAGTAGGCAAGCGCAATTAAGTATAAGTTGGTGTAAGTATAAGTTGGTGTAGATTGGGTTGAGGCACGAAACCCAACGCCCGCATGGGTTACGCTATCGCTAACCCATCCTACATTTGAATTGGCCAACCCACTTATGTGTATTTTTTGAGTCTTTTTTTAGATTTTCTTTGAAGAACGTCAGGCTAGTTTGCGACTTGGGGTAGAGGCTTTTGTCGACGCCAAAACTGTATATTTGCTCCAATCTGAGTAATTTTAAGTTTTGCATGCAGTAATCCTGGACGTGCAGTAGCGTAGTCAAGCGACAAGAGTTTTACAATGAGTCCGAAACAGATTTGGCGAATGCTGAAGCAGGCGTTTCAGGAGTGGAACCAGGATAAAGCATCTCAACTGGCTGCGGCTTTGGCCTACTACACGCTGTTCTCGCTGGCTCCGCTGTTGATTTTAGCGATCGCGATCGCGGGCCTGTTTTTTGATAGCGCGGCGGTGCGCGGCCAGCTGATGGGTCAGGTTGAAACGCTGATTGGCGGCGCTGGGGCTGACTTTGTGAGTACCGTGCTCGACAACGCCAATCGCCCTGGGCAAAGCTCTGGCTGGGTTGCTTCAGGCATTAGCATTGTGCTGCTGCTGGTAGGTGCTACGGGGGTGCTAACCCAGTTACAGCTGGCGCTCAACACCATTTGGAATCTCGAAGCCCGCTCCGACATCGGCGTTATGAACCTGGTGCGCAAGCGAGTCTTGTCCCTGGGGATGATTATGGTGATCGGTTTTTTGCTGCTGGTGTCACTGATTGTTAGCTCGGTTATCTCTGGTTTTTCGGCCTATCTTAATGCCCAGGCCCCAGGGCTGGACGCTCTGGTTCAGCTGGTTGATTTTGTGGTGTCTTTTGGCCTGACGACGCTGCTGTTCGCCGCCCTGTTCAAATATTTGCCTGATGCAATTATTTCCTGGCGCGACGTGTGGTTTGGCGCGATCGCAACCGCTATTCTGTTTTCTATCGGCAAGTATTTGATTGGCCTCTACCTGGGCAACAGCGGATTTGGCTCATCTTACGGGGCGGCTGGGTCGGTGATTATTCTGCTCATTTGGGTGTTTTATTCGGCTCAAATTTTGTTTTACGGGGCAGAGCTAACGCAGGTCTACAGCCGTCGTTTTGGCTCTCCCATTAAGCCCAACAAGTATGCCGTTCTGGGTGATAAGAACGTTGAAAAGGGCTAGGGTTGCCGCGCAGGTGCAAAATGAAAAGCTTAAACAAAAAGCTCAAAACGAAAGCCGTTAGCGCGTCGTGCGTCATTGTCTCAAGCATTCTAAATGACGAGCCTCTTTATGCCCTGTTGTAACCGGGAAGAACATCCATTCTCAGTAGATCACAAACTTGTTCTATTTCCAAGGCTGACCCTCTCTCGAAATCTCTCTCCCATCGTGGGCTACTAAGTACACACAACGTTCTAAATAGCCGGAATGCTTGTTTCGATCCCCCTAAATCCCCCTTAAAGAGGGGGACTTTGACTCCAGCCCCCCTTTTTAAGGGGGGTAAGGGGGATCAAATTCGAGTAACCCTTCTAGATATGGACTTGTGTGTATCAAGTAGCCCATCGTGGGAGAGGGACTTTGAGCGACTTCCGGCTCCCCTCTCATCCCTAGGAGATAGGCTGGGGGAGAGGGCTGCGGGGGCTTTGCGGTCTACTGATTCTGCCTGTCCTTGGCTAAGCGGTGAACGTTATTTCTCATCCCCTAGAACTTAACTTCAGCTAGAGCCAACCGACCTTTAGCGCCTTCTAAGCTAGATGAACTGCCGATCGCTTGGCCGGTAGTGATTAAATTATTTGCCTAATTTAGAGCCTGAATGGTTATCGTTTCGCAGCAGCTTGCAGATAGTGCAGATTCCGAGTTGGCATTGCCTTCGGTAATTATCGAAGAACCGGCTCAGGCAGCGAAGTCGGCTGGGCTGCGCTACGTCAGCGACAGTCGCCCTGGCTTTGGGCGACGGCGGTGCGGCAAAGGGTTTATCTACCTTGACAAGCGGGGCGATCGCATTTCCGACCCCGCCGAGCTAGAGCGGCTCAAAGCCCTGGTGATTCCTCCTGCCTGGGAGGAGGTGTGGATTTGCCCCTACCCCAATGCTCACCTGCTGGCCACCGGGCGCGACGCCAAAGGCCGAAAGGTGTATCGTTACCACCCCGACTGGCGCGAGGTGCGCAACAAGACTAAGTTTGACCGCCTGATTCCCTTTGGTTATGCTCGTCCGCTGATTCGCGAGGTCACCGATCGCCACCTGCGCCAGCGCAATCTAACCCGCGAAAAGCTGCTGGCGATCGTGGTGCGGCTGCTTGAAGCCACCGTTATTCGCATTGGCAACGACGAGTACCGCGACCAAAACCAGTCCTTTGGGCTGACCACCCTGCAGCAGGAGCACGTGGAGGTGGGCTCGACCACAATTAGCTTTAACTTCATCGGCAAAAGCGGAGTGGAGCATGAGATTGAGCTGAGCGATCGCCGCCTGGCCCGAGCGATTAAGCGCTGCCAAGAACTCCCCGGTCAGCAGTTGTTTCAGTACGTCGATGACGACGGCGAGCGCCGCGCCGTTGACTCTGCCGATGTTAACGAGTATCTGCAAACCATCACTGGCGAAGATTTTACCTCCAAAGACTTTCGCACCTGGGCCGGTACCGCCTACACGGCCGAAATTCTCAATGAGCTAGGGGAACCAACCTCGGCGACTAATGCCCAGGCCAATATTCGCGAAGCGATTAAAGGGGCGGCCCAGCATTTGGGCAATCGGGTGGCCACCTGCCGCAAGTTTTATGTACATCCCACCGTGACTAAGGCCTACGAAGATGGCTGGCTGCTGGAGGTCTGGCGCGAGGCGGCCCAAGCCCCCAGCGAGTTCGATCTTACCACCGAAGAAAAAGCCCTAATCGCGGTTCTCAGCCATTCCCAGCAGCAGTAGGTAAGCAATGGGTGAGTCTCAGTCGCCAATTTTTATTGTCGGTACGCCGCGATCGGGCACCACGCTGCTGGCGACCATCTTAGCCAGCCACAGCCAGATTAGCTGTGGGCCAGAAACCCACTTTTTTCCGTATTTAGAGGCAAACTACCCGCACCTTGCGGCGGTACTCAGGGATGCGGCCTGGCCAATGAAGGCGACCGAATTTGTGGGGGCGATCGCCGTTGAAGACCATGCCATCGCCGAGCTGTTTGGCGTTACACCCCAGGCGATCTATCGCTATCTGGCCGCTCGCAAGCCCTCCCTCCAGGCTTTGCTTGAGAGTCTGACCGAGCCGCACAAAGCCGCGCTGGGTAAGCGCCGCTGGGCCGAAAAAACCCCCAACCACATCTTGCATCTGGCCACCCTGCGGCGTCTGTACCCGACGGCCAAGGTGGTGCGCATTGTGCGCGACCCCCGCGATGTGGCGCTGTCAATGGCGGCCAAACTGCCCTGGACTAGCGACGTGCCCCTGCACAGCGCTTACCTAATCGAGCGGTGGTACCGCCAGAGCAAGGGGTTCTTTGAGCGCGATCGCCAGTCCTACACCCTTCAGTATGAAACGTTGGTAGCCCAGCCAACCGAGACGCTGCAACAGCTGTGCCGTTTTTTGCAGGCCCCCTTTGAACCGGCCATGCTCGACACCAAAGCTGCCGCTCAGCACACCGCCCCGGCCCACGAAACCTGGAAAAACCAGGTCGCCCAGGGGCTCGATTCATTCCGCTGTTTGGCCTGGCAGCGGCGTTTGCCTCAAATAGCAAGTCTTGAACCAACGCCCGACGCCTCTCTGCAAGCCATCAGCACGGTCTGCCAGGAGATGATTGCAGATTTTGGCTATCGCCCGCTGAAAAGCGCCCTGACACCGATCTTGGCCCACCACACCAGCGAGCGGTTTGTGCGGGCTCACGGTCAAGATATCGACCAGCTTCTGGCTCACAATCACCTTTTGGTGCCCTGCGAACCGCTTCAGCTATTGGGCGGTGAACGAGTAGTCTATTGCGATGTGCCGATTAGCGGCCATAACTACGGCAAGAGCCTAAGAAAAGTCTGGCGATATTGTCTAACCCTGGTGGCGCTGCGGCTCAGAGGGGTAACCATCAAATTCTGCGACTATGGCCCCAGCTCCCAGGCCGAAAAGAATCGGTTTGGCCAACTGGCGGCGCACCTGCTCAAGAGCCTGGGTTCGCCCACAGCACTGTTGGCTATGATAGGGCAGTCTAGATCTCGGCAATAACTACCATGGCGGCACAAGCACAAATCGGCATCATCGGCGGCAGCGGCCTCTACCAAATGGAAGCCCTCACCGATATCGAAGAAATTCGCGTTGACACCCCCTTTGGGGCACCCTCCGACGCCATTATTGTGGGCACGCTGGACGGCACTCGCGTCGCCTTTCTAGCTCGCCACGGGCGCGGCCACGCCCTAATGCCCACCGAGCTACCCTTCCGGGCCAACATCTACGCCATGAAATCGCTCGGGGTGGAGTACCTGATCTCCGCCTCCGCCGTTGGCTCGCTCAAAGAAGTCGCCAAGCCACTGGATATGGTCGTGCCTGACCAGTTCATCGATCGCACCCGCAACCGCGTCAATACCTTCTTTGGCGAGGGGCTGGTGGCCCACATCACCTTTGGCGACCCGGTGTGCAGTGCCCTGGCAACGGTGCTGGCCGACGCGGTCGAAAGCCTGGACTTGCCCGAGGTCGATCTGCACCGGGGCGGCACCTACGTCTGCATGGAGGGGCCAGCCTTTTCCACCAAGGCCGAGTCGGAGCTGTACCGCAGCTGGGGCGCCACTATCATTGGCATGACCAACCTGCCCGAGGCCAAGCTAGCCCGCGAGGCCGAAATCGCCTACGCCACCCTGGCCCTAGTTACCGACTACGACTGCTGGCACCCCGACCACGACAGCGTCACCGTAGAAATGGTGATTGGCAATCTGCAAAAGAACGCCGTCAACGCTCAGCGGGTAATTCGCGAGGTAGTGAACCGGATCTCCGCCCACCCGCCTGAGTCGGAGGCCCACTCGGCGCTGAAGTACGCCATCATTACGCCGCTGGATAAAGCCCCCCAGGCTACCCTCGACAAGCTCAGCCTGTTGATAAAAAAGTATCTGCCCTGAATAAAATCCCGGTTTTTTGAGAGACCAGGATTTTTCTGATTCAAATTCTTCAACTCACGGTGATGAATTCCAGGAATGCCAGCGCTTCTGCTCCCGGCAGGCGAAAGGTCTGCCCCTGATACTCGATGATATAGGTACCCGCAATCTCTCCACAGGCATGACAGGTCAGGGTATTGGCACTGAGGGCCGTAACGCTGAGCTGACGAATTTTGTCCTCCAGCCAGAACTGGTAACCATCAACTGTTTTGAGATCAAACTGAGTCAAGTTCATAGAGTTTGGGGGCGAGGGTTTACTGAGTCAATTGTCGCAAGGAACGACAGGCCTATGAAGATCGATATAATCTTGCAGATCAGCCATTAACTGAACGACGGTAGTATCTTCTGCTTTGAAAGGAGTTAGCCGTTCAAAAATAATGTCCATTTCTTCAGGCGAAAGATAGCTTTCGCAACCGCTACTCAGAGGCACTGGTAGACTCAAATCGTAGCGTTGGGAGAGCTGGACTAGTTGGTCAGTCGCCTTTAGAGGAATCAAAATAACCATCAAAACCCTCCTGGGGAAAGCTGTGGGTTGATCAAAGCGCCTACAGGTTTACTATCGCTAAAATTTTTAAATTCTTTCTTAAAGGTTCCTGATAGATTTCTGATTGCGCCAGCGGCGTGCGGATGGGCTCGAATCACGCAGCCATCGATAAAAGGGAACTCTCAGCCAAACTCCCCAGCCGTATTGGCGTGCTGCTGCAACTGCTCCAGGATCGCAGCCCAAAGTCCGCGTTTGCGCTAGGTATAAAATCGTCCTGATACGGTTTCCTAAGAATCGCGAATCAAATATAGCGGTTCCTGAATGGGCGAGGTACGATCAAAGTAGAGGAAATACTGCGCACGCTACAGTCTTAGTTTTCCTTTAGGAGAGTGTGATGAAAGCCTACTCACTTGACTTCCGGGAAAAGATCATTGACGTTTACTTTACAGAGCACGTGTCTGTTCGCAAACTAGCCAAGCGATTTGGCGTGTCGAAGAGTTTTGTAGAAACTCTTCTCAAGCGTCTCCGAGAAACGGGTGATATTTTGCCTAAGCCCCATGGGGGTGGACCACAACCCAAACTCAATGCGGAACAACTGAAGCTTGTGAAGGCGTTAGTCGATGCGGACAACGATGCGACCCTGGACGAACTGCGGGACCGTCTAGCCGCTGAAACCTCGATTTTGATGAGTCGGTCGTCGATGG
>PYGV01000127.1 GCA_003022385.1 filamentous cyanobacterium CCP3 | reverse complement strand
GTGGTTTGACTTTGACTTCTCTCCCGTTATCTCAGTCAGGGTAAGCAAGGTGCGCTATACCTTTAACCTGGCCGACCCGATTGAGGCCGAGCTGCCCGCTGAAAAAGCGCTATGGATGGTGCGACGCGACGAGTTTGACCACTTTATTGTTCAACAGGCCCAACACCAGGGAACGACCCTGTGGGATGGCACTAAGGTTCAGGGTCTCGAAAACCACAGAGACCACTGGCAGGCTCACACCAGCCAGGGCCCGGTGCAGGGAAAGTTCATCATCGCCGCAGACGGGGCAAGGGGATCGATGGCTAAGTGGCTGGGGTTCACAAAACGACGGTATAAGCTAGCCGCCGCCCTGGAGGCCGAGCCGCGCTTGGCAGTACCCAACGAACCGGTACTGCATTTTGATTTGGGGCTACTTCAGCAGGGCTACCTGTGGAACTTCCCGAAGGCCGACGGCTACTCCATTGGCGGAGGTGTGTTTCGCTCTGGAAGCCAGCGCAAGCAAGACCTGCGGACTCCGCTAGCCGACTACGCCGCTGCATTTGATGTCGATGCCAGCACTGTGCAACACTTCGGACATCCTATTTTCATCTGGGATGGGCCACAACCACTGCACACTCACCGAGCCCTACTGGCGGGCGAAGCTGCCTGCGTCGTCGATCCGTTTACGGCCGAAGGCATTCGGCCCTCAATCTTCAGCGGCATGAAGGCCGCTGAGGCGATCGCCCAAGCGCTTCAGGGCAGCGATACTGCCCTCGAAGCCTACACTCATGTTATGAATCGGGAGTGGGGTGAGGAAATGCGCTGGGCCAGACGTCTGGCCCGACTGGTCTACCAGGCGCCCGCCCTGGCCTATAAAGCTGGCATTAAACGCCCCTCCAGCACCCTCACTATGGCCCAGATATTTTGCGGAGAGGTTAGCTATGGCGAGGTAGCCCACCGAGCGATCCGCCGCTTGAGTGTCGGCATGCTGTCCTAGGTTTGTATCCCAAAGTTCTACAGCCAATAAAAGCAATAGCCAAGGCATGTATGCCTTGGCTATGAGTCGCAAGCGGTCATAGCTAGAGGCCTGACCAACGATGCGATCGCACCTTAGCCAATCGCATCCATAATTTTGAACATCGGCAGGTACATCGAGATCAGAATCGAACCCACCATACCACCCAGCACAACAATCATCAGCGGCTCCATCACGCTGGTCAGGGCTTTGACCGCCTGCTCCACCTCATCCTCGTAAAAGTCAGCCACCTTCATTAGCATTGCGTCTAGTTCCCCAGTCTCTTCCCCAATGCTGATCATTTGAATGGCCATAGCCGGAAAGACCGCATGCTTTTGAAGCGCCAGACTGATCATGCCGCCGCCCTGCACATCCTTACGGGCCTCATCTACAGCCTCAGCAATCACCTGGTTGCCAGCCGTATCCCGCACAATTTCTAAAGCCGTTAAAATAGGCACCCCCGACTTCGACAATGAGCCAAACGTGCGGCAGAAGCGAGCTGTAGCCGTTTTTTGAATTAGATCGCCAAACAGGGGCATCTTCAAAGACAGCCGGTCAATTACGCGACGCCCGTTAAGGGTGGCATAGTATCGCCGGTAGGCAAAGCCCGCCGCCGAAATTCCCGCTATCATAAAGACCCAATTTAGGGGCTGGCGCAAAAAGCGGCTGATCATCATCATGACCTGAGTAAAGACCGGCAGGTCAGCACCCAGGTCCTCAAACATATCGGCAAAGATTGGCAGCAAAAATACCGTCATCCCGACGAAGATAATCACCGCCAAAAACCCTACCGTGACCGGGTAGGCCATAGCTGACTTAATCTGGTTCTGTAATCGGGCTAGATCTTCTAATAGTTTGGCTAGGCGGTTCAGCACCTCATCGAGCACACCCCCGACTTCCCCAGCCTGAATTAGAGCCACATAGAGGTTGTCAAAGCAGGCCGGATGCTTGCGCATAGCGTCCGATAGGTTGGTACCCTGCTGCACATCGGCATTGATCGCCAGCAGCGCCTTCTTCAGCTTGGGGTTAGAGCAGTCGTCCGCTAGCACACCTAGGCCCCTTACCAGGGCTACCCCAGCATTGACCAGGGCCGCAAACTGCCGAGAAAAGATGGCTTTATCTTTCACGGTCACCTTGGTCATGGAGGTTTTGATACTCTCCATGTCAAGGTTAAACCCAGATTCCTCCTTCAGGTCCATCACATAGAGGCCCTGATCTTTGAGAAGGTTACGGGCATCGCTGGGAGTCTCAGCAGAAATGCGCTCTTTGCGCTGGGCTCCGCTGGTATCGCGACCAATGGCAACGTAGGTAGGCATAGCTCAGTGGCTCAGTGGCTTAAGGTACTGCAATTATAGCGATGGGTTCGGTTTGCCGAACCCGCTGAATCTCCCCGAACTCGCGTGCTCTGCGCTTGAGGGCGCTAGTGACGACCCGCCGCTGCCCCCTGGCGCGCTGCAGCATTGGGCATTGGTGCTCCCCCAATCAGCCGCTGCAGTTCGTCAGGGCGAGAGGTTTTAGACATAGCTGCTTCAAAGGAAATCGTGCCAGCCTTATACAAGTCGGCTAGCACTTTTTCCAAGGTTTGCATCGCCAGCTTACCCCCAGTCTGAATAGCGCCATAAATTTGAGGGGTTTTGCCCTCTCGAATCATGTTGGCAATAGCGGGGGTAACAACCATAATCTCTTGGGCCATAACCCGGCCATACTCGCCGGGTTTGACATTTGCCTTGGGCACCAGGGTTTGGCTCAGCACCGCGACCAGAGAACCCGAAAGCTGAACCCGAACTTGCTGCTGCTGCTCAGGAGGGAATACGTCGATCATCCGGTCAACGGTTTGGGCCGCCGAGCTAGTGTGCAGCGTACCGAACACAAGGTGGCCGGTTTCTGCGGCTGAAATGGCCAGCGAAATAGTTTCTAGGTCCCGCATTTCACCTACCAGAATGACATCAGGGTCTTCCCGCAGGGCGGCGCGTAGGGCATTGGCAAAGCTCTTGGTGTCTTCCCCAATCTGGCGCTGGTGAATCAAGCTTTTAATGGGCTCGTAGACAAACTCGATTGGATCTTCAACGGTCAGAATATGCTCAGGTCGAGTCATATTGATGTTGTTGATCATCGAAGCCAGGGTGGTCGACTTACCAGACCCGGTTGGCCCCGTTACAAGAATCAGCCCACGCGGCTTTTCCGACAGTTCTCGCACAATGTTGGGCAGCCCCAGCGTTTCCATGCTGGGAATTTTGGAGCTGAGCGCCCGCAGGCAGGCTGCATAGGTGCCTCGATCTTTGTAGACGTTGACCCGAAAGCGAGCCAGGCCTTTAACGCCGTAGGAGCAGTCGAGTTCCCAGGTTTGCTCTAGCTGCTTACGCTGAGTGTTGTTGAGCATGCTAAAAATCAACCGCTGACACGACTCAGGCGTCATTGGTTCATGCTCGGTGGGCGTCAACTTGCCGCTGATGCGGATGTAGGGCGGCAACCCCGCCGATAGGTGTAGGTCAGAGCCGCCTCGCTCAATTACCTCTTCCATCAAGTCTTCGATCATCAATTCCATAGAATTACCTCATGGGGGGGTTAAGCAATGTATGAAGGATGCCGCGTCAGAGCAGTTTAGGCGAAGTCAAAACAACAGTTAGTGGCCCAAGGCCCAGTGCTGGTGACAAGATTCCCAGTTTGAAGCGAGATCCTGTCAACATCATGGGCCAACAAATTGCTAATCTTGAAAACGAGGGGTGAGACAGTAGGGACAGTCGAGCCAGTCTTGCTGAAGCTCGGCCGCACAGCAGGCGCAGGTTAGGGAAGCCTTGCGCTTGGCCTTGAGCTCGGCTTCTAGACCTGTATCGGTAAAGGTTACTCGTTCTACTTCATCCAGAGTAGTGTATCCCTGGCGCACCAGGTTTAGACTGTAGGCCAGCAGGGTCTGCATGCCATCTTCCACGGCCGCCTCCTTGATCACCTCGGTGGGCGCCCCCTCAGAAATTAGCTTTTGCAGCCGCTCAGTAACTCGCAAGACTTCGTAGACTCCAACCCGGCCTTTGTAACCACCGCCCTGGCAGAGGGGGCAGAGTGTGTTGTTTTCTTTAGCGGCGGCAATTTCCTCAGCCGTCAGCGTGTTGGCTTTGTAGAAGGTGATGTCGGCCTCAGAGGCGGCAGCGAGGCCAAAGTGAGCTAGCTCTTCGTGGCTGGGGTGATAGGCAATCCGACAGTCAGAGCAGACTTTCCGCACCAGGCGCTGGGCCAGCACCCCAATTAGAGCGCTAGAGACCATAAAAGATTCAACCCCCATTTCGTCTAAGCGGGCGATCGCACCAGCCGCATCGTTGGTGTGCAGGGTCGTCAGCACCAGGTGTCCGGTCAGAGCCGCTTCAATCGCGGTCTTAGCCGTTTCGCGATCGCGGGTTTCACCCACCAGAATGACATCCGGATCTTGCCGCAAAAAAGCACGCAGGATCGAGGCAAAATCCATCCCTTTTTCCCGAATCACCTGCACCTGGGTCAAACCTGGCAGCGTATATTCAATCGGGTCTTCAGCGGTACTGATATTGATGCCGGGGTCGTTGCGCTCCGAGAGAACGGAGTACAGGGTAGTGGTCTTACCAGAACCGGTCGGTCCTGTTACCAGCAGCAGGCCAAAGGGGCGAGAAGCCATATCCTGCACAATGCGTAGCGAGTCAGGATCGGTGATGAGCTTGTCAAGGCCGAGCTGAGTAGCGGAGTTGTCGAGAATCCGCAGCACAACCTTTTCACCGCAGCGACTGGGCAGGGTATTGACCCGAAAGTCGACTTTACGTCCCTGAAACACCCGCCGAATCCGACCGTCTTGGGGTGCCCGACGCTCGGCGATATCTAACTCAGCAATGATTTTAAAGCGAGCGGTAACAGCGGGGATGATCTTTTTAGGCATCTTGGGCAAAGCTTCTTTGAGCACGCCATCTTTGCGGAAGCGCACCCGCAGAAACTCTTCCTGGGGCTCAATGTGAATATCAGAAACGCCTTCCTGCAGCGCCTTAGCCAGAATTTTATTGACCAGGGCAATAACTGGAGCGGCGCCAGCATCTTTGAGGGCCGCTCCCAGATCGGCCTCTTCATCAATGACGTCTTCTAGACTGCCCTCACCAAAATCAAGTTCTTCTAGACTGGTGTTAACGTCTACAGCGGCGTCCAGTTCTTCTTTTTTCTGCTTAGCAACGGCATTGTCTAAATAGGTAGACATCAGCCGTTGATAGTCTTCAACGGTGATTACCATGCGCTTGAGCGCCAAGTTTTGCGGCCGCAAAATGCGGTTGAGATCGTCCTGGGCCTCCAGGTTTTCAGGATCAACCATGGCCACCAGCACCGATGAAGCCTCACCTTCATCCTTAGATTTAGATAAGGGCACCAAACGATGACGCCGGCAAATGTCAACGGGCACCAGGGTATCGATCAGGTGGCCAATCTGGGCCGGGGAGATGTTGTCAAGTTCTGGATCGAGCGACTCCACACCGTAAAGGATTTTAAGCTCGAACAGCTGCTGCTTCTTGTACTGGCGCAGCAGTTCGGGAGAGAGCTGCTGCCCGGTGAGCGATTCAAGGACATCAGTTAGCGATCGCCCACTTTTGCGGCTCTCTGCCAAAGCTTTTTGCATCTGCTCAGAGTCAACATAGCCCGACTGAATAAGCTTGTTACCAAAGGGCGAAAAGCTCCGCTGGAGTACCAGAGCTCGTCGGGAGGAGGAGGAATTTGTCATAGCGCTGATGCCAAAATACTGATGTGAAGAAGGCTAAACCCAATCCTATGCAGGCAGTATGCCCTAAACGGGAGGCTGCACCTACTGGTTAGCGCGATCGCAAGCCCTACCCACGTTGACCCCGTAGTTTCGATAATACCCTTATCCAATTTATCTGCACCATGCCGCCTGTGCGACATCGGGTCGCCCGGCCCTAGAGCCTGGTGCTAGGACCAAAGAACTGGCCGCGGTGAAACTCCAATCCACGGTAGAATCAGAGGCGGTGCCAAAGGCAAAAACACTGCAGCAGGTTTAGGTCCTGTTGGGGTAGGCTTTAGGACCAAGCAAAATTGTTGCATTCACCGTCGGGTTACGTATCAGCATGGTTGACGACATTCACCACCCCGAACACGATCCAGCTTCTGATCAGGAAGCGCCGGAAGCGATCGAAGAGCTCCTTGACGAAGACGCCGTTGATATCGACTTTGACGAAATGGTTGAGGCGGCGGCAGCTACCGTTGAGCCTGCTGAACAACCTGCCGCAGAGGGGGGCAGTGTTGATGCGACCGTTGTGGGCGACCTGGAACGCCAGGTAGCAGGGTTAAAAGCTCAGCTCGAAGATCGAGCCAACCAGTCGATGCGCATTGCTGCCGACTTTGAGAACTACCGCAAGCGCACTAGCAAAGAAAAAGACGAGTTGGCCACTCAAATTAAAGGCGATACCATTATCGAGTTGTTGCCGGTTGTCGATAACTTTGAGCGGGCGCGATCGCAGATCAAGCCGCAAACCGAAGCCGAGATGACCATTCACAAAAGTTATCAGAGCGTCTATAAACAGCTCGTTGAGACCCTCAAGCGCCTGGGGGTTTCAGCCATGCGTGCGGAGGGCCAAGAATTTGACCCGCTGCTGCACGAGGCCGTTATGCGCGAACCTACCGCTGACCATCCTGAGGGGACGGTAATTGAGGAATTTGTCCGGGGCTATCAGTTGGGCGATCGGGTGCTGCGTCACGCTATGGTGAAGGTAGCCGCCCCGCCAGAAGACGGTCCCAGCAGTGCTGATTCAGCGGACGAGAACTCATCTCAATAGGTCGTTATCAGCCGCCAGTCGTCTTACTTCAGCGCTGCTGATCTAGCGCTGATAGAGTTGCTCTGAACCAAGCTATCACCTGCTAGCTGACCCAGCCTGAGTGACATACCCTGAAAATTGCCGCTGCAAACGATAACTTCCTGAGCGTAAGCGGGCAACCTAGTCACATTAGTCCGGATATAAAGCAATCTGGACCGATTTAAAAGGGTATAGCGAACGATTAAGTGAGCACCGCGGGCTATGGGTAAAGTAATCGGTATCGACTTAGGAACAACCAACAGTTGTGTTGCCGTTCTAGAAGGCGGGAAACCAGCTGTTATTGCCAGTACCGAGGGGGGGCGTACGGTACCCAGCATCGTCGGCTTTGGCAAAAATGGCGAACGACTGGTAGGCCAACTGGCCAAACGCCAGGCCGTCACCAACGCCGAGAATACGGTTTACAGCATCAAGCGATTTATTGGCCGCCGCTGGGAAGACACTGAGGCTGAACGCAGTCGTGTACCCTACGTCTGCGTTAGTGGGCGCGACAATACGGTGGATGTGCAGATTCGAGGCAGGGCGTTCACCCCCCAAGAAATCTCCGCCATGATTCTGCAAAAGCTCAAGCAGGATGCTGAAACCTACCTGGGCACAGAGGTGACCCAGGCGGTCATTACAGTTCCCGCATACTTTACCGATGCTCAGCGGCAGGCAACCAAAGACGCTGGCACCATTGCGGGCTTAGAAGTACTGCGCATTATTAACGAGCCTACAGCTGCCGCCCTATCATACGGGCTTGACAAGCAGGATCAGGACCAGATTGTGCTGGTGTTTGACCTTGGTGGCGGCACGTTTGACGTCTCTATTTTGCAACTCGGCGACGGCGTTTTTGAGGTTAAGGCCACTGCCGGGAACAACCACCTCGGGGGCGACGACTTCGACAACTGTATTGTTGAGTGGATGACGGCTGCCTTTCGGGAGGCTGAGGGTATTGATCTCTCCGCCGACCGCATGGCGCTTCAGCGCATTCGTGAAGCAGCCGAAAAAGCCAAGATCGAGTTGTCGAGCATGCCTTCGACCTCGATTAACTTACCTTTCATTACAGCCGATGAGTCAGGCCCAAAGCACTTGGAAATGGCCCTCACTCGCGCTCAGTTTGAGCAGTTTGCCTCAGAGTTAGTGCAGGCCACGCTAGAGCCTGTCAAGCAGGCGCTTAAAGATGCTGACCTCAGCCCCGACGCGATCGATCGCATTCTTTTGGTGGGTGGGTCGACTCGGATTCCGGCGGTGCAGCAGGCCATTAGCGCCTATTTCAACGGCAAAGCGCCCGATCGCTCTGTTAATCCTGACGAGGCCGTCGCCCTGGGCGCATCGATCCAGGCGGGAGTCCTGGGAGGCGAGGTCAAAGATCTGCTGCTGCTGGACGTTACGCCGCTCTCTCTGGGGATCGAGACCCTAGGCGAGGTCTTTACCAAGGTGATCGAGCGCAATACCACTATTCCGACTAGCAAATCTCAGGTGTTTTCCACCGCTACTGATGGCCAGACCTCAGTCGAAATCCATGTGCTACAGGGCGAGCGGGCCATGGCCAAAGACAACAAGAGTCTGGGTAAGTTTGAGCTGACCGGCATTCCTCCGGCTCCGCGTGGCGTGCCGCAGATTGAGGTGTCTTTTGAAATTGACGCTGACGGCATTCTAAAGGTAGCGGCGCTCGATAAGGGTACCGGCCGCGCCCAGAGCATCTGCATCACTAACACGGGTGGCCTCAGCGACAGCGAAGTTGACCGCATGCGCCTAGAGGCCGAAACCTACGCCGATGAAGACGAGCGGCGCAGGCAGTTGGCAGAGCTCACGAACCGGGCCGACAACCTGTTCTATAGCTATGAAGCGACTCTGCGCGACCATGGCAGCCTGCTCGACGACTCGGCCCGCGCAGATCTGGAGGAGAAGGCCAACGAGCTGCGGGCCGCTACCCAGTCTCCTAGCGTTGATGTTGGCACCTTCCAAGGATGTATTGATGCTCTGCAATCGGCTATCTTTGCCGTTGGGACCAACGCCTACCGCGATACCGACGGCAGTGCCGATGTCGATATGGATATTTCAACGGCCGATTTTGCCGATATGGAGGCCGAAGGCGATGGCTATGATGACGCTACCTACGATCACAGCTCAGAGTTAGATGCCACCGTCACCGCCGACTATGAAGCCATTGACTAGGGCTGGGACGGGTATCACCCCTGGTCAAAGTGGGCACTCCTTTTAAAATGGTTTAATGTTTGATTGTTGCTGGAGTTGTCTAGGTAGCCCCCTATGGCCCGTGATTTCTATGACATTCTAAGTATTTCGCGCAACGCCGACCAAGATGAGATTAAGCGGGCCTATCGCCGATTGGCCCGCAAATACCACCCGGATGTCAATAAAGATCCTGGGGCTGAGGACACCTTTAAGGAGATCAATCGGGCCTACGAAGTGCTTTCAGAGCCTGAGACTCGGGCTCGTTACGATCGCTTCGGAGAGGCCGGAATCGGGGCCGGCGCTGGTGGCTACCAAGACTTTGGTGACATGGGTGGCTTTGCCGATATCTTTGAGAGCTTTTTTAGCGGCTTCTCGGGCGGTATGGGCCAGGGTGCCCGACGCCGAGGGCCGACGCGAGGGGACGACCTGCGCCTCGACCTGCGTCTCGACTTTAAAGAGGCCGTCTTTGGTGGCGAAAAAGAAATCAAGATCAGTCATTTAGAAACCTGTGGCACCTGTACCGGCAGCGGTGCTAAGCCTGGTACTCGACCAACAACCTGTGGTACCTGCGGCGGTAGCGGCCAGGTCCGTCGCGCTACCCGTACGCCATTTGGCAGCTTTACCCAGGTGTCGGCCTGCCCTACCTGCAGCGGCACGGGTGAAGTCATTGAGGACCGTTGCGAGGTATGCGGCGGCAGTGGCCAAACCCAGGAAACCAAAAAGCTCAAAATTACCGTACCAGCGGGAGTTGACAATGGCACCCGGCTACGGGTGTCGGGAGAAGGCGATGCCGGGCTACGGGGCGGCCCAGCGGGTGATCTGTACGTTTACTTATTTGTGGCTGAAGATGCGGCATTTAAGCGCGACGGCATCAATATTCTCTCTGACCTAAAAATTAGCTACCTACAGGCCATTTTGGGCTGCAAGCTCACCATTGATACCGTTGATGGGCCTGAAGAACTGGATGTGCCAGCGGGTACCCAGCCCGGTACCGTGCTCACCCTAGACAATCGCGGTGTGCCTAAGTTAGGTAATCCGGTGAGCCGGGGCGACCATTTAATCACAGTCCAGGTTGATATACCGACCCGACTGAAGCCTGAGGAGCGCGAGCTGGTTGAAAAACTGGCGGAGATTCGCGGTGAGAAGGTCAACCGAGGTGGTATCGAAGGTTTCTTGGGGGGGCTATTTCGAGGATGAACCATTCAGCGTCTACCCCTGTAGATAGTCAGTTGGACCTGCGGGGCACCCCTTGCCCGATCAATTTTGTGCGCACCAAGCTTCAGCTTGAAAAGATGGCCCCAGGAGCCCTGTTAGAAGTGTGGATTGATGCCGGTGAACCTGTAGAACAGGTTCCCGACAGCTTAACCATGGAGGGATATATCGTAGAGCATCTGGAGAACTGCACCGACTATTTTGTTCTGCACGTGCGGCGTCCGGCCCTGTAATGGCATCCTGCGGCTCCAACGGCGTTGGCGATGCTGGTCTCTGGGGGCTGGTGACGGCGATTCAGGCCAACTATTACCGGGTCAGGTTAGATTCTGCTGTGCCTGCCCCTACTGCACCAGACTCTGCTGAGGCTTCTGAGGCCTCACGAAATGATCTGCTGTGCACCTGTCGAGCCCGGCTCAGGAAAATCGGTCAGCAGGTGATGGTGGGAGACCGGGTGTGCCTAGAAGGAGTAGATTGGGCGGGCGGGCGAGCGGCGATAGCCGCCGTAGCCCCTCGCCAAAGCGTACTTGACCGTCCACCGGTAGCCAATGTCGATCAAATTTTGCTGGTCTTTGCTCTGGCAGAACCCGAGCTGGACCCCCAACAGCTGGGGCGATTTTTAATTCAAGCTGAGTCTACCGGTGTGCCAGTGAGCGTCCTGCTCAACAAGCAAGACCTGGTCAGCGCTGACACTCGACAGTACTGGCAGGATCAGCTCAGCCAGTGGGGCTATAGGGCCACTATCCTGAGCGTCCAGGCAGAAGATGCTCCTCTCAAAACGCTCCAGCCACTGCTGCAGGGGCACACGACCGTTATTTCTGGGCCGTCTGGGGTGGGCAAATCCAGTCTGATCAATCGGCTCATTCCTCAGATTAGCCTGAGAACGGGAGCGGTTTCGGGCAAGCTGAGTCGGGGGCGGCATACCACCCGCCATGTAGAGCTGTTTGAGCTGCCGGGAGGTGGCCTGCTGGCCGACACGCCTGGCTTTAACCAGCCTGATTTAAACCTCACCCCAGCCGCACTAGGGCAGTGTTTTCCAGAGCTGCGGCAGCGGTTGGCCCAGGGGCAGTGCCAGTTTAGCGACTGCCTACATCGGGGTGCCCCCGGCTGTGTAGTGGATGCTGACTGGCCGCGCTACGATTTTTACCTGACGCTGCTGGAGGAGGCCCTGGCCTACGAGGAAACTCAGCAGCGACAGCGAGACCCCGATGCCGCCCTCAAGGTTAGAGTGGGCGAAAAGGGGCAACAGCACCAGGAACCTAAGCTCCAGGCCAAAAAGTATCGTCGGCCATCGCGCCGTCAGCAGAAGCAAACCCTTGAGGCACTGTACTACGAGCGCGAGGAGCAGGCGGATGTCTTGGATCCAAAGCGTGGAGATAACGAGTTAAGTTGACTCGTCTATACCTGCGCCATGAGCTAGCTGGTGGCGACAGCGCAATCTGGACGCAAGTGAAATTAGACAAACTATTAAAAAACTGAAACTCAGCTGGATTTTATATTTTCTTCGTTTTCTTGCCAGGTTTTCCCCAGAGTTTTCCCCAGTTATGCCCAGGTTTTCCCCAGGTGCGAACGGTATCACAGTCGTTTGGGCCTGGGCAGGAAATTGGTGTTGTCCACAGGTACAGTCGATCTACTGTGTAGCACGAGCTACAGATAGATTTGGCGGGGATCGCTGAAACCCCTAAAGCCTCGTCTAGGGTAGATTTTGGCTAGCGGATTAGGGAGCGGTTGGCAAGATTGACATCCCCCAGCAGTCTGGTGACAATGGTTCGACCAGCTTACACAGCGCTTCTGTTCCAACCTCGTGAGTGGCCTTCAAATTCCCTACCAGCAAGGGATCCGGTCGCCAAAAGAAGTTGGCAGGGGCAGTGTTTTGGCGTCTAAATTTAGATTGGGGAAGTGGAGATGAGTGAACAATCAATGACGGCCATGGCCTCGAGAATTAGTCTGAGTGTGGAGGTGCCAGAGGAGCTGTTTGAAGCGATGCGCGACTATGTGGAGACTCACCCGTCCTGGAGCCAGCATCGCGTGTTTTGCGCAGCCCTGTCGCTCTTTTTGATGCAGAACGGCATCAGCGATCGCCGTATTAACCGCCTTTATCTCGATGCCGTGTTCGATTATGCGGCCTGACCTGGGCGCACCCTGAAACCTCCCAGTAAGCCTTTTCTAGAGCAAGCCAGTTCCGGGATTGGGCATCGCCAGGGGAATTTTCGGCGCACTGCCACTCTCATGCCGCTACAGAAGCTTTTCGTTGTTCCGTTTGGGGTCGTTTTGAAGGTTGAGGCCCAGTAGGCAAAGGGCACTCCCACTCAGTGGGAGTGCCCTTTGTTCTTTCTACAGACCGTTATGGACAGATCGCAAATGAGTGGAAGGGTTAGGAGACTGGCTCAAGGCGAATCAGCCGTCCGTTGGGGTCATCGGTGAGCACGTAGAGAAACCCGTCGGGGCCCTGATTGACCGAGCGCACTCGCTGACCAATCGGAATGGAGGTTTCGCTAACCAGGTTGCCGCTGGCGTCAACCTCAATGCGTTTCACATCCTGGGAGACCAAGCCACCGGCAAAGAGCTGTCCTTGCCATTGGGGATAGCGATCGCCCCGATATACAGCCAGCCCCGACGGCGCAATGGATGGTGTCCAGTAGGTGATGGGGTCAACCATGCCGGGGCGCGACTGTTCATTGGAAATGGGGCCGCCAGAATATTCTTCGCTGTAGGTGACCACTGGCCAGCCGTAGTTTTCACCGGGTTCTAATCGGTTGAGTTCATCGCCTCCCCGAGAGCCGTGCTCAGTAGACCAGACCTGACTGGTCTCAGGATCAAGGGCAAGCCCCTGAATATTGCGGTGACCATAGCTCCAGATCAGCGGGTTGGCGTCGGCGTCGTCAACAAAGGGGTTGTCGGCAGGGGCCTCACCCTCGTCAGTGATGCGCACCACTGAACCAAGAAGCGACTGGCGGTTTTGAGCCTGGTTACGAATTAGCTCACCTTCGAGCTCTAGAGGCGGGTTGCCGCCGTCGCCCAGGGCCACCAGCAGCGTGTCATCGGGTAGCCACAGCAGACGAGAGCCAAAGTGCTGCCCACCGGACTTATCGCGGTTGTTGGTAAAAATAACTGTCCAGTCGCTGAGGGTGTTGCCGTCCAGGCGAGCGCGAGCAACCTGGGTTCGGTTGGTCTGCTGAGTACCGTCGGCGTAGGCAAAATAAATCAGACCGTTAGATTCAAACTGGGGATGCAGGGCGAGGTCTAGCAACCCTCCCTGGCTCAGCGCCAGCACGTCGGGAACGCCAGCGATGGGAGTAGGGTCTAGTTCGCCGTTGCTGACCCGGCGCAGACGGCCTGGACGCTCGGTGATCAGCATATCGCCATTGGGTAGCCAGACCATGCCCCAGGGGTGCTCTAGCCCCTCAACCAGGGTCACAGGCTCGACCGACTCGACCACTGGAGGGGACGGGGT
>PYGV01000460.1 GCA_003022385.1 filamentous cyanobacterium CCP3 | reverse complement strand
TGTTTATAAGAGACAGCCCCTTCCTCGGCGTCTGGCAGCGCCGCTCCATCCAGTTCGACCAGGGCGCGATCGAGACCAGCCAATCGGTTCTGTGGATCCAGGCCGGAACCCATTTTGCTGACGTCCGCAGTGCACCCTTTGCCGGACGGCTGATCGCGGAGCGCTACCGGGCGATGGACTGGCGATCGCGCTTTGATGCCGACCTGCTGGGCTTTGCCGGTACCTTCTCCTGGACAGAGGAGCCGCCCACCTGCACCTGGCACCACCACTTTGCCCTCACCCCGCGCCAGCGCCCCGACACCAGCCGCTACCAGTGGCTAGACGCCGACAATTTTTTAGAGCAGGGCACCTGTGAGGACGACGAGGGCCAGGCTCACCCCTTTGTGGAACACTGGCAGCGCCTTCACCCTGGCCCGGTGCAGGTCCGATACCTGGATCAGGGCCACTGTCAGGGGCAGGCGTTGGTATCCGGGGCCTGGGCGGTGGTGGTGCATCACTGGGGGGCGCGCAACCTGTTGAGTGAAGGAATGCCCAGCGCTGATCCACTCCAAGATTGTGATGATTTCGCCGCTTTTTCGGCAACGGCCTGGCATTGTCAGCAGGGTACCTGGCAGCCCCAGTTTGGCACCGAGGCAAGTCTGGGCAGCGCACCCCGATGGACGCCGTACGATTGGGCATGAGATGCGATCGCGGCTCTGAATGTCATGCCCGTTGTATTCAAAATCTGGCCCAGGGTTTAATAAAGTTTTGAGCCAGGTCAGTTCAACCCACTCTCGGTGTAAGCTACAACTCCATGAGCCCTAACGTATTACCTGGCCAGAGCTATCCCCTGGGGGCTACCGTTTACGCGGTGGGCGTCAATTTTTGCCTCTACTCCAAACACGCCACCGGCATCGATCTGCTGCTGTTTCAGGCCGACGACCTGGCCCAGCCCAGCCGCGTCATCACCCTCGACCCGCAGTGGAACCGCACGTTTTACTACTGGCACCTGTTTGTGCCCGGCCTCAAGAGTGGACAAGTCTACGCCTACCGCGTTCACGGCCCCTTTGACCCGGCCCACGGCCACCGCTTTGACGCCACCAAGGTGCTGCTTGACCCCTACGCCCGCGCGGTGGTGGGCGACGATACCTACGATCGCACCGCCGCCATTGGTCTGGGCGACAACTGCGCCACCGCCCTCAAGGGGGTGGTGGTCGATACCCGCAACTACGACTGGCAGGGCGATCGCCCCCTGCACATTCCCTACTCCAGCAGCATCATTTACGAAATGCACGTGGGTGGCTTTACCCAACACGATTCCTCGGGGCTGCCCGAGGAGCAGCGGGGCACCTACGCCGGGCTGATTGAAAAAATCCCCTACCTGCAAGACCTGGGCATTACCGCCGTGGAGCTGCTGCCCATCCACCAGTTCGACACCCAGGATGCCATGCCCGGCCTGGAGAACTACTGGGGCTACAGCACCCTGGGCTTTTTTGCCCCCCATCGCGGCTACAGCTCGCGCAAAGACCCGCTGGGGCCGGTGAACGAGTTTCGCGACATGGTCAAAGCTCTGCACAAAGCGGGCATTGAGGTCATTCTCGATGTGGTGTTTAACCACTCGGCGGAGGGCAACCACGAAGGCCCCACCCTGAGCTTTAAGGGCATCGACAATGAAACCTACTACATGCTCGAAGACAACCCGATCTACTACTCCAACTACAGCGGCTGCGGCAACACCCTCTCGCCCAACCACGCCGTTGTGGGGCGCATGATTCTCGACAGCCTGCGCTACTGGGTGTCGGAGATGCACGTGGATGGCTTTCGCTTTGACCTGGCCTCGGTGATGTCGCGCGATATGGCGGGCAACCCCCTGGAAGACCCGCCGATTCTGTGGAATATTGAATCGGAGCCGATTTTGGCGGGCACCAAGATCATCGCCGAGGCCTGGGATGCGGCGGGGCTGTACCAGGTGGGCAGCTTTATCGGCGATCGCTTTGCCGAGTGGAATGGCCCCTACCGCGACCACGTGCGCCAGTTTGTCAAAGGCGACAGCGGCTGCATCCCCGACCTGGCCTCCCGCATTTTGGGCAGCCCCGACATTTACCAAAAGCCCAACCGCGAGCCCAACCGCAGCATTCACTTTGTTACCTGCCACGACGGCTTTACCCTCAACGACCTGGTCTCGTACAACCAGAAGTACAACCAGGCCAACGGCGAACACAACCGCGACGGCACCGACGCCAACTACAGCTGGAACTGCGGCGTGGAGGGGCTGGCGGCCCCTCCCGAGGTTGAGCAGATGCGCCAGCGGCAGATCAAAAACTTTCTCACGCTGCTGTTCATGGCCCAGGGCACCCCCATGCTGCTGATGGGCGACGAGGTGCGCCGCACCCAGCGCGGCAACAACAACGCCTACTGCCAGGACAACGAAATCAGCTGGTTTAACTGGGATGCGGTGGAAAAAGAACAGCCCCTGCTGCGCTTTACCCAAGGGCTGATCCACTTTATTCAAAACCTGAAGGTGTTTCAGCTAGAGCACCTGCTGCGGGTGACGACCACCTGGCACTACGAGCCCCACATTGTCTGGCAAGGCACTAGCCTCGGTCAGACCGACTGGTCGGAGAACTCCCACACGCTAGCGTTTACCCTGCGCTATCCCGATGCCAAAGAGCAGCTGCACGTCATGCTCAACGCCTACTGGGAGCCGCTGATGTTTGAGCTGCCGGGGCTGGGGCCTCACGACTGCTGGCACCGCATTGTCGATACGTCGGTGGCCCCGCCCCGCGATTTTTGCTATCCACAAGAGGCTCCGGTGTTTGAGAGCGATCGCTACCCGGTGGGGGCGCGATCGTCTGTGGTGCTCATGAGTCAAGCACAGGGGTAGAGCATGTTTAGAACTCGCAGCAAGCGGTTGCTGAAAACCAAATAAGCGCACGGTCAAAAAGTACCGTGCGCCTAGTACTCTGAGGCGAAAGTAGATCTACTATTTAAGGGTAGAGCGACGGGAACTGAGTTGCGATGCCAAGACTTAC
>PYGV01000459.1 GCA_003022385.1 filamentous cyanobacterium CCP3 | reverse complement strand
ACTCAGTACATCTGGCCGGGGCGCGACGGCATCACCATTCGCCCCATTCGCCCCGAAGATGAGCCGCTGATCATCGCCTTTCACGATCTGGTGTCTGACCACAGCATTTACCTGCGCTACTTTCACGCGATCAAGCGCAGCGCCCGCATCGCCCACGATCGCCTCACCCGCATTTGCTTTAACGATTACGATCGCGAGATCGCTCTAGTCGCCGAGGTGAGTGCCCCTGACCCCAAAATTATTGGCGTCTGTCGCTTCACCCAAAAGCACGGCCTGCCCGAGGCTGAGTTTGCCCTGCTGGTGGCCGACCCCTACCAGGGCCAGGGCTTTGGCACCGAGCTGCTGAGCCGCCTGATCGAGGTCGCCCGCGCCGAAGGGTTGACCCGCCTGACAGGAGAAATTTTGGCTGAAAACGATGGCATGCAGCACCTCTGCAGGCGGGTCGGGTTTCAGCTCAAACCCACGGCAGAGCCCGGCGTTTTGGCGGCCACGCTAGATTTAGGGGTCGCCGAAGTAAAGTCTGAATTTGGGCAGGGGTAGACGGCGCTTTCCCCTACAGGCTATACCAGCTAACCTCAGTTCGGGATAAGGAAAGGAGGGGCTTTGTAAGCTGAGATTACTTAAACAATTCAGCAGGCCCCTCTATGGACAGTCTAGAAGAGCTGTTTTGCCAGATTGATGATTTCTGCCAGCAGTTCGAGCCGAAATGGCACCGAATGCTACTCGGTGAAGGGGTTAGACACCGTTAGCGCCAGCGATCGCTGAGTTTGAGCGAGATCATGACGATCCTGGTGTGCTTCCACCAGCAGCACTATCGAAGCTTCAAAGTGTTCTACTGCAAGCATGTCTGCGCGCACTGGCGAGAGGCGTTTCCCGGCCTGATCAGCTACAACCACTTTGTGGAATGGATGCCCTCAGCGCTACTGCCGTTGTGATTGTATCTCAAGCACTGTTTTGGCGCTTGTACCGGCATCAGCTTCATCGATAGCAGCAGCCTCAAGGTGTGCCATAGCCGTCGAATTCGACCTCACAAGGTGTTTCGCGGTTTGGCGGCTCGTGGCAAAACCTCTGTCGTACGCCTTCGGCGGGGCAGAGCCCTACGGTTTTTTGGCTTCAAGCTCCACCTGGTAGTCAATGACCTGGGGGAGTTGCTCAATATTTAGATCACGCCGGGCAACACCGACGACCGTAAGTCCGCCTGTGACTTGCTTCAGGGTCTCTATGGCAAGGTCTTTGCTGATCGGGGCTATGTCTTCAAGGCGTTGGCTACAACGCTATTTGGGACCTTTGGCCTTGAGTTCTTTGCTAAGCCCAAGCGCAACATGAAAAACCACCTGATGCGGCTTACCGACAAGTTACTGGCTCGCAAACGCGCCATGGTCGAACCCCTTATTGACCAGCTTAAGAACATCTCCCAAATTGAGCATTCCAGACATGGCAGCCCCATCAACTCCATGGTCAACGTTATCTGTGGCTTGATTGCCTACTGCCATCAGCCCAAGAAGCTGTCTCTCAATCTAGACTTCGCTCTCCCTCCATCGGTTTAACCCGTACTCAGGGTTTTTTAAGGCTAGCTCCTGCCAATCGGGTTTCTTTTTGAATTGGATTTGTATGTAATCTAAATTGAAATGAATTTTGTATGAGATGAAAATGTTTTGAAGTATGGTAATCTTTAGGGGATCGATTTTTACAAATACCCCAGGGATGAGTCTTAGGTGTCTAGCCGTCAATATTGGGGTAAGGGTTTGGTTGAAACCCCAAGATTAGGAGAACAGTCATGTTGAACCAACTGAAAAGTTTTGGGGTTGTACCACACGTTGCTTCGGCCAAGCCTTTGGAGGGACTTTCCCTAGAGCAGTTGCAGCGGTGGCCAATGGCTGATGTTAGTGCCTGCGGGCGGCGTGGCTATTTGCCCGATCGCCCCGATCGCCTCTGGTTGCTCAAGTCGGGTGTTGCGCGAACGATCACCTACCAGGAAGACGGTACGGCGATCGCCCTGGGCCTGTGGAGCGCTGGCGACATTGTTGGTCAGGCTCTCTCCGATGTCGATCCCTATCTGATTGAGGCATTGACGGAGGTAGAGGCGGTTTCCATTGCCCTGAGTGACTGGCAGCCCCCGGTAGATGTCATCACCAGCTACCTGAAGCACACCGAGGCGCTGATGGTGGTGCGCACCCACCGCCGGGCCGAAACCGCCCTGCTGGGCCTGTTGCAGTGGTTGGCCAACCGTTTTGGTTTGCAGATTGACCGGGGTTGCCTGATCGACCTCAAGATCACCCACCAAGACCTGGCTGACTTTAGCGGCCTCAGCCGGGTGACGGTGACTCGCCTACTGCGCCAGTTTGAGGAGCAGGGATTGATCTATCGGCGATCGCGCCAGCTGATCTTGGCTGAGACTAGCGATCACTGGCACTACGAGATTTAGGAGTAGGGGTGATGGAGGAACGTTTTGAATTTTGGGTTTTGAACTTATTCCTTCAACCAGGCACTCAAAACTAAGGGAAGCGCAAGAAAATAAGGTACCAGTCATCTTTTCTATCGGTGCATTGCTTCGCGAATGCACCCTACGGCAATCAACCCTTCAGGTACTTTATTTAGACGCACCTACCTAAGCACTCAAAACTTCCCCTACCCTATACTCCCCTACCGCTCAACCAACCTCCACCGCCGACGAAACGCCACCACTTGTTCGTTCAGGTTTTCCATGTCGATCAAAAAGGCATCGTGCCTATGGGGAGAATGGAGCCACGTCAGCTGAGCCTGGGGTATCAGTTCAGCCAATTCTTGCTGCTCGGCAGGGGGGGCCAGAATATCGGAATCAATCGCCACTACCAAGATGGGGTGGGAGATACTTTGCAGAGCTGATGGGTAGCGCTGGATAGAGTCTGCGATCGGGCGATCGCCCCCAACCTCGCGGCGATCCATAGCGTGGGTGAGGGCGATGTAGGTGTTGGCGTCGAAGCGATCAACCAGCTTTTGGCTGTGGTCGTGGAGGCAGATATGCCCCACCCCTTACTC
>PYGV01000126.1 GCA_003022385.1 filamentous cyanobacterium CCP3 | reverse complement strand
TTTACGCGGCGCGGGGCCACGCCATTAAGCCGAGTGCGTCGCTGGTGCCCGAAGATCCCACCGTGCTGCTCACCATTGCGGGAATGCTCCAGTTCAAGCCCATCTTTTTGGGCCAGCGGGTGGCGGATGTGGACCGGGCCACCACCTCGCAAAAGTGCATTCGCACCAACGACATCGAGAACGTGGGCCGCACGGCCCGCCACCACACGTTTTTTGAAATGCTGGGCAACTTCAGCTTTGGGGATTATTTTAAGGAGCAGGCGATCGCCTGGGCCTGGGAACTGTCTACCGAAGTGTTTAAGCTCCCCGCTGAGCGCCTGGTGGTCAGCGTCTTTCGTGAAGACGACGACGCCTTTGCCATCTGGCGCGACCAGATTGGCATTCCGGCCCACCGTATTCAGCGCATGGATGAAGCCGACAACTTCTGGGCCTCTGGCCCCACCGGCCCCTGCGGCCCCTGCTCGGAGATCTACTACGACTTTCATCCTGAATTAGGGGATGACAACATTGACCTCGAAGACGACTCGCGCTTCATCGAGTTTTACAACCTGGTGTTTATGCAGTACAACCGGGATGCCGAGGGCAACCTCACCCCGCTGCAAAACCAGAACATCGACACCGGCCTGGGCCTGGAGCGGATGGCCCAGATTTTGCAGCAGGTGCCCAACAACTACGAAACCGACCTGATTTTGCCGATCATCAAGACAGCGGCAGATCTCGCCGGGTTGGACTACGCCAAGGCTGACGAGAAAATAAAGGTTTCGCTGAAGGTGATTGGCGACCACGTGCGTGCCGTGGTTCACATGATTGCCGACGGCATCACCGCCTCGAACGTGGGGCGGGGCTACATTCTGCGGCGGCTAATTCGCCGGGTGGTGCGCCACGGGCGGCTGATCGGCATCGAGGGCGCGTTTGTTAGCAAGGTGGCTGAGACGGCGATTCAGCTGGCGGAGGCACCGTTCCCCAATACGCGGCAGCGAGAAGCCCAGATCAAAGCCGAACTCGATCGCGAGGAGGCCAGGTTCTTAGAGACCCTGGAGCGGGGCGAAAAGCTGCTGGCCGACATTCTCCAGCGCGAGAGCGGCTCGAAGACTAGGCAGATTGCGGGCACCGACGCCTTCGTGCTCTACGATACCTACGGCTTTCCGCTGGAGCTGACCCAGGAAGTGGCCGAAGAGCAGGGGCTATCGGTGGACGTAGCCGGGTTTGAAACGGCGATGGAAGAGCAGCGCCAGCGCTCTAAGGACGCCCACGAAACCATCGATCTGACCGTGCAGGGCAGCCTGGATAGTCTGGCGGAGCACATTCACTCGACGGAGTTTTTGGGCTACAAAGACACTAGCAGCACCAGCAAAGTGGAAGCGCTGCTGGTGGTGGGCGAGTCGGTAGAGGCGATCGCGGCGGGTCAGGAGGCCCAGGGGGTGCTCAACCAGACGCCGTTCTACGCCGAGTCGGGCGGTCAGGTGGGCGATCGCGGCTACCTCTCCGGCGATGACCTGCTAATTCGCGTCCACGACGTCAAAAAAGACGGCGATTTCTTCGTCCACTTCGGCAAGGTCGAGCGGGGTTCCCTGAAAGTCGGCGATCAGGTGACGGCGCAGATCGATCGCGCCTGCCGTCGCCGCGCCCAGGCCAACCACACCGCTACTCACCTGCTGCAGGCGGCGCTGAAAAAGCTGGTAGACCCCGACATTTCCCAGGCCGGTTCGCTGGTCGCCTTCGATCGCCTGCGGTTTGACTTCAACTGCCCCCGCCCCCTCACCGCTGAGGAAGTGCAGCAGGTGGAAGAGCAGGTCAACACCTGGATTGCCGAGGGCCACCAGGGCGATGTGTCGGTGATCGGGCTGGAGGAGGCCAAGGCCAAAGGCGCGATCGCCATGTTTGGCGAAAAGTACAGCAACGAGGTGCGGGTGATCGACTTCCCCGGCGTGTCGATGGAGCTGTGCGGCGGCACCCACGTCAGCAATACGGCAGAGATTGGCCTGTTCAAAATCATTTCTGAAACCGGGGTGGCCTCGGGCACCCGCCGCATTGAGGCCGTCGCTGGCCCCGCCGTGCTGGAGTATTTGAACGTGCGCGATGCTGTAGTGCGGGATCTGAGCGATCGCTTTAAGGCCAAGCCTGAGGAGTTGAGCGATCGCGTCACCACCCTGCAAAGTGACCTCAAGACGGCCCAGAAAGAGCTGGAGTCGCTGAAGTCGGAGCTGGCGGTGCTCAAGTCCGATCAGCTGCTCGCCAGTGCCGAAGCGGTTGGCTCCCTCAAAATTGTGGTGGCGGAGCTAGAAGGGGTCAGTGCCGAAGCCCTCAAAACCGCCGCCGAGCGCCTGCTGCAAAAGCTGGGGTCCGGGGCCGTGGTGCTGGGCTCTGTGCCTGAGCCCGAAAAGGTGAGCCTGGTCGCCGCCTTTAGCCCGGAGGTGATCGCGCAGAAGCTCCAGGCGGGCAAGTTTATCGGCGGCATTGCCAAGATCACGGGCGGCGGCGGCGGCGGCAGGCCCAACCTGGCCCAGGCCGGGGGGCGGGATGCCAGTAAGCTGCCCGAAGCGCTGGAGAAAGCTAAGGCGCAGCTGCTAGAGACCCTAGGTTAGGGACTCTTAAGCTTAATCCTTAGGATCCACGTAGGGTGCATTCGCGAAGCAATGCACCGTGTAGGAAGCTAATCCAGCCGTCGCTTGCCTGAGGGAGCGGCGGTAGCGTCAGGCTCCGCTATTGTTAGCGTGCCAAACTTGGGCGACCAGAACTCGCCCCGGCTCTGGAAAAAGGCGACCTCTTTGCACTTGCCGCGCCGATTGTCGAGCAGCGAGCAGCGCAGCATCACTTTGTCTTGCCCGTCTTTGCTGTAGGCGTAGCGCTCCAGCAGGGCACCGCAGACCGGGCAGGGGCGATCGGTAAACTGAGCGGGTTGAGTGGCCTGGCGCGGCAGCTCGTAGCGCTTGGCTTTGGCATTCCAGAACATGACGGTGCCGCAGCCGGAGCCAGAGCATTTGAGGAAGTGCTTGGTCTTGAGCTTTTTGGAGCGCGACGGCACTTTGTTCATCGCCTCCCCGCAGGTGGGGCACTTGGTCTTGGTAAGTTTCGCGCTGGCGGGCGCAGGTTGAGCGGCGGGTTTTTCACCAGGGATAGGTAGCGTTTCGGCGAAGGTGGGCAGGGAGAGCAGCTGCGATTTGGCTTTGGCGATCGCAGGCCCAAAGTAGCTCCGGTTCCAGCCGATCAGGTAGGTCTGCCACTCCTGCTCGCCGGTTGCGATCGCATCCAGGGCCATCTCCATCTGGGCGGTAAACTCGGGCTGAATTAGGTCTGGCAGCAGCGTGGCCAGGGCGCTGTCTAGCTCTAGCCCCAGGGCGGTCGGCTGCAGCTTGCCCTGGAGCAGGTCGACGTAGTCTCGCTGGCGCAGGGTTTTGATGGTGGGGGCGTAGGTGCTGGGTCGGCCAATGCCCTTTTGCTCCATTAGCTTTACCAGCTTGGGTTCGCTGTAGCGGGGCGGCGGCTGGGTTTGCTTGGCATCGGCCTGGGCCTGCTCTAGCTGCAGTGGCTGCCCCTGGGTCAGCGCTGGCAGTACAGCATCGGCGCTGAGGTTGTTCCAGTAGCGGGTGTATCCGGCGAACTCCAGTACCTGCCCGCGGGCCTCCCAATAGGCCGGTCCCGACTGGGTGACAATGCGGGTCTTGCGCAGGCGGGCCGGGGCACACTGCGAGGCTACCGCCCGGTTCCAGATCAGCTCGTAGAGACGAAACTGCTCGGCGGAGAGCTCTCGCTGTAGCTGCTGGGGCAGGTGGTTGACATCGGTGGGGCGAATCGCTTCGTGGGCCTCTTGAGAGCCTTTTACCGCCCGATGCTGGGTGGTCTGGCGCGGCACGTTGGTGGGGTCGTGCTGCTGGAGGTACTGCTGCACCGAGGCCCGAAAGGGGGCCGAGAGGATCACCGAGTCGGTGCGCATGTAGGTGATGTGACCCTTTTCATAGAGGGCCTGGGCCACCTTCATGGTGTGCTCGGGGCTGAAGTGCAGCTTAGAGCCCGCCGCCTGCTGCAGGGTCGAGGTCACAAACGGGGGCGGCGGCGATTGGGTGGCCTGCTTGCCCTCAATGCGGAGGACCTGGTGGGGGTGGTTTTGGGCGATCGCTACCAGCTCATCGGCCCGCTCCTGGGAGGTCACCCGTTCCGACTCTTTCTCGGTTTCTTTTTCAGGCCCTTTGGGGTCGGCGTCTGAGGCCGACTTGCGCTGCGGTTTGGGGCTGCTGCGGTAGAAGGCTTTGAATCCCTCGCGGTAGCTCACCCAAACGCTCCAGTAGTTTTGAGGCGTAAAGGCCTGAATCTCGCGCTCGCGCTTGCAGAGCAGGTGCAGGGCCGCACTCTGGACTCGGCCCATCGATTTGGCTCCGTTGTGCAGGGGCCACACCACGTGACGACTGCCGGTGTAGCCGACCAGCTTGTCGAGGCAGTCGCGGGCGCGCCCGGCGTCCACGAGGTTTTGGTCGAGGGAGCGGGGGCGGGCGATCGCCGCTCTCACCGCCTGGGGCGTAATCTCGCTGTAGACCACTCGCTGGGGCTGGCGCAGGTTGAGGGCCTGCTGCAAATGCCAGCCAATGGTTTCGCCCTCGCGATCGGGGTCAGTGGCAATGTAGACGCGATCGGCCTTTTTGACCGCCTGGCGCAGCTCGGCCAGCACCTTTTTGGCGCGATCGTCGCGGGGCTGGTAGCGACAGGCAATTTCGGTTGCGCCCAGATCGAAGCCCAGGGCATCGTCACCATCGTTGGCCAGCTCGCGGATGTGCCCCATGCTGGCCTTGATGATCCAGTCTGGGCCTAAAATTTGCCCCAGTTTTTTTAGCTTGCCGGGGCTCTCAATCAACAGCAGGTTCGGCATCGCCACCTCAACTTGACCCTCAGGCTCAATAGTACACTTGAACCTGAATTTTGAGTGACGTTCCGATCGTAAGTGTTTCAGCTATCGAATAAGCCCTTTTAGATGGCCAGCAATAGCAAGCTGTAGCCCGCCGCGCCGATCGCAAAGGAGCCGAAGTGGCTTTCGCGCTCCTCGGGCAGTTCTTCTTTGAGCACGTTGAGAATAACGCCGCCCGCCAAAAAAGCAAAGAGAACCGCGATCGCCGCCTGAGGAATCTCCGTAGCGGCCCCGATCGCCCAGCCGACTAGAATCGCCGCTGCCAAAACCCAGCGCCCAACATAGTCGTAGTTGTGCCTGTGGTCTTGCCGCAGGCCGTAGTCGTTGACCACAAAATGCAGCCCCATAGCGATGGCAAAGGTCAACAGGCTGAGCGGATCTGGGCTTTCTCGATGCAGCAGCAGGTAGCCAATCAGGGCGTTGTACACCGCAAAGGAAGCCATATGAATTCCGAAGACGTGGCGCTCGGCCACATCCCCTTCCCCTTCGGCCTGATTTTGCTGCCGCGACTGCTTGATCAGCCGTTCCAGCCCGTAAAAGATAGCGACGCCCACCAGAGCAACCAGGTACACGTGGTTTTCTAAAAATAAAAGCTCTCTGTTCAGCGTGTCTTGAATGAATTCCTGCTGTTCGCTGAGCTCAGGCAAAATATGAACAAAAACATAGGCTACCGACACGCCGCTGCCAAACGAGAGCCAGCGACTGCGGGGAACCGCCCGCAAAAACCGCAGATTTTTAGCCAGCAGGTGAACAACTGCCAGCCCAGCCGCAATCAGCCCTGACAGAGTGACGGAGCTAACCCCTGCGCTGGCAGCCTCTGGCATCATGGCTTACTCGTTAGCCGTCTAGCAGGCTTTGCACCTGCTGAATTAGGACTGGATTGCCGACCTCCTGGGCAATAATTAGCCCGGTTTCGAGGTACTCCTGCGCCAGGGTCGATTGTCCCAGCTGCATCGCCACCTGGCTGGCGTTGACTAGCGCCTCGACCTCAGCGGCTCGGTTGAACCCCACAGCCAGGGTATCGATCTGCCGCTGATAGTAGTCGAGGGCGACAGCCAAATGGCCGCTGCCTACCGCCGCCTCGCCGAGTTCGGCATAGACCAGGCCCAAGAAGGAAGCCGTTTGCTGAATTTGGTTGGGGTCGCTGCCCTCCAGGTAGGCCGCCAGAGACGGTTCGAGCAGGGCGGCGGCCCCCGCTAAATCGCCCTGGTTATAGAGCAGGGCGGCTCTCTGGCGCTGCAAAGCGGCCTGCTGAATCGGCGTTTGAGCCAGTAGCCCAGGTCCGACCTCGACGGAGACCGCCCCGGTCAAAGAATTAGCCGCCCGAGCAGGCCAGGCGGTGGTCAGTAGGATTAGCGGAAAACACACTGCGATCGCAGCTGCACCGTGGGCCATTTCGACAAACTCAACTCACCATCCATAACCATACCTGCTGTCAACGGCACATTACACCGCCTGAGCCTGGGCCAGGTGCTTGCCCTCGCAAAATTCTTCCACAATTTTGCTGTTGAAAGCAGGCAGATCGCCAGGGTTGCGGCTGGTCACTAAGCCCTGATCGACCACCACCTCTTGATCGACCCAGTTGGCCCCCGCATTGCTGAGGTCAGTTTTTAAAGAGGGCCAGGAGGTTACCTTCCGCCCCTTAACGACACCGGCTTCAACCAGCGTCCAGGGGCCGTGGCAAATCGCGCCAACGGGCTTGCTGTCGGCAAAAAATGCCCGCACAAATTGAACGGCCTGTTCATTGGTTCTGAGCTGATCAGGGTTCAAAACCCCACCCGGCAGCACAAGCGCGTCGTAGTCGCTGGGTTTGACTTGGTCAAGGGTGCGATCGACGGCTACTTTGTCGCCTTTGTCATGGTGATTCCAGCCCTGAATTGAGTCCCCCTGGGGAGCGACAACGTGCACCTGGGCACCGGCTTTTTCTAGAGCCTGTTTCGGCTCGGTCAACTCTACTTGCTCAAAGCCATCGGTAGCTAAGATCGCCACTTTGCGATTTTTAAGTTCTTGAGCCATGCTGATTCTCCTTGAGTATTGGGTTTAAATTTTCACCGCTCTCATTTGGGTTTGCCTGAGAGCTACCCTTAGCTTAGGCACCCCAACTGCGTGTAACGTCTAGCCCCAGGCGGAGTTCCTGAACAGGTGCTGCGACTGAGTGGTAATACGTCATACTGCCCCCACACCTCTAGCTTCAGCAGCAGTAACAGCGTCCACAACCACAATCGGCACCGGGCTGCTTTCTAGGACAGCTTGTGAAACTGACCCAACCAGTACCTCCTCTAGAGGACGATGACCGCGTTTACCAAGGACAATCTCAGCCACGTTGTAGTCTTGAGCGGTACGCACAATTTCTTCAGGAACCGTTCCGTCACCTGTGACAAAGCGGTAACGAATATCTGCCAAGTTTCGTTTTGCCTCATGGCGGAGTCGCTCCACCCCATGAGGGTCATCCCTCCGAATGATGTGTAGTACCACCACCTCGGCATCACTGCGTCGCGCCAATTCTGCAACCTTGGTCAACACCTCGATCGCCAGGGGAGACGTATCGACAGCGGCCAGCAAGACAACCCGCCGAGATACCGAAACCTTCGTCGGATCTACCTCACCCCGCTCCAAAAGCTTAGGCGCAAAGGTAGGTATGGCCCAGGCTCCTAGGGGAGCTGTGACCAAAATCGAGAGAGCCGCTAAAGCCAGAATGGTTTCCCCTCCCTCTATACCTTGAGCCAGGGGAATTGCACCAATGGCCGCCTGCACCGTTGCCTTGGCCGAATTTCCGGGCAGCAAAAACAGCCGCTCTTTCCAGTTCCAGTTACTGCCTAAGGTAGAGAGATACCAGCCGAGCGATCGCCCCATCAGAGTGCCAATGGCGAGGACAACTAACCCGACGAGAAAGGTGTTGCCGAGTACGTTGAGTTGAATACTTGCTCCCAGCAGCACAAAGAGAATGATTTCAGCAATCACCCACAAACTATCAAAGCCACCCCGCAGCCGCCGAGCTAACGGAGCATCCAGTTCAGTCAGAAAAAAGCCAGTTGCCATGACGGCCAAATAGCCAGAAAATACTGGAAAATTTTCTGCTAAAACCACCAGTAAAAGGGCAAAGCCTGCGGCGACCAGGGCATCCTGCACCGCGTTTTGTGTCCAGTTTTGCTTCCCTAACAATGAGACCAGGAAACGAGCCGCTAACCATCCCAGCAAAACCCCAAATCCAATTTGCACAATGATTTGAAATGGCAGCAATTGTACTGGGCTGAGCATTAACCCTCCCGGCAAGGTGATTCTGGCCGCCGCACGTTGCGATAAAAATGCCAGCAGCAAACTAAAGACCAGCAGCAGCAACACATCCGACAGTGCACTCCCGGTTAATATGGCGTCCGGAATTCCTTTTTTCACCCCCCATCCCAGACTCTTTAGGCGCAGCATTCCGGGCACAATAACGGCAGGAGATTCCGCGCCAATGATGCAGCCCAAGAGCAGCCCCGTAGCAACGTCAAACTGAAGCAGCCCTATGGCGGCAACTGCAATGGCGATCGCCTCACAAGCCGCAGGTAAAAAGCCTAATCGAAACGCGACAGTCCCCTGCTGAGCTAGCTTTTCCCGATCCAGCCCTAACCCAGCCTTCATCAATATCACCATGACGGCGATGACCCGGAGCGAATCTGCCGCTGCCAAGACCTCTGGCGCAATCACATTGCCCCCATAGGGACCAAGCACAATACCAACCAACACCATGCCCACCAGCGCAGGCAACCTCATTCGTCGAGCTATTTGCCCCACGAAAAAGCCCATCAACAAAATCCAGATAATGCTTTCTAACATAGCGTCACGTTGCAGTCGAATAGGATGATCAACGTGACTTGTAGCGACGGATTTTCTTCGGCCTCATATAGACACAGCCCTACCCTTCCACTACAAGTCGGAAAAGTAGGAGCCATCAGCCAAATACGTTGTGACAATGCTCACACGCTGGGCGGTTTCGGCGAGCTCCATCGCCATCGTTTCTTTCTTATACCATTCCTCTGCCGATGGCGGGAAGAAGTTGACATCTACCCGGCTGTGATCCGCAGAAAGCATGCGATCGCGCCGATTTTGGTTAGAGTCCTAAGTCTCTCAACGCCAGCCGAATCTGCTCTAGCCGTCGCCGATTGACACCCAGGTCAGATTCTCCCAATCGTGCCGCCGAGCGCAGGTGAATCAGGTGCTCGGCTGAAGGCAAATAGAACTCCAAATCATCGACAAACCCCAGCAGACGGCTGGTTGATTTGGCGCGAATGTAGTCATCGGTTTGCGCGACAACTTCAGTGCGAGGCACGACCTTCAGCACCTTAACGAGCAGATCACGAGCCGCAGCGCGATCGCGGCTGTATTCAATGGGCGCGATCGCGTGGGCTGCATCAGCGCCCTGGCTCACCCAGCAGTTGGGAGTTTTCGGACAGGGCGACAGCTGGCCATCCTGCACGCCCAGCGCTGGCGCTTCGCCCGCGAACGACAGACCTGGTAATGCGCCCAACCCTGGAGCCAGTGGGGCCGCTGGCAGCGTCAGTGATGTTAGCCACAGGGCGATCGCAAGCCAGCCAGCAAAAATAGTAGACATAAAAACCTTAGTGCAGTGAGCTGTTGCTTAGCCCATCTTACGGGACATGATCGACATGAGTCATGTGTTCTCCCTAGAACCCTCTCCCCAAGAGACTGCTCCACAGCCCTACTGTTTCCAGGGCATCCAGAATAGGTTTACCACCACAATTGATATGCCTAAAATGGCTCCAATCATCAAAAACAATTGTGGGGCCTGCAGTAAAACAAGCACTGTGGCAAGAATGACAAGAACAAAAGAAACGTTATCCATAGTCATAACATAATGTAAACGCCTCAGGAAAGACATGGGTGATAACCCCTACAGCCCTGGCGTAGCCGATTATGACCGATTATTTTAGACCCACAAATAAATATAGTGCTGCTGCCAGCTTTTGGTAGCATTATTGAAGTGAAATACGGTTTATTTGCAAATCTTTTGTCGCTATCCAATTAGGCCGTAAAACGGTTTTATTAGGACAGGCTCATAGAATTTATGAGTTCTGGCCATTAGCCTAGATGCGAATTTCTATGAATCGCTCATCAAAATAGGTCTGGTTTTTACTGCGATGGATAGGCGCTGCCTTGATTGGTCTGGCGATATTACAATACCTGGGCCTGATCGTCTTTGAAGGATCGCTACCAGCCCAGTACTACACCCCAAAAGGCGTCTTCAAAGACCCCTTCATTGACGTCGATGTGCACCTTTTTTGCCCAGGTAAACACATCAAAACTGACCTGGCCGCTGTCGTGGCGACCAAACGTGCCTTTTTGAATATCGATGTTGCCCACCAGAGTGACCCAGTGGTTGGGAACCATGACCTGGGGCGGCGTTTTGCTCAGCAGCGCCTTGGCTGTAATTAAGCCAAAGGCGACCCCGCCCTGTTCGATCACGGACTGAGCCTTGCGCAGGGCGGTTAGATCGCGCAGCACGTAGGTGTGCAAATAGTCGGCGTGGCTGTAGCCCAACAGTTCGCGCACCCAGCCCAGCATTTCCCACGATTTGGTCATGCCTGCCAGGTTGCGAATGATTTCTGGCGCGTTGGGTTCGACCGGAAAGATCAGGTTCTCCGAGTCCCGCAGAGTGGCGAGCACCATCCAGTCGGCAGGCCCGAGGTGGGCGATGTCTTTGCTGGCCTGCCGCAGCGCGGCTGAGGCCTGAATAACTTTGGTGGCGGCCTGAAACTCGCCCGTCTCGTAGAGGCTCTGGCACAACTCAACGTAGCGCAGCGGAAATTTGCGGACCAGCTCAAACAGCACCGAGGCCGGTCCACAAAAGGGCTGCGGCCCCTGGTTGACGCTGAAGGGCTGGCGCAGGCGCGATCGCATTTCTTTGACAATTTCGGCCTTGTCTAAATGGGGCCAAACCCCAGGCTGGGTAGATTGGGCAAAGGCCGTCAACGCCGCCAGGGCCAGGGCGCTAGAGCCGGATGGTTGAGGGAAAGCCGTCATAGCCGCACCGCGATCGCGTAATGAATTGGTTTCTTTTTCTACAATTAAAGCCGGGCGTTTTCCTGAAGGTTTGAACCGATGACCACTACTGTTGAACTCGCCACCTTTGGGGCCGGGTGTTTTTGGGGTGTAGAGGCCGCCTTTCGCAAACTCGATGGGGTGGTCGATACCTCCGTGGGCTACATGGGTGGCCACTTTGAGAACCCCTGCTACTTAGACGTGCTGTCGCGCATTACCGGCCACGCCGAAGTCTGCCAGGTGCAGTTCAGCCCCGCTGACATTTCCTACGCCGCGCTGCTCAATACCTTCTGGCGCATCCACGACCCTACCAGCCTCAACCGTCAGGGGGGCGATCGCGGCGAGCAGTACCGCTCGGTGATTTTTTACCACACCCCGGAGCAGGCCCAGACCGCCCGCCGCTCCAAACAGCAGCTGCAGAATTCAGGCCAGTACCCTAAACCAATTGTGACCGACATTGAACCCGCCAGCGCCTACTGGCTCGCTTCCGAAGAACACCAGCGCTACTTCGGCTGACTTACCCCTGCTCTACCCAGGCGATCACCTGATCGCCCAGGCGCACATCGTTGAGGCGATCGACTTCGCGAATGCCGGTGGGGCTGGTGACGTTGACCTCGGTGAGGTAGCCGCCGATGATGTCGATGCCGACGAAGTAGAGGCCGTCGCGAATTAGGGTGGGGGCGAGCTGGCGGCAGATATCGAGTTCGCGATCGGTAATCTCAGCCGCCGCCACCCGGCCCCCCACCGCCATGTTGCCGCGAAACTCACTGCCGGTCGGAATCCGGTTGACCGCGCCAATGGGCTCGCCATTGAGCAAAATAATGCGCTTGTCGCCGTCTTTGGCAGCGGGCAGGTAAGTCTGCACCATCACCGGCTCGATGCCCTGGCGAGTGCTAATTTCGACCATGGAGTTGAGGTTGCGATCGCCCGCCTGCAAAAACAAAATGCCCTCGCCAGCCTTGCCGCCCAGAGGCTTGAGCACCGCCGCCCCCCACCGTTCCACGGTTTCGCGAATCACCGCCTTGCTCTGGCTGACAATGGTTTCGGGAATCGCCTCGGTAAACTGCAGGGCATACATTTTTTCGTTAGCCGCTCGCAGCCCCCTGGGCGAGTTGATCACGCGGGTTTTAGCCGGGTCTACGTAATCGAGAATGTAGGTGGCGTAGAGGTAGGGCACTGTCACTGGCGGGTCAGTACGCATAAACACCGCATCCATGTCCTCCAGCGGGCGCTGCACCGCCTCGCCCAGCTCAAACCAGGGGGTAGCGGCAGCCCAAAGCCCATCGACAAGCTGTACGGGGGTCAGCTTGACCGAGTGCATCAGTGCCAGAGCTTTGCCCGCCACCACGCTCAGGGCGCTGGCCGCCGTAATCCAAACGTCGTGGCCGCGCACTTGGGCGGCTTCCATCATGGCAACGCTGGTGTCGTGACCAGGGTCGAGGCGGTGAATGGGGTCGATGATAAATGCAATCTTCACGGGGGATGCTCAATACTCCAAGTAGAGTTCTAGCATCCCACGCACCGGTTAACTATGAGGCATAGCTGAGTGATGCTATTCGACCCCAAGCGCAAGCAGCTCATCGACGGTCAAATTTAACGTGGGAAAACCCGACGACTCGATCCGCTGTTGCCCCTGAAATGATCGCCCCCGATAGCCATCCTGGGGCACCCGCGCCAGCACAGTTACTTCGGCAGCGGTGGGGTCTACAATCCAGTATTCAGGAATGCAGCGCTGTTCGTACTGCTGGCGCTTTTCAATGTAGTCGCGCCGATAGTTGTCGTCGCAGGGGCTGGGGTAAGAGCTAACGACTTCAACCACCAGCAGTGGATTTGACATCTCAAGGGTAATGTCACTGCTGCTGCCCCCCAACTGATCGGCCAATTCAGGGGTGAGCACCATCAGATCAGGAGAGCGGTTTCCTTGCGGAATGTCTGGTAGGGTTTGCACTTGCAGGGAAATGTCGTGGGTGCGAACCAGATCCCTGGCGACCTCCTGTTTCAGTCTTTCGGCCAACCCTAGGGTGAGAGCAATATTGTTGTCGCTGTGAGGGGTCATCTTGTGGGTCAGCTCCTGTCGTAGCGCAGGGGCATCTTGAACAAGATACTGAGTAGATGCTGGAGATCTGGTCTGGCCTGAAAACATGGCAAACGCCTGTTGAGTCCACCTCAATGGTAGACCTTGAAAAATCCTAAAAGGCTCCGTCATGGGTATGGATTTAGGCACACCCAGGGCTGATATTGGTGTTGCGGGGCTATTCCTACTTACATCCAGTGGGTTACGTAACGATGGGGATGAAAGGAGAGATGGCACCTTTCCTAGGCCATACGGCTCGAATGGCGGCGCTCACAGCACCGCGATGCATTCAATCTCGACGGCGACATCCTTGGGCAGCCGCGCAACCTCAACACAGGCGCGAGCCGGAGCGTTATCGCCGCCAAAGTACTTGCCATAGACCTCGTTGACGGTTGCAAAATCGTTCATATCTTTGAGAAATACCGAGGTTTTGACCACATTGTCGAAGCTGGCCCCGGCGGCGGTGAGAATTGCCTTCAGGTTGGCAATCACCTGCTCAGTCTGGGCCACCACATCGCCTTCTCCCACCAGCGCGCCCGTGGCCGGGTCGAGGGCAACCTGGCCCGAGACAAAGAGCATTTGCCCGCTGACGGCCACTGCCTGGTTGTAGGGGCCGACGGGAGCGGGGGCCGTGGGGGTGTTGATGATGGTGCGCTGCATGGGGAGGTAGGTGGGTGGATGGG
>PYGV01000458.1 GCA_003022385.1 filamentous cyanobacterium CCP3 | reverse complement strand
GGCTGTGCCCAGGCGGTCGAGAGCGGGTCGGGGTGAGCCAGGTTGAGCGCCGCCAGAGCCTGCCCCGCCGAGGCATAGCGGTCGTCAGGATTTTGGGCTACCAGGCGGGTCAGCACCGGTTGCAGGGTATTGGATAGCTCAATTTGCTCGGGCCAGCTCCAGCGATCGCGGCGATCGTCGTAGAGCGCCTCCGGATCTTTCCCCGTCAGCAGTACCAGGGCCGTTACCCCCAGCGCGTATAGATCGGTGGTTGGGTCAACCTGGCCCGACTCTAGCTGTTCGTCGGGGGCGTAGCCCACGGTGCCTAGCCGAGTGATGCTGCCATCGGCCGCCTGATAGGGCTGAGCCACCCCCAGCTGGTGGCGCACATTCACCACCAGCTGCTTGACGCCGCCAAAGTCGATCAGCACCGGGCGACTGTCGGCGTTGCGCTGAATCAGGTTGTCGGGCGAGATGTCGCGGTGCACAATGCCGATGCTGTGCAGGTACTGAAGCAGCGGCAGGGTTTGGATCAAAAACTGCACCACTTCGGCCTCGCTAAAGCGGCCATCGTAGGCGCGGCGGCGATCGAGCAGTTCGCGATAGGTGGGGCCTTCGACGTAGTCCTGTACCAAAAACAGTCGTTCCCCATCCCGCAGCAGCTCTCGAAATCGCGGCACCTGGGGATGGTTGATCTGGTAAAGAATGTTGGCTTCGCGCTCAAACAGGTTTTGGGCCTTGTCGAGGGCCAGCTTGCCAGGTACCTGGGGGTTAAACTCTTTTAACACGCAGAGTTCTTGAAATCGATGGGTGTCTTCAGCCAGGTAGGTGTCGCCGAAACTGCCCCGGCTGAGCTGCCGCAGCACCCGATAGTGGCCTCCGAGCAAGCGTTCTCCCTGTCCTGTTTCAGCCATAGCCGCGTACTGCCAAACTCTCTGTATAGTGTTGCGCACGATGCATCTGTCACAGATTAGCGCAAACCCGAGCTGTTTCTATGAATGGCTTATGCTGCGCTCTGGGCTATATCCTGGAGCCAGGTTTGGCGCAGATGGGCGATCGCCACTTCTTTCTGCTTGGCCTCTACCTCAATCCAGGGAGCTTGGCGGTAGCTGGCGGGCATAGTGGCAATCAGGTCGCTGTGGCGAGGGTCGTGCAGGGTCTCGCGCCCGTTCGAAATATGTACCAGCTGCCAGGTGGGCTCAGGCCAGGTGGTGCGGGCGGCGGCTAGCATTTGCCCCACGCTGGGGTGGTCGTAGCTGTCGAGCCGTTCGTGCACCAGGTGGTGGTGGGCGTCAAATACCAGGGGCACGCGGGCGGCCCGGCAGATGTCGAGCAGGGCAGCGGCACTATAGGTGTGCTCGTCGTTTTCCAGCGTCAGGCGAGCGCGAACAGTAGTGGGCAGGTTGCCAATTACCTGGATCAGCCGCTCGGCGCGATCGCCCTTGCCGCCGTGAATATTCATCGCGGCCCAGGGTGACTGGGGCAGACCCATCAGGTCAAACCAGCGGGCCTGGGCGCTCAAAATGGTGATGCTGTTCTCAATCACTGTCGGGTTGTCGGAGCTGAGTACCACGAACTGATCGGGGTGCAGCACCAGGCGAATGGCAGCAGCCTGGGCGCGATCGCCCACCTGCCTAAGCGCGTCGCTAAACTCTGTCAGCATGCGATCGCCCAGGGGCGTATCCGAGAACGGGAAGGCGTTTGATATCAAGCGATAGAGCCGAATCTGATGCTCCTGACAAAAGGTGATAGCCCGGTTGAGTCGCGTTAAGTTCTCGCCGTAGAGCGATCGCAGCCCCTCAGCCTGAGCCGCCTCATCCAGCTGTAGCAGTCGCTTGCGGGTCATGGTTTTGAAGCGTACTTCTGGCGAGGTGGTAATGCAGACCAGCCCCAGCCTGGGGACATCGGTAGTTAATTGGGGTTTAGCCAGTGTTTGAGAAATCATGGGTAGGGGCGCAGAGCCTGCGCCCTGGGGGGTAACAACGGTTAAGAGGAACTTTCAAATCTAGAATTGACCAGGGGCAAACGCCGTTTGCCCGTACAGTGGGTCTATGGGTGATTAGGTCCAGTACAAAATTTTGGCCTGGGGAAAGCGCTGGGCGTTGGCGAAGCCTTGCCCGTGGCAAATCGCCGCCTCGAAGAAGCTCCGCAGCTCTTTCATCGTGTCTTTGTCGTAGACGTACTTGATGCCGCCAAACTTGTTGCGCTTGGTGGTGCGGTTGGCTTCGTCCAAATCCAGCTTGCTGTTGGGGTACCACTCCTGCAAAACCTCCTTAGAGCCGGGGGTAAAGCGGTGAGAAATCAGCTCAAAGGTGAGGTCGCAGTCAAAGTCGAGGGCGGCAGCGGCATCGTCTAAAAGCTGGGTGTACTCTTCGCGCCAGTTCTCCAACGGCATAATCGGGGCCACCACAAAGCCTACGGGGTAGCCGCCGCCCCCCTGCTCCACCGGCAGGGCCAGCTTGCGAATGGCCTGCAAGCGCTCGGCCACCGAGGCAGTGCCCCCTTCCAAAAAGCGCGACACCGAGGCCGCGTTGATGCTGAAGCGGCAGCGGGTGTGGCCGTGGTGGGGCAGAGTTAGCAAATCGTCCACGTTGTCAAACTTCGACACCCAGCGCAGATGGCCGCGATCGCGGGTGCCAAAGTAGCGAATGCACTCGGCCAGGCTGCCGGTCAGGTGCTCAATGCCCAGGGGGTCGGTGTAGCAGCTCACCTCGTAGGTGGTGGCCTGCTCAGGCTTTTCGTACTGCGCCAGGTTGTCGAGAATCTGCGGCAGGTTGGCGTAGGCGCGGATTACGGGCGGTCCCTGCAAACTGCCGGCCAGGTAGCAGTACTGACAGTGGGCCGGGCACCCCTGGGCCAGGTGAAACTGCCAGTCAGCCGAGGGCGGAATGGGGGTGAGCTTGAGCTGGCTGGCCGGGGCCGTCACCACCGCCAGGGTGCGTTTTGAGATAGCGTAGGTTTCGCGCTCGGTTTCACCGCGCAGACCAGTAATACGGTTTTGCTTCAGGTACTCGACCGGCAGGTCTAGCGCCTGCACCCGCTGAAGAATTTGC
>PYGV01000457.1 GCA_003022385.1 filamentous cyanobacterium CCP3 | reverse complement strand
CTGCCTCAACATCCTGATTGAATAGGGGCTTAAAATGAATTTTTATAACGGGACAGCGGGGAGACATCATGTATATCGTGCAGATTGCCTCGGAATGTGCTCCTGTCATTAAGGCTGGAGGTCTGGGTGATGTGGTCTACGGCCTGAGCACCGAGCTAGAACACCGGGGGCATTGCGTCGAGATCATCCTGCCCAAGTATGACTGCATGCGCTATGACCACATTTGGGGTCTGCACGATGCCTACCGCGACCTAATCGTGCCCTGGTTTGGCACTGACATTCGCTGCGATGTGCTCTGCGGCTGGGTATATGGGCGGCTGTGCTTCTTTATTGAGCCCAAGTCGTGGGAAATGTTTTTTAACCGGGGCTGCTACTACGGCTGCGACGATGACCCCATGCGGTTTGCCTTCTTTAGCAAGGCGGCGATGGAGTTTTTGCTGCGCAGCAACAAACGCCCCGATGTGATTCACTGCCACGACTGGCAGACGGGCTTGATTCCGGCCATGCTGTTTGAGATCTACAAGTACAACGGCATGGAGTTTCAGCGTACGCTGTACACCATTCACAACTTCAAGCACCAGGGCTTTGGCGGCACCGAAATTTTGCAGGCCACCGGGCTTAACCGACCGGAGTATTACTTCCAGTATGATCGCCTGCGCGACAACTTTAACCCCTTCTCGATCAACTTTATGAAGGGGGGCATTACTTACGCTAACCACGTCAATACAGTGTCGCCGTATCATGCTACTGAGGCTCAGTATGGCAATGAGGGCTTTGGCCTGGGCCACACGCTGCATACCAACCAGCACAAGTTTTCGGGCATTCTCAACGGCATTGACTACGAGGTGTGGAACCCAGAGTGCGATCGCTACATCCCGCACCACTACGGTCTCACCACCTTTGAGGACAAGGCCCTAAATAAGAAAGAACTGCGCGATCGCCTGCTGCTGCGCCAGAGCGATCGCCCCCTGGTGGCCTTCATTGGCCGCCTCGACGACCAGAAAGGGGTGCACCTGGTTCACCACGCTATTTACCATGCCCTGGCGCGAGGGGCGCAGTTTGTGCTGTTGGGCTCGGCCACCGAACGGGGCATCAACGACTGGTTCTGGCATGAAAAGAATTTTCTCAACGACAACCCCGACGTGCACCTGGAGCTCAGCTTTAACGAGGAGCTGGCCCACTTGATCTATGCCGGGGCTGACATGATTGTGGTGCCCAGCAACTTTGAGCCCTGCGGCCTGACCCAAATGATTGGTCTCAAGTACGGCACGGTGCCGATTGTGCGAGGCGTGGGTGGCCTGGTCAATACCGTGTTTGACTGGGATTATGACACCCTGCATGGGCCTGAAGAGCGCAACGGGTTTGTTTTCTTCCAGAGCGATAATGTAGCTCTAGAGTCGGCGATGAACCGCGCCTTTGACGTTTGGGATCATGCTCCCGACACCTTTAAGCAGCTGGCTCAGCAGGGGATGCAGTACGACTTTTCCTGGAATCACCCTGGGCAGGCCTACATCGATTTATATGAATACATCCGGCATAAGTAGCGTAGGCTACTAGTATTGGTTGGTAAGGTAGGTCTTTGCCCTGAGGGGCTTGGCAGTGCAGGTCTGGGGTTTACGCCCCAGAGAGCCCCGCAGCAACCGGGCTAGAAGCACCTACGGATGGCGATCGCCCCTGGCAAAATGGGCACGCTGGGGAAAAGCCGACCAGCCTATGCCTTCATCGCTGCTGATTGCCTCTATGCCTGCTAGCTCTGACATCGCCCTATCTAAACTCACTCGCGCCAAGCTGCTCCGGGGTCAGGGAGATGCCCTCTATGCTATCGGTCGCTACAATGAGGCACTGTCACGGTTTGAGGTGGCCCTTACCCTCAACCCCGACGACTACGAGGTTTGGACGCTGCATGGATTTTGTTTGGCTGCTCTCAAACAGTTTGAGGCCTCTGTTGAGAGCTTTAACCAGGCCATCGCCCGCTGCTCCGACTACGGTTTGGCCTGGCACGGCAAGGGCCACGCCCTGGCGAAGCTGAGCCACTTTGAAGAAGCCGCGACCCATCTGGAGCGGGCGGTCAAACTCAACCCTGGCGACAATAAAGCCTGGTACAACTTGGGCACGGCCCAAAATCAGCTGCACCGCTACTGCGACGCCGTTGCTAGCTTTGAGCAGAGCCTCAGGCTAAGCCCCCAGGACCACCGGGCTCGCTACAACCAGGGCGTTGCCCTGTGTGGCTTGCACCGCTACGACGACGCGCTGCGGGTGCTGCAACTGGCCCTCGATCATCGGCCCAACGCTCACTATATTTGGAATCAGCGGGGCACGGTGCTAATTCAAATGGGGCGCTACAGCGAGGCGATCGCCAGCTTTGACACCTCCCTCAGCCACCATGCCGACAACCCCAACGCCTGGTACGGCAAAGCCCGCGCCTATGCCATGGTGGGCAACTTAGAGAACACCCTCAAAAATCTATACCGCACCTTTGTGCTCAGCCCCTACGTTTACAAAGTCATGGTGCAAATTGATGTCCACTTTGATGGCGTTCGCAACCATCCCCAGTTTCAGCGCCTGATCGAGTGAAGCACAATGCGCAAGGGCGCGATCGAAGTTGTTTAGGGGGCCAGTTCTCCCAAAATCCTAAACCGCATGTGGTTGACGGCCAGATCGCCCAGGCGGGCCTCTGGGCTGCCCTGGGGGCAAATCAGCTTTTCAAAGGAGATGTCTTTGCCCATCTCCACATGCCACCACGGTAGGCCCATAAAAAAGCGGGTGGGGTAGGGGCCACCTTCCTGCACATCGTCGGGGTTAGACTCCATTGGCACCCAGCCAAAGCCGGGAATGTAGAACTCAATCCAGACGTGGTTGAAGTCGGGCTCCAGGTAGAGACCGGCCTGGTCGGCGTGGGCCGGGCACTTGTAGCGGCCTACGGTGCGGCAGGCGATGCCGTTGAGGCGCATCAGGGCCAGCAGCTGTCTCTTATACACATCT
>PYGV01000125.1 GCA_003022385.1 filamentous cyanobacterium CCP3 | reverse complement strand
AACTCCCCTAATCCATCTCCCACTCCGCCGCATACTGCAGCATCAGCGGTGGCAGTTGCAGCTCCTTGGGCGTTTTACAGCGCGCCTCAAAAACAGCCAAAATGTCTTTTACCCCAGGCTTACCCTTGCTGTTGCCGGTAATACCGCTGGCAATCACCACGGCGCAGGCCCCGCTACAGTCGCTTTGCCACTGATTCCAGCGCTCCAGCAGGTGGCGATCGGCGCTGCCGTTGGTTTCGTATTCGGCAAACAGGTGCAGTTCGCCGTCGCCGGTTTGCAGCAGGCCCAGCTCAAAGGCCTCGCCGCTGAAGGGGTCGCTGCCGGGGTTAAAGCACACCGCCTGCACGCCCTGAGCCTGCTGCAGCTGCTGAATCAGGGTCTTGGCCTTGGGGCGCGAGGTCTGAATCAGCACCACCGGCAGATCGGGCGAGCTGGTCGCCGTTCCATTCAGCGCCTTTGGCCAGGCCTGGGTCTGAAACGCCACGGTTGAGTCGTGGCGCAGATCGTCGAGCATTCGCCGCTGAAACTGGGTGAGGATAATAATCGCCCCTTCGGGCACGTAGTCATCGCGCAGCACCGGAAAATTGACTAGGCCGGTGGGGCCGACCCCATCGCCCAGGGCCTCGTCGGTTTCGGCTACCAGTTCTTCGGTCACCTCAGGCAGGGTGCGAACGGTCACCTGAAGCGGCGATCGGCTACCGTTCTTTTGCGGATTAGGAATTTTGTAGCTGCCTTTGAGGGCTTTGAGGGAGGGCTTTTCGAGCTGGGTGCGGTAGCGGGTGACAAAGCGGCCAATGGCCTCCATCGCCACCAAAAAGGTGGCCCCTTCTTCGTCGGCCAGCTGGCTGCGCATGCCCTCCAGGGGGTGAATGCTGCCAAAGTCGGGCTGCACGGCCTCCGGGGCCGTCCCCAGCCACCCTGCGGGCTGAAATCCGTTGTCAAAGGGTTCATCGTCAAACAGTTCAAAGTTGAGATACAGGCAGTCCTGCTCTAAAAAGGCCTCCTGCATTTGCTTGGGCGACTGCTGCCCCATTAGCACCCGCTGGCGAAACTGCTTCAGCGAGTCGAGCGATCGATACATCAGCAGACCGTACTCGACGCCCCCCATGCCCAGCATCGACACGTAGAGGGTGTCGATATCCCAGGCGTTGAGCTCGACTGCCAGCACCTGCTGCTCATTGAGAATGTTCCAGGGCGCTAGCTCCCACACTTCCATAGCCTTGTCGATCATGGCCTCGGCGTAGCGGGGGGGCAACTCGGCCTCGCTCATCTCCGCCGACTGCTGTAGGGCATTAAACAGCTCGTCAATCAGGGGCAGCTCGGGGGCGTAGTCGATCGCAATGTCAAGCCCCTGTAGGGCACCGCGCAGGTAAAACTGAATCTCGCGATCGCTGACTACGATCTTTTGGGGTCGGGCCGGGGCCAGGTTGCCCTGGGGCGACTCGATCGCCTGCAGCAGCGTACGCACCACGGGCTCGTAGCCGCAGGTGGTAGGCACAATGGTCAGCCCCCGCACCGCGCCGTGGCTGCTGTCAACCCAGAGAATGCAGTCGCTGGTTTCGGTGTGGCGCTGTCTGAGGCCGCTGTCGTCATCCATAAACCCGCCCACCGAACGGCGATCGCCCTCCCACACGCTGGCCACGCGAGGCAGCCGCTTCAGGCGATCTAGGGTGATGCGGTTCAGTCGGGTCATGGGCTAAGGGTAACCAGGTCGTAGTAAAACAGGGGTCGCGAAACCAGAATAGTCGATACCGGCGGTGAGCTGTTGCCGGCTAACTTTGGGGAGTTGGCTAACTCTAGAGCGCAGCTGTGGTCAGCATAGATAAGTTTAATCGCCAAACGCCTGCGTTGCCCGTGGGCTTTTGGGCGATCGCGCCTTTTACAGCCCGCTGCCTGGTTCGGCGGATGGCTGGTTAAGGGCTAGCCACGGGTTTAGCCATGGTCCGGCAGCGGCTCCAATGGCTGCTATAAACTATAGAAATTCTGGGCGATAACGACTAAGCCCAGACGGCGAAAGTGTTAGATTTCAAAACAATTTTGAGTGGTCTTGCTCTGGTTAGGGGCGAGTCTGTTTATCATTAGACTATGTTGTCGTACTAAAACTACAAGGTTGCAATGGCCCAAGCCACTGAACAAACCCGAGGAATCTTAATGTCAGAGACGGCCCTGCGGCACGTCCAGGCACTCCAGCAGCAGCAGGGCAACAAAGAGCTTTGTCTGCGGGTGGGTGTGCGCCAGGGGGGCTGTTCTGGCATGTCCTACACCATGGATTTTGAAGACCCGGCCAACATCAACGAGCACGACGAAGTCTACGACTATGACGGCTTTCGCGTGATCTGCGATAAAAAGAGCCTGCTCTACCTCTACGGTCTCATGCTCGACTACAGCGACGCGCTGATCGGCGGAGGCTTCCAGTTCACCAACCCCAACGCGGTACAAACCTGCGGCTGTGGCAAATCCTTCGGCGCGTAGATGAGCAAAGGGCTTTGGCCTTGCCCATCGCTAAGATTTTGCCACCCTTAGGATGGGCAGACCGGCTTTGTTCAGCCTACAAAGCTCCATTCTGTGCTTTGCTAGATAGCGGCTTAGATATCTGTAGACCATGACTCAAACTGTAGAAGCCCTGTTTGATGAGGGCATCGAGCGCTACAAAAAAGGCGAAGACGCGGCTGAGCTGATTCCGCTGTTCAAAGAGGTGTGCGATCGCGCCCCTAAAAGTAGTGCCTCCTGGGCTTGCCTGGCCTGGCTCTACCTGCTCACCGACAAACCCAACTCCGGCCTCAAAGCCGCCCAAAAAGCCGTCAAGCTCAACCCCCAAGATCCTCAGGGTCGGGTCAATTTGGCGGTAGCCATGCTTGACGCGGGTAAGCCCGGCGTGCGCGAGCACGTTGAGATTGCTAGCCAGGTCATGTCGGTAGCCGATGACCTGCGCACCGAAGTGATGCAGAGCATTGACGACGGCCTCACCCGCAAGCCCGACTGGAAGAGTCTGGCCCGCGTCAAACAGTGGCTTGAGTAAGGTTGTGCTGTAGAAACGGGGTTTCTTTGTCGCGAGCGCTAGACAACTGTGAACTAGCGCAGCAGAAACCCAGTTTCTCGCTGTCACCTACTGCTCATACCAGGGCGTTAGTGGAATGACTCACCCCTGGTTGAGATTTAGGCCATACGCCCTACGCTAGAGTAGGTAAAGCACACGACTTTACTGTGTACCTACCCATGAGTAGTCATCCTCTTCTGAAGCTTGAAATCTCAGAGCTAAGTATTGCTGAGCGGATCCAACTGGCTGAAGACCTTTGGGATAGCATTCTGGACAATCAAGGGGAGTTGTCGCTAAGCGAAGCTCAGGAGCAAGAACTAGATCGACGGTTGGAGCAGTATCAACGAGACCCGGCCGCTGGCTCAACCTGGGAAGAGGTGAAGCAACGCCTAGGATTTTCCCAGTGAGCTACCGTCTCATTCTTGCCAGCTGGGAGTGATGCGATCGCACCACTCCCAGCTGGCTACTCGTTCTGCCAAATGCCTCTATTGCCTGTACCAGTTCTGTCGCCACTGCTTCATCTGATCGATTTCGGCCTGCTGCGAAGCAATGATTTCGTCGGCTAAGGTCAGCAGTTCGGGTCGAGTGCTTTTGACCCTCAAGTCCTCCGCCATCTTCACCGCCCCCTCGTGGTGAGGAATCATGGCGTCGATAAAGCGCTGATCAAACTCGTCATCGGCCTTACCCAAATCCACATCCATGCGCATGGCGGCAATCATTTCTTCGCTCATGGGCATGTCGTGGTTCATTTCGGCGTGGTACATCATGGGCACAGTGGGGGCATCGGGGTACCAGGCCGCTCGCCACTCCTGCATTTGAGCAATTTCGACCTGCTGAGCCGCGATAATATTTTCGGCCAGCTGCCGAATTTCAGGCCGCTGAGAATTCTCCAGGGCCGCTTCGGCCATCACCAATGCCCCCTCGTGGTGAGGAATCATGCCGTCGATAAAGCGCAGATCGTAGGTGGCATCGGCGGGGCCAAGATCCATCTGGTGCCCAGCGTGCATATCGCCCCCTGTACCGTCGCTGGCTGCCATATCTCCGGCTGAATGACCGGTGTACATAGATTCCATCGTGCTGCTGCCGCAGGCCGCCAGGGGCACCAGCGCAGCCAGGGCAAAAACCGTCGCTAGAGACCGATTGAGGCGCATAGTCAGTATCCAAACCGCATTACCCATCTAGGGTACACACTCCAGTGGGCTAGAGCGTCAAGGGATGCGATCGCTTTCACAGATCAATTTTAAACTATCCCCCAGCAGATGAACTTCGAACCCAACTCGCTACAAAACCAGCGGATTAACCGCCCGCAGGCTGGGGAAGCGGTTAAAGTCGCGATCGGCCGTCCATAGTGCCGTCACGCCATGGTGTTGGCACAGGGCTGCAATCCGGGCATCGTGAATCAGCGGTCCTACGACTCGGCTGTTGGTTAAGAGCACTTCCAAAGCGTTCCAATAGCTTGGCGTTTCACTCAGCAAAACCAGGCTGGGAGACTCTAGCCAGCAGTCAACCTGCTCTAGCGCATCTGCCAGCGGGGTCGGTGGGTCATAGATGCGAGGGTGAGTGGCAATGGCAATGAACTCATGGATGCAGGGCCAGAGAATAGCCCACGGGGCTCTAGATTCAGCTAGCTGCGTTAAACAGCGATCGGCCAGTTCGTGCCACTCCGAGTCTTTGCGGTGGGCATAAACGAGGATATTGGCATCAACCGCAATCATCCGCCGCGACGTTCATAGATTTGCTCTCGTACCGTAGGCCAATCGCCTTGGGCCGCAGACTGCAAGCCCTGGCCCTCAAAGGTGTGCTTGCGCAGCTTAAAAGGAGTTTGCGACGGCGCGCTGTCGTCTAAATACTGGCGCAGAGCCGCCTCCAGAATGCTTTTTAGGGTCTGCTGACGGGCAGCGGCAACCTGCCTTGCCCGCAAAAGCAGCGCGTCGTTAATTTCAACTGTTGTTTTCATAAGAGACACCCATACCCTATCACCCATAAACCCATGCCCTACTACCCACAAATATGGGTCAGCCCATGCTAGCACGTCGAGTTTTTAGCAGGCGCAGCTAACGCTCTGGCCATCGGTGTAGCTCTCGATACCATCCTGTCGGCAAATATAGCCATCGCATATACAGGGGAGCCCCAAGCCATTTAGCTATACCCAGAATTAGTTAAGTTTTTGTTACGAAGATGAGAGGAGCGATCGCGCCGTACTGTAAATTTTGTTTACAAAGCCGAGTCTGATTTATTTCAAATTGTGTCGCCTAATCGCCCTAAGCCTTAGCTGACAAGGTTTTCTGATACAAACATGAAAGGCATACTTGATTTTGCTTTCGTTACGAAATATTTCCTATACAATCCCTTAGGACGTGTCTCCGGTGCGTTCCGGTCGCTGTAACTCGGCTTCGCACCCGGCCATTCCCCGACCCCGCCTTAGCCTCGAAAGGAGTTTTACTGCATGTTCACCCACGTCAAGCCCACTGTGCGCCACATTGCCCCCGACGATCTGAACGGGCGGCGTCTGGTCAAGGTGGTCTATGTGGTTCTGGAGCCTCAATACCAAAGCTCCCTATCCTCCGCCATTCGGTCGATCAACGCCAACAACTCCCAGGTCGCCTTTGAGGTCAACGGCTACCTGATCGAAGAACTGCGCGACGCCAACAACTACGAGGCCTTCAAGCAAGATGTGGCCGAGGCCAACGTCTTCATCGCCTCGCTGATCTTCATCGAAGACCTGGCCGACAAGGTGGTCGAGGCCGTTGCCCCCCTGCGCGATCAGCTCGACGTGGCCGTCTGCTTCCCCTCCATGCCCCAGGTGATGCGCCTCAACAAGATGGGCAGCTTCTCTATGGCGCAGCTGGGCCAGTCGAAGAGCATGATTGGCTCCTTCATGAAAAAGCGCAAGGAGAAGTCAGGTGCAGGCTTCCAGGACGCCATGCTGAAGCTGCTGCGCACCCTGCCCACGGTGCTCAAGTACCTGCCCGTGGAAAAGGCCCAGGACGCCCGCAACTTCATGCTCAGCTTTCAGTACTGGCTGGGCGGATCGCCTGAGAACCTGGAAAACTTCTTTCTCATGCTGGCCGATCGCTACGTGATCACCGACAGCCCCATCGAGGGCGCCCCCCAGGCCGAAAGTATCGACTACGAAGAGCCCGTCACCTACCCCGACATGGGCATCTGGCACCCCATGGCCCCCACCATGTTTGAGGACATCAAGGAATACCTCAACTGGCACAGCTCCCGTCGCGACATTTCTGAGGATTTGAAAGATCCCCTCGCTCCCACCATCGGTCTGGTGCTGCAGCGCACCCACCTGGTCACCGGCGACGAAGCCCACTACGTGGCCATGGTGCAGGAGTTTGAGTACCTGGGGGCGAAGGTGATCCCCGTGTTTGCGGGCGGTCTGGACTTCTCCAAGCCCGTGGATGCCTACTTCTTTGACCCGGTGGAAAAAGACCGGGCGATTGTGGATGCGGTGGTGTCCCTCACGGGCTTTGCCCTGGTGGGCGGCCCCGCCCGGCAGGATCACCCCAAGGCGATTGAAACCCTGAAGCGCCTCAACCGCCCCTACATGGTGGCCTTACCGTTGGTCTTTCAAACCACCGAGGAGTGGGAAGACAGCGACCTGGGCCTGCACCCGATTCAGGTGGCCCTGCAGATGGCGATTCCTGAGCTGGATGGGGCGATCGAACCGATTGTGCTGTCGGGCCGCGACGGCTTGACCGGACGGGCGATTTCGCTTCAGGACCGCATTGAATCCATCACCCAGCGGGCGATGAAGTGGGCCAACCTGCGCCGCAAGCCCAAGCTCGACAAGAAGCTGGCGATCACCGTGTTCAGCTTTCCCCCCGACAAGGGCAACGTGGGCACCGCCGCCTACCTGGACGTGTTCGGCTCGATCTATAAAGTGCTGGAGGCGATGAAGCAGAACGGCTACGACGTGCAGGATCTGCCTGAGTCGCCCGAGGCCCTGCTGCAGGAAGTCATCCACGATGCCCAAGCCCAGTACAACAGCCCCGAGCTGAATATCGCCTACCGCATGCCGGTGCGCGAGTACCAGGCCCTCACACCCTATGCTGAACGCCTGGAAGAAAACTGGGGCCCGCCGCCGGGTAACCTCAACACCGACGGCGAGAACATGCTGGTCTACGGCAAGGCCTTTGGCAACGTGTTCATCGGCGTGCAGCCCACCTTTGGCTACGAGGGCGACCCCATGCGGCTGCTGTTCTCCCGCTCCGCCAGCCCCCACCACGGCTTTGCCGCCTACTACACCTTCCTGAACAAAATCTGGGGGGCGGATGCGGTGCTGCACTTTGGCACCCACGGCTCGCTGGAGTTCATGCCTGGTAAGCAGATGGGCATGTCGGGCACCTGCTACCCCGACAACCTGATCGGCAGCATCCCCAACCTCTACTACTACGCCGCCAACAACCCCTCCGAGGCCACGATCGCCAAGCGCCGGGGCTACGCCGAAACCATCAGCTACCTGACTCCCCCCGCCGAGAACGCGGGCCTGTATAAGGGGCTGAAGGAACTGAGCGAGCTGATCGGCTCCTACCAGGGCAACAAAGAGAGCGGTCGGGCGGTGCAGATCGTCAACGCCATCATCGAAACCGCACGGATCTGCAACCTGGATCGCGATGTGGAGCTACCCGAAGGCGACACGGTTGAACTCTCCAACGAAGAGCGCGACAACCTGGTGGGCAAGATCTACATCAAGCTGATGGAGATCGAGTCGCGGCTGCTGCCCTGCGGTCTGCACGTGGTGGGCAAGCCGCCCACCGCTGAGGAGGCGATCGCCACCCTGGTCAACATCGGCAGCCTCGATCGCGAAGAGGAGGGCATGAAGAGCCTCCAGCGCCTGATTGCTGAGAGCATTGGGCGGGATATTGACGAGATTTATGGGAATAGCGATCGCGGTCACCTCGCCGACGTTCAACTCCTCTACGACATCAACCAGGGCGTTCGGGCCGCCGTCGCCGCCCTCGTCCACGAGCAGATCGACGCTGAAGGGCGCGTCTCCATGGTGTCGCGGCTCAATTTCTTCAACATTGGCCGCAAGGAACCCTGGATCAAAGCCCTCCACGACGCGGGCTACACCAAGGTCGATGGCGAAGCCATCAAGCCCCTGATGGAGTACCTGGAATTCTGTCTGGAGCAGGTCTGCGCCGACAACGAGCTGGGCGGTCTGCTCCAGGCCCTCGAAGGCGAGTACGTGCTCCCCGGCCCCGGTGGCGACCCGATCCGCAACCCCGACGTGCTGCCCACCGGCAAAAACATCCACGCCCTCGACCCCCAGTCCATCCCCACCACCGCAGCGGTGCAGTCGGCTAAAATCGTGGTCGATCGCCTGCTGGAGCGCCAGCGCCAGGAAAACGGCGGCGCCTACCCCGAAACCATCGCCACCGTGCTCTGGGGCACCGACAACATCAAGACCTACGGCGAGTCCCTGGCCCAGATGATGTGGTTTGTGGGCGTCAAGCCCCTGCCCGACTCCCTGGGCCGGGTCAACAAGCTGGAGCTGATTTCCCTCGAAGAGCTGGGTCGTCCCCGGGTCGACATCGTCGTCAACTGCTCCGGGGTGTTCCGCGACCTGTTCATCAACCAGATGGCCCTGCTCGATCGCGCCGTCAAAATGGCCGCCGAAGCCGACGAGCCCCTGGAGATGAACTTCGTCCGCAAGCACGCCCTGGAGCAGGCTGCCGAGATGGGCATTGGCCTGCGCGAAGCCGCTACCCGCATCTTCTCCAACGCCTCGGGCTCCTACTCCTCCAACATCAACCTGGCGGTGGAGAACAGCACCTGGGAGAACGAAGCCGAACTCCAGGAGATGTACCTGAAGCGCAAGTCTTTTGCCTTCAACTCCGACAACCCCGGCGTCATGGACAGCAACCGCGGCCTGTTTGAGTCGGCCCTCAAAACCGCCGAGGCCACCTTCCAAAACCTGGATTCGTCGGAGATCTCCCTCACCGATGTGTCCCACTACTTCGACTCAGACCCAACGAAGCTAGTGGCCAGCCTGCGCGAAGACGGCAAGGCCCCGGCGGCCTACATCGCCGATACCACCACCGCCACCGCCCAGGTGCGCACCCTGTCGGAAACGGTGAGACTGGATGCCCGCACCAAGATGCTCAACCCCAAGTGGTACGAGGGCATGCTCTCCCACGGCTACGAGGGAGTTCGCGAGCTGTCCAAGCGCCTGGTCAACACCATGGGCTGGTCGGCCACCGCTGGCGCGGTCGACAACTGGGTCTACGAAGATGTCAACACCACCTTCATCCAAGACCCGGAGATGTGCAAGCGCCTGATGGATCTCAACCCCAACTCGTTCCGCCGCATGGTCTCGACCCTGCTGGAGGTGAACGGGCGCGGCTACTGGGAAACCAGCGACGAAAATCTGGAGAAGCTCCAAGAGCTCTACCAGGAAGTTGAAGACCGCATCGAAGGGGTGGAATAGACCCCGTCAGCTAGTTAACTGAAAGGGGTAGGCGCAAGCCTGCCCTTTTTCGCTATAGCTGAGCAACAATCATGAAGCCGCTGCGTGGAATAAGTAGGGGGTTTAAATTAAACGCAAGATAGGAGGGTTAGCTCGAGAGCCCGCCTAGGCCCGCCCCATTGCGCATCACGTTGACCGAGGAAGAAGATTGTACCTTAAGCGAACTACGGCAAGCTCAGACGGCTCCATATCGGACGCGTGACCGCGCACCTATACCAGCGCTCAGTTAGCTCAAAGGCTTAAGCAAGAGCGCTGGGTGGACTTGAGTAGTGACCGCCTGCGACGATTGCTCCAAAAAAAATATCGGTGGAAACGAACCCGACACAGCCACCGACGGAAGCAAGACCCGCTCAAGAAAGCCCTCAAGCAGGCCGACTTAGAGACCCTGGTGCTGGCGGCTGAGGAGGGCCTAGTCGACGATGGATTGGGTGGCTCAGAAAGCCTCACAGACTTTAGCGCAGACGGAGCGCGTCACCGTGATTGTGCAGGACAACGACTCGCTTCACACCAGTCGCTTGGTCCAGCAGCAGTGGCCTCGAATGGCGATAACTGAAGTGCCACGAGACTGCCGGTCAGATGTTTGATGATGAATATGACTTGGCCATGGCCGTCATTGGGGGACATGGACGCACGTAGTAAAGCTGGAAATTATTGGCTGGAACGTTTTATGTTTAATTGCGCTTAGCTCCTTTTCACTACCCTCCATAATGCTCAACATCATACTGGATTGGTATAACCACCCTAGAGGGGGCAGTTATGCCGACAGGTCCCGTATAGTTCATTCTCTGAGTTAGGGTTCAGCAGCGGAACGGGTCTGCAGCAGCTCAATAAAGCGATCGCTGACCGTATGATCTTTTGTCTTCACTGCGTGGGTAATCAGCAGCTCCCGCAGCTGCATCGCCTGCGCCAGGGGCAGCTCGGTCGCCAGTAGAAAATACACCCCCCGAAAGCGAGGATCGCCCAGGTGCATGGCTGGACGCTCGTTGTCCTGGCCCCAAAACGTTTGAACAATAAAAAAGTCCTGGATTTTTTCATGGCGAAAACGCCATTCGGTTGTAGTGCCTCCCTTGGCGTTGTCGAGCTGACGGCTAAGCACCATACGGTAATCTTCCATGCAGTTGAGTTCCTTGAACCACGATTCGGCAGGAATGATAGATGCATCGGTCTGACGCATTTCGTAGGCCATTTCGGCAAAGGCTGCCAGGGGAAAGGGCTGGTGCATATTGATGTACTGGTAGCGGCTGGCCATAGCGTTGTACTGCTGCTGTTGCAGGTTGAGCAAGTCGGGCTGCTTGCCGTCGGCAAGCATCTGGGCCACTACGGTTAGCTCCATAGGGTTAGAGAGGGTGTGGGCCATGACCTCCCGGCCTAGCTGATCGGGCTGGAGCTGGTCGAGAAAGGCCCGACAGGCCTGCTCGTATTGAGCCCCCGTCACCGGGGCGGTGACGGGTAGGGTGGACGATCGTGACAGCAAAAAAGCTCCGATCTGATCAGAGGTCAGCGGTTGCAGCACATAGACGGTGGCGTTGTTCGGCGGCTCCCAATCCATGGGCTGGGTGGTTATCACCAGGTTGCCTTTGAAGTAGGTTTCAGCAAAGAGGCTGACTTTGGCGCGAGTGTCGGGGGTAACTTCGTTGAGACCGTCGATGCAGATGTCGATCGCACCGCTGTAGATCAAACTTTGCAAAAAGTCGCCGTCCTGGATGGGGCCGTGGAGGCGATCGCGAATGGCCTCGATTACCCCGCCCGCACAGCGGCGGGCAGGCAAGTACACAACCAGGCGACGACTGCGCTGCACCATCTGCTTTAGCGTCATGGTCTTGCCCAGGCCCGATTCGCCTTCCAGCACAACCTGCCCCTTCACCTCGGGGATAGCCTCGACCAGAGGCCGTCGCTGGCTGTCGCCCCGGCGCACGACATCAGACCCGGCAAAATAAACGGGCTCGATCCCTTTCCCCAGATCCACCTCAGCCAGCAGATTGGCACGAAAGGGGGCAAACAGCTTGGCCCGCAGCCAGGGCACCCAGGTGAGGGCCAGCTCCACATAGCCCAGGCCAAAGAGCTTGCGCACCCGAGGATTCCAGAAAAAAATAGCCTGCACCTGGGGCGAGGTGGGGTAGATAGCCACCAGCGCCAGCCAAAAAAGGCTGTGGATCAGCAGCGTAGTGCCGCCTATCCGCACCGCCTCAGCCATGACCCGCTCAACAGCAGGATTCCCCGCCTGGGTCGAGCGAATAGCCCGGTCAAGGTCTTGCTCAAGGGCAGCGCTGGTGCCGGGGTTAGCTTTAAGCTTGTCCAGACCCTGGCGGAGGGTTTGAGTTTGGGCCACTCGCTCAGCGCGGGGCAGATTGGCCTGGGGGATGCGATCGCTTGCCACTCCCAGCAGCCCCACCGTATTGGCTAAAACTGTAGGGTGGGGATTTTCTAAATTTGTCGTCAGCACCTTTAAGTGCGGCAGTAGGAGGATGCCTGTTTGCTCAGGGTTGTTTTGGGCGATAGTATGCAGGGCTGAGGACGATTCGATAGCCAATTCTACTTGAGTAGACTGCATAGTATTGACTAGGGCATCGACCACTGGCTGAGTCGGTTTGGTGACGGCCCTCAGCCCTCTGGATACGGCAATTTTGACGGTGTCCTCCGCAGTACTGTCCTGGAGCAGCTCCACAAGTGGAGCGGTGACGCTCAAATGGGCCAGGGCACGGGCGATCGCCGCCTGAAGGTCTGGGTTTGCGGCGGCAGGTGCCAAGGCAGACTGCAGCGCCTGGGTGACGGTATCGCCTCCCTGCCTAACCTGCCCTAGGGCATAGGCGGTGTTAATCTGCACGACAGGGTCGGTATCGCTGAGGGCATTGATGAGGGCGGGGGCGATCGCCCGGTGCTGGGTGGCATTGTCTACCGTTCTTGCAAGGCTGCCCAGTACGGCTGCCGAAGCCGACCGCACCTGTCCATCGCCATGGGTAGCGAGGAGATCGGTCAGGGCGGCGATCAGCGGAGTCCACCGATCGGCCCAGCTACGGGCATCGGGGAAAGCTAAAAGGGTTTCGAGGGCGGCGATCGCCTCCAGGCTGATGTCGCGATCGCCCCAATTAAGGGCCGTCACCAGCCCCGGAATTGCCTCAACCCCACACCGTTGAATAGCCTCTAGCGCCGCTTCTCGCTCTGTCCACTGCACCATCGCATTTAGATGACGTTCAATGGTGGCTTCTGTACAGGCTTGAGGTTGAGTTTGAGCAGGCATAGCCAACGCTCCCAGCAGCAGCAGACTCTGTACCCAAGGCCTGAGCCAGACGATTGGCTGGGATGGAAAATTAGCTTTCGTCCTTGTCAAGGCCACTACCGAGTTTGGTTTAGTTAAACAGCCCATTGATACCAGCCCCGCTGCGCTCCAGTCGATTGTTTTGCAGGTTGCTGTCGTCGTTATGGGAATTGCCGTCTATGGCAATATCAGGATCATAGGAAATAACGACTTGATAGCTAGGCGGAAATTCTCCCTCCGCTGGGGAGGAGGCCTTCCAATCGCGCTGGTAGTTCACCCGGATTGTTTCTCCAGGGGCCAGATTTTGAAAGTCTTGACTGGCCACTAGCTGGGATCTTCCTCCCAAAGGAGTTTCGTAAAGCTGCACCTGCTGCTGCCCAGCGCGAGACGTAAATGGCCCGCCGAGGTTAGTTACAGTTCCCACAATCTGTACCCGTCCGGCAAACTGCGAGGTTCGGCTGAGCAGAGTGAAATCAATGGCTTGAACCGCCGGATCAGGAAGCACAGCCGCAACCAGCGCATCTTGATAGAGCTGATACTGTGGCAGTTGGGCAGCAATTTCAGGTGTCCAGCGGCTGGGATTTAGAAAGGCGTTGATCTCGGTAGCCTTGGCAATCGCAAGGCGATCGCTTTCAGAAAGTGAGGTGAGCTGCCCTTGATAGCGGCCAGAGGCATCCCGGCGCAGAGTATAGCGCTGTAGAGCAGCAACTGATCTTGGATCACGCTCGGGGCCCACTGTCACCGCCCCTCCCAAGACGGTAACCTCTACAATGGCCTCACTAACATCGACTAAAACCCAGGTGGTAGCAGTGGTAGCGGGTGCCATAAGAATGGTATCGGGGATTTGCCCAACTTGCTTGTGCAGTGCTACCGGAGCCCCAGAGTGGTGACCAGTGGGCAATACCAACGTGTTCCCAAGCTGTACCGACGGGCACCCCGATCGAC
>PYGV01000124.1 GCA_003022385.1 filamentous cyanobacterium CCP3 | reverse complement strand
GGCAGCCGGATGACTCGGGCGGGAGAGGGTGTCCCCCAACTGCTGAGACGCCGATTGGTGGCGGTGTTGGGCACTATCGATGAGTTCATCCCACCGCTACAACTCGAAGCGACCCGCCAGGGCGTGGACACCGCCCCGCTTGTCGTCTGGCTCAGCGATGGTGGACGCGGCTTTTGGCGGGTCTACCGCACCTGTTTTGCCTCGGCGGTGGCCGTCCTCGATTTCTTCCATGCCGCCGGTCATCTGGCTCGGGCCACTCAGGCGCTCTTCGGCACCCTGACTTCCGCTGAAGCCCAAGCCTGGTTCCGCCGCTGGCGACACCTGCTGCGCCATGGCCAAGCCCACCGGGTCCGCCAGACGTTGACCCAGTTGATTCACTGGCCGGGTTGGTCTGCCTCTGCCTTTGCCACCCTGCTACAGGTGCAGGCCTATTTTCAGCGTCACCACCAGCACACTCGCTATCAAACCTTTGACCGTCTAGGACTCCCCTTGGGCTCAGGAATGGTGGAAAGTGCCTGTAAATGGCTCATTCAGCAGCGCTTCAAGGGCGTTGGCATGCGCTGGAGTGAGGATGGCTTCAACCATCTCCTGCTGCTCAGACTGGCCTGGGCCAATGGCCGCTTTGATGACCTCTTCCCCTCGGTCCCAAAGTCGCTGACAGACCCTTCCCCTAACCTTTAGATACGCCCGTGGATTGGGCCCTGACGACCCAGCTTCATTAGAGACTTTCCACCCCAGGGAAAGCGAGCTTAGCCCAGCGATGCGGCCTGCAGCGACGGCTCCACTGCACTGGCTAGTTTCCGCAGCATGGCGGCGGTGGTGTCGAAATCTACACAGGCATCGGTGATGCTCTGGCCGTAGGTGAGCTGCCGCAGGTCGTCGGGGATAGGCTGGTTGCCTGACTTAATGTGGCTCTCGATCATGACGCCGAGAATATGGCGCGAACCTTCCCGCACCTGAGCGGCGATGTCGTCGAGTACGGCGGTCTGGCGGTTGTGATCTTTGTTGGCGTTGGCGTGGCTGCAGTCAATCATCACGCGGTGATTAAGCTTTAGCTTAGCCATTTCTTCGGCGGCTTTGGCTACATGATCGCCGCTAAAGTTGGGGCCACCCTTGCCGCCGCGCAGCACCAGGTGCCCATCGGGGTTGCCCGTGGTGGTGACAATGCTGGCTAGCCCGCTGTGGTTAATGCCCAAAAAGTGGTGGGGGCGGCTGGCGGCCACCATCGCGTTCATGGCGGCCTGCAGGCTGCCGTCGGTGCTGTTTTTAAAGCCGATGGGCATCGAGAGGCCAGAGGCCATTTCACGGTGGGTCTGGCTTTCGGTGGTACGCGCGCCGATCGCGGTCCAGGCAATCAGGTCGGCGATGTACTGCGGTGTCACCGGGTCGAGCAGCTCGGTAGCGGCGGGTAGCCCCAGCTGGGCTAAGTCGAGCAGCAGCTTGCGAGCCAAGCGCAGTCCGGTGTTGATGTCGTAGCTACCGTCGAGATGGGGATCGTTGATCAGTCCCTTCCAGCCCACGTTGGTGCGGGGCTTTTCGAAGTAGACCCGCATGATAATTTCGAGCTGGCCCGATAGCTCGTGGCGCAGGTTGACCAGCTTTTGGCCGTACTCATAGGCGGCGTCGATGTCGTGCACCGAGCAGGGGCCGACAATGACCAGCAGGCGGCGATCTTCGTTGTAGAGAATGTGGCGGATGCGATCGCGGGCCTCAGCCACCAGCGTCGCGGCCTCAGCCGACATGGGAAACTCATGGTGCAGCAGCGCCGGGCTGACGAGGGGGCGAGTCTCAACAACGTGAAGATCCTGGGTTTGATGCATTGAATTTGGCCTATGTTAATGGGAGCTCCACCCCGGAGCCATGCCTACAAAATGGTAGCGTACCTTACTCCCTGTCAGGGGTAGACGGCGGTAATGGGTTCTTAACCAACCGTGATCTCAGTCATCACCTCAGCCGGTGAGCCCAGGGGCGGCAGCATTTCAAACTCAGCGCTGTTGTAGAGCACCATCGTGGTTGAGGCGTTTTCTTCAAAGCCGATGCGCTTGTAAAAGCCCTGCTGGTGGGTGGTCATGAGGTAGACGCGCTCGACCCGGCTCATGTGGGGGTGGGCGACCAGGGTTTCGACCAGTCGGCGGCCCAGCCCACCGCCCTGATAGTCTGGCGAAATTACTACATCCCAAATAGTGGCGCGAAACACGCCGTCGGAGGTGGCGCGGGCAAAGCCAATCAGCTGGTCGCCGTCCCAGGCGGTAACGACCGGGTAGCTGTGGGCGATCGCGGTTTCCATGTCGGCCCGAGTGCGATCTTTAGCCCAGAACGCCGCCGCCTGAAATAGACTCACCAGCTGGTTTAGATCGGCCGCAGAAAAACGATCGGTGTACTTAAATTGAATAGCACTGCAATCCATCGACAACCTCTATTCACATCCCAATTAGGGCTAAGGGTTTAGTAGGAGTTAGCAGAGCAACGTCGAGGGTGCGCCCAGCGCCATGCTCTCTAGACAGAATAAACAGAATTTTTGGATAGCGGTATACCAAAACCTGAATTCTATTGACATTGCCATCAATCCCTGACAACTGTATGCATGACCAGGCTCCCTCGCCCTGTTGCAGACGCCCTCCGGCCTTGCTTCCTGAGCGGAGTCGAAGGGAGCGAGGCCATGGGCTCTCCTCTAGGCTGTTGTGTGCTGCTGGCGCAGCTTCCACACGACGCTAGAGACCAGGTTGGTCACAGTGTGAGCCACAATGGGCACCAGTAGGTTGCCCGTCAGCACCGCCCCAATCGCCAGCACCAGACCAATGGCTGTCGCCCACACCACGTAAGTCCACTGCTGCAAACTGCTCAGGTGCAGTACCCCAAAGCTAGCCGCCGAAACCACAACGCCCAGGGTATTGAGCCCGATCGCAGGCAGCATAACGCCGCGAAACAGCAGTTCTTCGCTCAGCCCCGGCAGCAGCCCCAGCCAAATCAAATCGGGCCACTGGAGGGGCTGTAGCACCATAGTTAGGTAGGTGTCAGCACTGTGGCGGTAGGCGGGCCACAGCCGGTAGATGACACCGCTGGCCAGGGTAATCGCCAGGCCCAGGCCCAGACCCAGCAGCCCGTCTTGCAGCGACAGCCGCAGCGGCAGCAGGCCCGCCGAGTCAACGTACAGCCACACTTTCGAAATCAGCAGCAGCACGATCGCCGTTACACCCATAGCGGCCAGCACCTGCATCCGGGTCAGCGGCTCGAGGGGTGGATTTGGCTGCGGGTCGGGGTTGGCGGGCGGCTGGGTCACGATAGGTTAAGGCTTACGCGCGTAGGGCATTGCTATCTTAGCGGAGCGATCTAGGGGAACTTGTTTAATTTGGTGGTTTGTAGTCTGCCCAGCTTTAACTCTATCGGGGTGCCAGACGGCAATACTCCCTCTTTGGTATCGCTTGTAAAGCGAGATTTGGCCAGGTGGATTCGCCATTAAGCCGCTTCAAAAATCGCTATCGCCCTGAGCTGGCGGGGTTTGGGCAAAAGGCCAGGTGAAGTAGAAAGTGGTGCCCTCACCCACGGTAGAGGTGAGCCACACCCGCCCCTTTTCAGCTTCGATAATTTTTTTCACCACGGCCAAGCCCACGCCGGTGCTTTCGAAGTCGTCGCGGGCCTTGAGGGTTTGAAAGATGGTGAAAATTTTGTCGTGGTACTGGGGGGCAATGCCGGGGCCGTCGTCGTCGACGGCAAACTCGATCCACTTGCCCTGGTGCCGCCAGCTAACGCGCACGGTGCCCCGATCGCGGTGGTGGTGCTTGATGGCGTTGTTGATCAGGTTGGCAAACACCTGTCCTAGAGCGGTTTTGTGGCTGTAGAGAGTGGGCAAGTCGGTCGGAACGTCAACAACAAACGACTTAGGCGGAGCCAGAGAATCGACGACATTGGTCAGCAGCTCGTTGAGGTCGATCGCCACAATGCTGCGCTGGCGGCGGCCTACCCGCGAGTATTCCAGCAGACCGTTGATCAGGGCTTCCATGCGGTCTACCCGGCTGCGCAGTAGCTCCAGCTGGTGCTGGTTTTCGGGCGGCAGCTGATTGCCCAGATCTTCGCCCAGCCATTCGGCCAGGTTAGAGATGGCGCGCAGGGGCGCTTTGAGGTCGTGGGAGGCGACGTAGGCGAACTGGTCTAGTTCAGCGTTGCGCTGCTCCAGCATGGCGGTGGTATGGGCCAGCACCAGGTTGGTGTGGGCCATCTCGTCGGCCCGGTGCAGCAGCTCTTCACGGGCGGCTTTGCGGTCTTCAACATCTTCAATGATGGCAATTAATGCTGAAGGACCGGCGGCATCATCGCTTTCGACCGAAGCTGTAACCAGGGTCCACAGGGGGGTGCCGTCTTTGCGCAGGTAGCGCTTTTCAAACTGACAGGGGGTGTGCTGGGTGAGCAACTGCTGGTAGTAGTGCTCATCCTGGCGCTTGTCGCCTTCATAGGTGATGGATTGAAAGTGGCAACCGATCAACTCGTCGGGTCGGTAGCCCAAACTGTCGCAGAGCTTCTGGTTGACCTGAATCCAGTGCCCTTCCAGGTCGAGGCGGGCCATACCTACCGCCGCCTGCTCAAACACGGCCCGAAACCGGGTTTCGCTGGCTCGCAAATCAAGCTCGGCCTGCTTAGCGGCGGTAATATCCTGCATGACGCCAACCATGCGCTGGCTGTGGCCGTCTTTGACGTCCACCACGCGACCGTAGGCGCTAACCCAGCGCCAGGTATCGTCGGGCCAGCGCAGTCGATACTGCCCGGCAAACTCGCTCTGAGCGGCGATCGCCTCATCCACCAACCCTTGTATGGTCGGCAGGTCGTCGGGGTGCACCCGCTCGGCCCAGCTCGCCACCGTCTGGGGTATTGTACCGGGTGTGACCCCCATAATGCGCTCGATTTGAGGTGACCAGATCTGGGTGTTGCTGTCGAGGTGCCAGTCCCAGGAGCCCATCTGGGCAGCGCTGAGGGCCAGATTCAGCCGCTCTGCGGTATCTTGCAGCTCATCTTTGGCCTGCTGCAGCGTGGTGCGATCGCGCCGCTCCTGCTCCAGCAGGGTCTCGATCTGCTGCTTGGCCTCCTCCAGCTGGGCGGTGCGGCGCTGCACTCGCTCTTCCAGGGTTTGGTTGAGCTGCCTGACCTCAACCTCGGCGGCGCGCAGACCGGCTTCGGCCTGCTTGCGATCGCTGATCTCGCTTTGCAGCGCCTGGTTCATATCCATCAGCTGGGTCAGATTGGGCAGCGCCAGCGCCGCGGGTAGCCGAGGCACTAGCTCCAGAGCCGTGTAGAGCGATATCAGGGCTGTCAGCCCCTTCACCGCGCCTGACAGCCAGTAGGTTGGAAACCACAGCGTCCACACCTCCAGCAGGTGGGTGGCACCGCAGGCGGCAATAAACGCCGCAAACAGCCAAAACAGCGGCTTAAAAGGCACATCGGGCCGCCGCCGCACAAAGTAGACCAGCCCCGCCGCGATCGTCCAGTACGACAGCGCAATCAGGGCGTCAGATAACAGGTGCAGCCACACCAGCCCCGGTCGCCACAGGTAGCAGTGCCCGTGAGGAATAAACGGCCCCGACAGCAGAGACTGCCAGTATTCAACCATGGCACTATCCTTTCTAGAGTGAGGTTAAGGGGCAGAGTTCAGGGAGAGACGGGTCCAGGGGCTGATACCAATTGCAGGCAGGCTCCACTTAACCACCTATCCTAAAGGCCTATTTGGAGTTTCACCGCGATCGTCCCGAAGGGCCAAGTTTGTGTGCCGCTCTAAACGGATGTTTCTCAAACGAAATGCTCTAAAGGGAGACAGGCGCGTTGTTAACCTTCCTGAAATGCCACGTCCTTTGGCCACTCAGGGTCTATCCTTAGAAAGAGGCCAACGGCACAGTAGGTCAGCCCGAAGATACGTGTCACCTCTCTAGAGTTGGCGCATAATCAGGGGACCTCGGGCGGTAGCATAGCCCGTAATTTTTTACAATGCCTCATTTGGGCGACCACCTATGACAGATATTCGCATCGTATTGATTGAAGATCATGACCTTACCCGTTTGGGCCTCAAGGCGGCGCTCCAGCGAGTACCTGGTATGACCGTAGTGGGCGAAGCCGCCAATGGGGCGCGGGGCCTCAGTCTGCTCGAAACTGAACATCCCGACATTGCAATTGTAGATATCGGCCTGCCCGACATTGATGGTATTGAGCTGGTAGAGCGTCTGCGCCAGAGCCAGGGCGAGCTCGATGAAAATCCAACCCGCGTTCTCATGCTGACCATGCACGACAGTGAAGCGGCGGTAATGGCCGCCTTTGCTGCGGGGGCAGACTCTTACTGCATGAAGCAAACCGAGCTAGACGATCTGATTGTGGCCGTTCGCGAGACTAACGAGGGCAACTCGTGGATTGACCCGGCTGTGGCCAGCGTGGTGCTGCGCCAGGTGCGCAAGACTCCGGCTGGGGCGATGGCGGCTAGCAATCGCACCGTTGCCATTGAGGCGGTCGAGCCTGAGTTTGAGCAAATTTTAGAATCATACCCGCTGACCGAGCGCGAACTCGAAATTCTCGAGCTGATTGTCGGTGGGTGCAGCAACGCTGAAATTGCTGAGCGCTCGTACATTACCGTAGGCACCGTGAAGACTCACGTGCGCAGCATTCTCAACAAGCTGGGGGTAGACGATCGCACCAAGGCTGCCGTGCGAGCCCTGCGATCGGGCCTGGTGACCTAGGGCTGAACGATGGCTCTAGAGCTGCTTAAATTTAGTTTAGCTGTGCCCTCTAGAGTCGTGGTTAAATAATTTCACAACCGTTCATAACTCTCAAGATCTGACTTGCGATCGGTTGTCAAACCCCGAAGCACCCCTATGGACACCACCCCCTCTACTCTGTTACCCACGCTGGGTCAGCTTCAGCGTAGGCTGACCCAGCAGTTTCAGCGGTTGTACCGCGAAAAACTCAACCACACTCCTGGCAAAATCACCTGTCAAATCTTAGAAGAAAAGCTTTTGTTTGTCGTTGAAGACTCGGTTACCAAGCCCGAGCAGCTGCTGCTAGACGAAGGCCAATCGGAGCTGGCAGAACAGGTGAGAAACGATCTGGCAACGGCACTGCGATCACAAATTGTTGAGATGGTTGAGGCTACTCTCGACCGCAAGGTCGTCGATGTTTTGACCGATGCTACTCTGGCCACTGGCCGCACCAGTGTGGTCATTATTCTCGCTGGCCCGCCGGAGGCACGACCCGCTGCCAAAGAGTCTTCGAGTTAAAAGCAAAAGGCGGAAGTCACGAGTGAGTAGCTTCCGCCTTTTGTCTGCATAAATTTTTAGGGGTGACCATACAGCTCTGACATCTCGCTAGCATCTTTGAAGATGCGGATAGGGTCTATTGCTGCAAGTGGCCTGTAGAAGGGCGAGTATTGCGCGAGGGAATTTGATAGGGGCGTCGCGAGCATCCTTAGCCCCAGGAAGCCCTAACCCCAGGAAGCCCTAGGGCCGAGCGATTGAGGCACGCTGATAAACCGGTTGATCAGATGCTCTAGCGGCTCAATCAAAAAGGGTTTACTGATGTAGTCATTGAACCCTGCGGTCAAAATCTTCTGGCGATTTTCCTGACCGGCTAGGGCCGTCACCGCAACCACAGGGATATCTCGGGTGCCGACATCGGCCCGCAGCTGCTGAATCAGGCTGTAGCCATCTACCTGGGGCAAGTGAATATCCGACAAGATCAGATGGGGATGATGCTGGCGGGCAGCTACTAGGGCAGCCAGGCCATCAGCGACAAAGCAGGTTTCGCAAGACAACTGCTCTAGTATGTAGGCCATCAGGGTGAGGCTGTCGTCATCATCGTCAACTACCAGCACCATTGGGGTCTGGGAGTAAGCAGATAATGAAACAGAGGCTGAGTTTTGCACCACCACAGGCGGAGTTCTCCATATTTAGACCACGAAATACAGGGTTAGCCGTGGCTATAACCTGCTAAAGAGGCAGTCCGCCCGTGGTCAAAGAGCACGTGAAAGGATTGGCTGAGGCGTAAGGTCTGCTGGACCGTGACTTGGGAGAGTCAAGCAACGTTTGGCAGAGCTAACAGAATGAAACTAGTAGAGCTAAGAAAACTAAACTTTCTTTAGCTTTGCTTAATCTTTTGGCTATCGTAACACAGCCTTTCCAGAGATGGAGTGGGAAGGGCCGAATTGGAATAACCTTCTTAATTTCTCTCTGTAGATGATCCTCCGCAAAGAAGCGCAGCTGTACTGACAACCCAAAAATGATCACGTAACAGTAGCGATTTTTTGCTTAATCTAGCGATTTTTGCAGCATAGGGTGAAGAGGGGAAGGCGGGATGTGCCCATAACTACGATTGGGTTGAAAATTTAGCCGCCAGCAAAAATTGTCCTTTCCTGGCTGTATCGCGTCGGTTGGGCTGTGCCGGGTAGATTGGGCCAGTTTTGTTAGACTGGGGGAGTCCTACTGGCATTTCCCCTCACCCCACAAGGATTCTTTGGCATGACGGTTGCACCCTTACCGACTCCTTTAATTAAAACCAACGACCTGCTCCAGCGCGACTACTCGGCCCCCCGCGATCGCTTCGATGCCGCCTGGGAGGCCACCCTGTCGACGCTGCTGGGCCTGGGTCGCTCTGCCGGGGCCGACTTTGTCGAATTTTTTCTAGAGCGCAACAACTACATCAGCTGCCAGGCCGAGGACGACGCTATCACCAGCCTTTCGCCGCGCTTGGTGACCGGGGCCGGGGTGCGGGTGTTTGTGGGCAAGGCCGACTGCTACGTCAGCACCAACGACCTCACCTTTAATGGGCTCAAGGCCGCCCTCGACAAGGCGCTGGCGATTATGGGACTGTCGCTGCCCGGCCCCCACGCCAACCTGGCCGAAATCAACCTGGAGCTGCTGCGCGACTACGCCACCGCCAAAGGCAAAGACAACTGGCTAGCCCAGTGCAGCTCCATGCAGGAAATGGGCGACGTGCTGCTGGCCGCTAACACCGCCCTGGCCAAGGAAGCCAGCCACGTGCAGTCGCGCCGCGCGGTTTACTTCCGCGACTGGCAGGAAGTGCTGGTGGCCGCCAGCGATGGCACCTTTGCTCGCGATATTCGCCTCACCCAGTCGGTGGGCTACAACCTGCTCTGCGCCGACGGCGAGCATCGCTCCTCCATTGGCCAGCGGGCAGGGGATACCAGCGACCCGGCCTTCTTGCGCAACTGGGACTTTCGCTCGGCCTCCGCTGATGTGGCCGAGTCGGCGGGCAAAATGCTCTACGCCGACTACGTGGAGTCGGGCACCTATCCGGTGATTATGGCCAACAAGTTTGGCGGCGTCATCTTCCACGAGGCCTGCGGCCACCTGCTGGAGACCACTCAGATCGAGCGGGGCACCACGCCTTTTATAGATAAAAAGGGCCAGAAGATTGCCCACGAAAACCTCACCGCCTGGGACGAGGGCATCTCCCCCGACGCCTTTGGCACCATCGACATGGATGACGAGGGCATGCCCGCCCAGCGTACCCTGCTGATCGAGAACGGCGTGCTGAAGAACTTTTTGAGCGATCGCGCTGGCTCCATGCGCACCGGCCACCCCCGCACCGGCAGCGGTCGTCGCCAGGGCTTTACCTACGCCGCCGCCAGCCGCATGCGCAACACCTATATTGCCCCCGGCGACTACTCGCTGGATGAGCTGTTTGCCTCGGTCGAAAAAGGCATCTACTGCAAGCAGATGGGCGGCGGCAGCGTTGGCCCCACCGGCCAGTTCAACTTCGCCGTTTCCGAAGCCTACCTGATCGAAAACGGCAAGGTGACCAAACCCCTGAAGGGTGCCACGCTGATTGGCGAGGCCACCGAGATCATGGACAAAATCTCCATGTGCTCTAACGACCTCGACCTCGCCGCTGGCTTCTGCGGCTCGATCAGCGGCAGCATCTACGTCACCGTCGGTCAGCCACACCTGAAGGTTGACTCCATTACCGTCGGCGGTCGGTAGAGGAGTGAATGAGTCAGGGGACAGACTTCATTCCCAATGCGTCAAAGGCTGTAGTTGATATTCGCAAACTCTGTGATTATTGCTTAAGCCCCGACCACGACGATGGCAAGCCTAAAGCTAGGCTCTTTGCCACGACGCTTGGAATGACCGCCGCTGAAGCTTTGAGACTAATTTTGCTGGACGTTGTGATTACCCGTAAAGCCAAGCCAGGGCGCCTTGACGAGTTCGGTCAACGGTATGCCATTGACCTCACCCTTGAGTGGAAAAATAGACGTGCAACTATTCGCAGTGGCTGGATCATTGAGCACAACTCAGACATTCCCAGACTGACTACCTGTTATCCGTTGTAGCCTCGGAGGATTTCAAATCAGATGAACTCTTAAGACATCAAGTTGCTCGATGTAGTGGCACTCACTGCGAACTTGCCTGACTATAAGCTTTCCCGTGGGCAGGTCGGCACCGTCGTAGAACTATTTGCCGATGGCAATGCCTTTGAGGTTGAGTTTAGCGATCGCGATGGACGGACCTACGAATCGATTGGTCTTCGCGCACCTCAAATTATGGTTTTACACTTTGAGCGGATCACCCCTGAAGCCTCCCCTCAAGCAGTACTTGTCTAGCTAAATATCCCACCCATCCACCCATCCACCCCTATACCTCTATGCCCACTATTCAAGACATCGCGGCCTACGCCGAGTCAAGCGCCAAAAAACTTGGCATTTCTAAATACGACGTCTACGGCTCCTCCGTGGACGAGACCAGCGTGCAGGTTGACAAGGGCGACCCCAAGCAGGTCAAGGCCTCGAACCGCTCCAGCGTGATTGTGCGGGTGTGGAACCCCGACGGAAGGGTGGGGGTGACCTCCACCAGCGATGTCGACCCACTGGGCATGGATCTGGCCCTGCAAACGGCCCAGGAGGCCAGCGCCTTTGGCGTCAGCGACCACATTCCCGACTTTAGCCCCGAGTCGGTGGCCCCCACCGCCGATGTGCAGGTGGAGACGGTGCCCCCGGCCCCGGTGGGCGATTTAATCACAACCCTGGTGAATGTGGAGAAGCAGCTGCTGGAGGCCCACCCGGCGATCGCCAGCGTGCCCTACAACGGTCTGGCCCAGCGCAGCATCGACCGCTTTTACCTGAACAGCGCCGGGGCCCTGCGCCAGGAAGCCCGCTCCTACGCCTCGCTGTACCTCTACAGCAAAACCGAGCAGGAGGGCCGCAAACCTCGCTCTGCCGGAGCCATGCGGGTGAACCGGGGCCTGCCCCTGCTCGATATTGACGGCTGCCTCAAAGAAGCCGCCGAAAAAACTATCAGCCACCTCGACTACAACAAGGTGGCCTCGGGCAAGTACCGGGTGGTGTTTTCGGGCGAGGCCTTTTTGAGTCTGCTGGGGGCCTTTTCCAACATGTACAACGCCCAGAGCGTGCTGGACAACCGCAGCCTGTCCAACAGGGACTCGCTGGGCCAGGTGGTGGCCTCGCCGCTGCTGTCGGTGTACGACGATGCCCTGCACCCCGAGAACGTCAGCGCCGAAACCTTTGACGGCGAGGGTACCCCCACCCGGCGGGTGCCGATCATCGAGCAGGGAGTGCTAACCCAGTTTTTGCACAGCGCCGGTACGGCCAAGCGCATGGGGGCCAGCCCTACGGGCCACGCCAGCATTGGCGCTAAGGTATCGGTGAGCCCCAGCTACTACCACGTGCTGCCGGGGGCCGAGGCTTCGACCGAGTACAGCCTAGACAACGCGCAAAACGTAATTTTCATTGACGACCTGCAGGCGCTCCACGCCGGGGTCAATGCGCTCCAGGGATCATTTTCGCTGCCCTTTGACGGCTGGCTGGTGAACGGTGGTGAGCGGGTCAGCGTGGAGTCGGCCACGGTGGCCGGCGACTTCTGCGATCTGCTCAAGGCGATCGTGCACGTAGAGCCTGAGGTAGAGATCACCCCTGGTGGCCTGTGCCCGCGCGTCTGGGTCGACGCCCTGTCGATTACTGGAGAAGGCTAGGGGCCACCCAGTTCTGCATCCCTTCCTGCACCAGGCCAACGCTCACCTGCACCAGGGTGAAGCCCACCCCGGCCAGCAGCGTTGCCTTCACCAGGCCAATGTTGAGCCCGGCTCGCACAGCGGCGATCGCCCCCAGCAGCGTCCACCCGGCCAGGGCCAGGGTAATCGGTCGGCCCAGCAGCGGAATCACCGTTAGCAGGTTGAGCATCTGGGGCGTGTAGGCAAACCCTACCGGCACCAGCAGCTCCCGGTAGGGGGGCACGGGCGGGGCCAGGTAGGTGTTGATCCTCCAGAGGCCGTAGGTCCACAGGTAGTATCCAGCGACTACGCTAATGCTATTGATGGCTATTCCCAGGCCCAGTTCCAGCCAGGAGGGCTTGTAAAGCAGCAAAATGAGGCCACTGCCCAGACCGTGGGACAGACCCGCCAGCGCCACAATGCCCCGGGCATACTGGGCGGCTGCCGGATAGCGATGGCTGTGCTCATAAAAATCCTGGTTGAGCGTGAGGGCATCTGCCAGCACCTGCCTCAACCACCTGATAGAATGCCGCTGACCCATAGTTAAATCTATGACTACCTGGCTCAGTCTACCGCTGAGGCGCTGCCGATGACGTCTCTGCTACAAACTCTGATCGCGCGATCGCTGGGCGACACCGGCAAGCTGCTGACCGCCCTGGGGCTATTCTTTTTAGCCTGGGGCACCATAGCGCCGATCAGTACTTTGTCGTGGTGGCTGCGCGACGGCAACCGTCTGGCCCAGCAGCGCCCCGAACTGCCCAAAGAGGATGTTGCTGCAGGGACAGGGCCGCCGTGCTACCTGGTGTTTTTGGCCGGGGTGGGCAATGTGGCTGACGTTGATTTGGCCCCCGGGGAAGATGTCTTTTTGACCCAAATGGCGGCGGCAGTGCCCGACTGCGTTGTAGTTCGAAGGGTGTTTCCTTACTCGGCAGTGAGCGACAACGTGGGCGGCCAGCCGTTCTTTCGCTGGGTCTGGCAGCTCACCAACCGCGGTGCTGGGGAAGACGACCCGCTGCGTATCGTGCTAAAGATCCGCAATCTCTGGCGGATGGCCCTCTCCGCCGACAGCCGCTACGGGCGAGCCTACAACCGGGGAGCCGCGGCCACTATTCTAGAGCGCATGGCGGCCACCGAGGCTGTTCCGCTAGAGGCCGATGAGCCGTTTCAGCTGGTACTGGTGGGCACCAGCGGCGGGGCCCAGGTGGCCCTTGGGGCGGCCCCCTACCTACAGCAGTGGCTGCCGGTCGAGATTACGGTGCTCTCGTTTGGCGGCGTGTTTGGCGGTCAGACGGGCTTTAATGCCGTTGAGCAGGTCTACCACTTCTACGGTCAAAACGACTGGATTGACAACCTGGGCGTTGTGCTCTTTCCCTCGCGCTGGGAATGGACTTTTGGGTCGGCATTCAACCAGGCCCAGCGGGCCGGTCGGTACGAGGCGATCGCGATCGGTCCCCATGCCCACGATGGCGATCGCGGCTACTTCGGCCAGGCCCTGGTGGGGAGTGAGGCCCCAGGTGATACTTATCTAGATCTGACCCTAGAGCAGGTTAAGTCTCTGCCCGTCTGGCCCAGCCCGTAATCTCAAGGTGTAGCGATGGATTTTGCTCGATCAACGCCGCGCTCTGGCTATACCCTGCCGGTGTTTGCCTGCGCTGGGGCCGTTGCCGCGTTGAGGTGTCTGGTAGACTCCAGCGATCGCCCCGCCAGCGTCACCTTGGATTTGCTCAACCCGCCCCAGCCCGCTGAGATTCCCCTC
>PYGV01000456.1 GCA_003022385.1 filamentous cyanobacterium CCP3 | reverse complement strand
TCTGTGGGGGATGTTCGTTTAGTTTGACCCAGAGTCGTCTGACTCGGAGGAGCTGGGGACGGTTCATTCTTAGGGCAGCAATGGTTGCGCGACCGGTAGAGGTGTGTCCTATGTTTTTTCTCCTAGAGGAGTGAGGCGCAGGTTGGCGATCGCGCGTTTGTACACCACAATTAGCCCCTGCTCGGCCAGACCCTCCAGCCGTCGCTGGCGATCGTACACCGGCACCCGGCGGTGAATCTGGTCGGGGTGAAGTCTGCCGCCCAGGCACGACCTGAGAATTAGCAGCTCGTCGGGGGTGACGGGCCACACCGACAGGCTGAGCTTGAGCAGGGTTTTGCCCGTCAGCGTGAGGCCAAACTGAGCGATATCGTGGTCGTAGTTGAGCCAGCCGCGATCGCGCAGGGTTTGGCAGGCCCGCTCTCGCTGGCGCAGCGAGCTTTTGGTCTCGATCGGCAGCGCGGTGAGGGCGTCGCAGGTGCCGCCAGCGGCTTGGAGCTGCTGCAAAAGCGCCAGCTCAAGGGAAGATGGGGCTAGAGAGGTCGTTTGGGTCGCGCTCATCAGGGCTGAAAATGATTGGGGTTGTCCTGAAACGATTGGCGTGGGGTGAAGTCTAATGGAAGGGGGCGGAACAATGGCGTTTGGTGCTGAGCCTGGCCATTTGCGCTAGTTCATAGTAACTAGTTTTACCATGCCGCCTGCATCTTACCCCTGTGACCGCTGCTGTGTCTTTGAATTTTCAAACCTACCTAGGCCATAACCAGGAAGCCTACCAGGAGCTGCGACTGGCTCTGCAACTCAACCTGCGACGGCAGCTGCTGATCGCAGTCTGCGACGATGTGGCCCTGCAAGAACAGCTGGCCCAGCGCCTGGAGGCCAACTTTAGCCCCCTGCCCGAGACGGTGCCTCTGGCTCCTGAAGTGCGGGCGCGGCAGTTGACCCTGGTGACGCTGCGGCTGGGGGGCGATCGCCCCGATCTGGTGCGCGAGGTGCTGCTGTGGCTGAAGCAGCAGCGGCGGCTCCAGAGCAGCTTGCCGACCACGCCTGTGTTTCAAATTGTGGGTGTCGACCAGCTGACGGGCCAGTCGCCCACGGTGCAAAATCGATTTTTGGCCTCGCTGATTCGCGTCGATGCCCTGCTGACCCAGCTCGACTGTCGGCTGTTGGTGTGGGTGCCGCGCCCCTGGCTGGGCAAAATTCGCCAGTCGGTGCCGGGGTTCTGGCGATCGCGCAGCGGCCTGTTTGAGTTTGTGGGCGAACCCAGCCCCATGACGACTCCGACCGCCGCCGCCCCGGTAGCCAAGCGCGATGCGGCTCCAGCGACCGCCAGCCCAGCGACCGAGTCTCCCGGCCTCTGGCGGGTGCTGCGCGACGATCTCTCCACCTTCGAGCAGCCTGTCCCACCTGCCGCAGCGGAACAATCATCTCCCTCGGCCCCCCAGCCAAAGCCCGCCCAGAATCCCGAGCCCAAACCCACTGCTCCACCCATCGATTTTCCTACTCTTTTAGATGCGGCGGCAGCAAGAGCGCTAGAGCCGCCGCCCCGTGCTGATCGGAACGAGGGTCAACAGCAGGGGGACAGGCAGGGCGCGTTTTCAAGTGTGATTATGCCGCCCTTGGGCGCTACCGCCGCTGAAACCCTGGCGGCGCTGCAGCGGGCAGAGCCCATGCAGCCTTCAACCGCTTTCACTGCCGCTGAGGCTGCCCCAGTCAGCCCCGACGAGCGGCGATCGCCCGATGCCCTGCAGCTGCCCCCAGACCTGGCCCAAGATGCCGAATTGGTCAACCTGTGGCGCTATGTTCAAGGTTTAGTTGACCAGCAGGCGGGGCCCTTGACCCTGGCGCGAGCCTACCTGGCCCTGGGCCAGATGGGGCGCGATCGCCTGGGGATAGAGGCCCCGACCGCCAGCGGGCTGGATTTTGCCGTGGCCATGTACGATCGCGCGATCGCAGGCCTGCCCGAGGGTAGCACCGACTGGTGCGACGCCCTCAACGACCTGGCCAGCCTCTACTGGCTCCAGGGGCAGCAGCCGGGCATGATCGATCCCGCCCCCTGGCTGCGGCGCAGCGCTCAAACCTACGAAAAAGCGCTCCAGGGCGGCCAGGGGGCCATCCCCGCCGATACGCTAGGGCGAATTGCTGGCAACCTGGGCACGGTCTACGGGCTGCTGGCCAATCTGGAGGACCCATTACCCTGCCTGAAAAAGTCGGTAACGGCCTATCAAACCGCTCTGGAGCACAGCCCGGCGGCACAATCGCCCATCGACTACGCCAACCTGCAAAACAGCCTGGGCGCCATTCACTGGCGGCTGGCCCAGCACGATGACCCTCAGCGCCACCTGCCCCTGGCGATCGCCGCCTACAGCGAGGCCCTGGCCCACCGCACCGCCCCCGATGCCCCGCTCGAATACGCCATGATTCAAAACAATCTGGGCATTGCCTACTGGAGCCTGGCCCAGCACCAGCAGCCCGTATTTTTGCTCGAACGGGCGATCGCCGCCTACCAGAGCGCCCTCCGGTACCGTACCGTTGAGGCCGCCCCCGCTGGCTGTGCCGCCACCGCCAACAACCTGGGCACCGCCTACTGGGATCTCGCCCAGCAGGTCGCTACGAAGGGCAAGAGCCAGCCTCCGGCAGCGGACCATGACCAAAGTTCAGGAGATGACCGCCGCCTGAATGCCCTGCAACAGGCCGTTGCCGCCTACGAACTGGCTCTGATGGCAGCTGAAACCGCTCTGCGGGAGACGCCTTCCCCTAACCTGGGGTTTGACCTGTGGGCCACCTGCCACAGTGCCGGCGTCGTCCATGACCAGCTGGCCCAAACCCTGCCCACAGACCAAAACGAAGCCCGCGAGCATCATCTAGATGCAGCCCTGCGCCACTACCTGCTGGCCTACGAAGGCTGGCACGACAGCCCCCACCAGATAGACGTGCTGATCACCGCGCTGGTTTACAACGCCCACCTCACGTTTGAAATTTTTGGCATTCCCGGTCAGCAGGCGGTGCTCTCGAAGCTGCCGGGTGAACTGCTGCCTCAGGTGTTGCGGCGGCTGTAGGGGAA
>PYGV01000123.1 GCA_003022385.1 filamentous cyanobacterium CCP3 | reverse complement strand
ATACCACCTAACATTAGGGACTTAAGTCAGAAGTTAAGCCGCCTCTTTAGACCGTTTATTCCGGAGATAGTGAGCGGTTAGGAACGACCCTTTATGGCCGTAGCTATACAGCCGGGGCAAGACAGTTGCCGTTCCGGAGCTGATTTACTCAGACCTCAGTGCCTGGTTGACTGGCAGAAGTTGATTGTCAGTAGCTGATTGGCTTGCTGTGCCACAGTTTCAGAGATTAAAGGGACGAAGGGGGAGCTCAGTGTTCTAAGCTTAGAAACCACGCAAAAGCATGACCATCGAATCGAGTTCAAAATACGCACGTACTGCTGCGTTAACGATTAGGTTTGTCAGTCAAGCAGGGGATACGGAATGTTCTAACAGATCTGGCAATGGCCATAGGCATCCTTGCCCTTCTGGCCAAAGAGCGCGCAGAGGACCAATACCGGGCCACAGCCATACAAGCGGTTGTCAATACGTGGTAGACGATGGTATGTGACGCCTTGCCTTACCCCACACTGGCGAAGCGGATCTTCAAGTAGTCGTCTTCCATTTTGGCTCCGGCGGGCTGGAGGGCGGCTAGCGCCTGGGGCAGCACCAGGTTGCGACGGTGGTTGCCGATGCGCACGTTGAGCTCGTCTGCTGACTTGCTCAGCTCGATCTGGTCTTTGGGAATGCCGGGCAGGTAGAGTTCCAGGCTGTAGCTGCCCTCCTCCTGCACCACGCGCAGGGTGGTCTCTTTGTAGTAGACCTGGGTGGGGTCTTCGTCGGCGTAGAGGGTCTCTTTAAGCCGCTGCAAAGACTCTAGCCCGCACAGTTCCTCCGAGAACAGCGGTACCTCTTTCACGGGCAGCGGGCGAAAGTTTTCGTGAATTTCGTGCTTGTACTGCTGCTGCTTGTCCTTCATGGTCTGAAAGAACGGGTCTTGCACCGTGTCGGGGATGATGCGGTTGGCGATCACCAGGTCGGTGCCGACGTTGTAGAGGCTGAGGTAGGCGTGGGCGCGCAGCGACTCTTTGATTACCATTTTCTCGGGGTTGGTGACCAGGCGTACGGAGGTGGTGCCCGCGTCGGTGAGCACCTTCTCTAGCTCGATCAGCTGCTCGTAGAACTCGTAGGGGGCGTCCATCACCTCTTTGGTAGGCAGGTTAAAGCCCGCCACCGGGCGAAAGAAGGGCTGCACCAGCGGGCGCAGGGCCTCAGACACCGCCTGAAAAGGCTTGTAGAGCTTGCGCATGTACCAGCCCGCCACCTCCGGCAGGCTGAGCAGGCGCAGGGCGGTGCCGGTGGGGGCCGAGTCGATGATCAGCACATCGTACTCGCCCTCGTCGTGGTGGCGCTTCATGCGCACCAGGCTAAAGATTTCATCCATGCCGGGCAGAATGGCCAGCTCTTCGGCCTCAATACCTTCGAGACCGCGAGCCTGGAGTACGTCGGTAATGTAGCGCTTCACCGCTCCCCAGTTGCCCTCTAGCTCCATTAGGGCGTCGAGTTCAGCGCCCCACAGGTTGGGCTGTACTAGGCGGGGGTTGTGGCCCAGCTCCATATCAAAGCTGTCGGCCAGGGAGTGGGCCGGGTCGGTGCTGAGCACCAGGGTTTTATAGCCCAGTTCGGCGCAGCGCAGGCCTGTGGCCGCTGCAACAGAAGTTTTGCCTACGCCGCCCTTGCCGGTCAATAACAATACCCGCATGTGGGTGTCCTCGCCTTTTTCCTTATGGTTCCCTATTTCTTTAATCTATAGGTTTTTGCGGGTTTACGCAGGGGCAGGGGCAGATCGGCGAAGTTTGCCCTGCTAAACCCCAGCGCCGGGTCGGAGATCGGAGAAATTACGGAACTTGGCGAATCCTGTCCCAGGACGGGAATACATAAGGGTATAACAGGCGACTTTTGTGACGCGATCGGCCGCCTGGTTCTCATCTGCGCCGAGGAGCGGTTCAGAATGTCAGGGACAACGACAGGCACGGCGATCGGCAGGCACGACAGAGAGACCGCAGCGGCCCACTGGGAGCCGCTGGTCACGGCGATCGCCCAGCAGACGCACCAAGCGCACGGGCTAGCCGGGCTGTGGCCCACGGCGGTGGCGGCGGTGCAGCAGCGACTGGGCTGCGATCGCGTGCTGCTTTACCAACTCGGCCCCGACGGCGGTCGGGTGGTGGCGGAGGCGTGCTCTGACCAGCGCTGGTCGCTGCTCGATCGGGTGGACGCCTGCTTCGAGACGGCCTGGCTCGATGTCTACCAGGCGGGGCAGGTCCGGGCGATCGCCGACGTGGCCACCGCCGACCTGCCCCCCTGCCACGCCAGCGGTCTGGCAGACCTCGCGGTCAACGCCAGCTTAACCGTGCCGGTTCTGTGCGCATCGCAGCTGTGGGGCCTGCTGATCGCCCACGGCTGCGGGGCCCCGCGCCCCTGGGCCCCAGCCGATATCGACGGGCTAGAGCGCCTGGCGCTGCAGATCGGGATCGCCCTACGCCAGGCCGAACTCGAGGCCCTGGTGGCCACTCGCACCCACGAGCTAGCGCAGGCCAACCAGCGGTTGGCGGCCTGGGTAGACGAGGGCCCGCAGAGCAGCGACAAGCCGGGGTCGCCGGCGGCCCCCCGCGATCGCGAGGATCGAAGCGCCGCAGACCACCGGGCGGCCCTGGAGCCCGAGCCGCACAACACCCCGCTGGAAGACTTCTTTGACAACGCCAGCGACCTGATGCAAAGCGTCTCGCTGCACGACGGGCGGTTTCTCTACGTCAACCGCACCTGGCTCACCACCCTGGGCTACGATCGCGCCGAGCTAGCCACCCTGACGGTCTTTGACCTGATCGCCCCCGACTGTCGGGCCCAGTGCAAAGCAATCTTTCGGGAGCTGCAGAGCGGCACCCTGCACCAGGTCGACCGCCTAGAGGTGACCTTCCTGGCCAAAACCGGGCAGCGAGTCCTGCTGGAGGGCAGTGTCAACGTTCGGCGAGAAACCGGCCTACCCATGGTCACCCGCGCCATTCTGCGAGACGTGACGGAAAAACGCCGGGTAGACCAAATTCTGCAGGAGCAAGCCGCGATTCTCCGCATCTTCTACGAATCGTCGCCCCTGGTGCTGGGCGTTGTGGAGCTGTCCGAGAATGACATTCTCCACACCTTTCACAACCCCGCCACCCCCAAGTTTTTTGGCGTTGAGGCAGCCGCCCTCGACCACCGCTGGGCCAGCGAGATCGGTATCCCTCCCGAGCACATTCAGCGGTGGCTGCGCCACTATCGCCAGAGCCAGCAGCAGCAGCAGCCGGTGCAGTTCATCTATGAGCACGAGCTGGGGTCGAGCCACCGCTGGCTGTCGGTGGTGGTTGCCTACCTGGGGCTGGCCGACAGCGGTCGTCCCCGCTGTTCGTACATGGTGCAGGACATTACCGCACGCAAGCAGCTCGAGGTCGAACATCAGCGCTCCGAAGCCCTGCAGCGCCAGGCCGATCAGGTCAGCCACGAGCTGAAGCTCTTAGAGAGCATCGTAGACATTATTCTGGCCGGCTACTGGGACTGGGATATTGCGGGCGGGCGGGAATACCTCAGCCCCGGCTTTAAGCGCATGCTGGGTTACGCTGACGACGAGCTGCCCAACGCCCCCGAGACCTGGCAACAGCTGATCTTTCCCGAGGATTTAGGGACGGTGCTGGCCTGTTTTGATCGCCATGTGCAGAGCCACGGCGCAGTTCCCTACTACAACGAGGTGAGATACCGCCACAAAGACGGCTCCACCGTGTGGGTGGTGTGCTCGGGCCAGGTGATCGAGTGGGATGCCGAGGGCAACCCCATCCGCATGATTGGCTGCCACTTTGACATCACCGAACGCAAGCAGACTGAACTCGACCTCAAATCAGCCAATGATCAGCTACAGCTAGTGCTTCAGGCCTCATCAGAGGGGTTTTGGGATTGGGATCTGATCACTGGCGATATCTACTTCTCGCCCCAGTGGAAGGCCATGCTGGGCTATGCCGACCACGAGCTAGAGAACAGCTTAGAAATGTGGAAGTCACTCATTTTTCCAGCGGATCTCACTAAAGCGTTGCAGCTCATCGACGATTACAACAGCGACCGGGTGAATGACTTTACGGTCAACCAACGCTTTCACCATAAAAATGGAACTGTAGTTTACGTTCTTTCCCGCGCCATTCACCTCAAGGATGAGCACGGCCAGGTGGTGCGGATGGTGGGCAGCCATCTGGATATGACCCCCGTGGTGGAGATGCAGCAGGCGCTGAAGACCTCCGAGATGCAGCTCAGCGGTATTTTAAATAGCTCCCTCGACGGCATCATGGCCTTTCAGGCGGTCCGCGATGGGCAGGGCACCATCACCGACTTTGAATGGTTACTCAGCAACCCCACCGCCTGCCAGATCATTGGCCGAGAGGCCCACGAGGTCCTGGGCCAGCGGCTGCTGGAAGAACTGCCCGGCAATCGGGAAGAGGGGCTCTTTGATCGCTACGTGCAGGTGGTGGAATCGGGCAAGCCGATGCAGCACGAGTTTTACTACAACCACGACGGCATTGACTGCTGGTTTGAAAATATCGCCGTCAAGCTGGGGGATGGGTTTGCCGTTACCTTTCGCGATATCTCGGCCATCAAACAGTCTGAACGTCAGCTCCAGCAGGCTAACCAGCTGCTCCAGGACCGCGTGGATGAGCTCGACCAGCGCCACAGCGAAATGCTGATTCTGAGCGAGATCAGCGACTTTCTCCAGGCCTGCGCCACCGTCGAAGAGGCCTGCAATACCATCGTCAACCTGGTCGAGCCCCTGTTTCCCCACTGCGCGGGGGGCATCTTTACCACCAGCGCGTCGCGCACCCGCCTGGAGGTGGTGGCCACCTGGGGCGCGTCGCTGCGATCGCACTCGGAGTTTGAGCCCCAGTGCTGCTGGGGGCTGCGGCGGGGGCGCATGCACTGGATGAACGGGGCCGAACACCCGCGCTGCCACCACATTTCGGCCGATCGCGCGATCGCCGCAGCCCTGTGTATTCCCATGGTGGCCCAGGGCGAAACCCTGGGCCTGTTCTACCTCAGCACCGACAATCCCCGGATGCTGTCAGAGGCCAAACAGCAGCTGGCCCGTACGCTGACGGAGCAGGTGGGGATGGTGATTGCCAATTTGAACCTGCGCAAAACGCTACAGCATTAGAGGGTTTAGGACAATTCTGTCAACGAAATACCAGATTTTGACTCCTCCCCAGAGCGCAGGGCCTGTGACCCTACAGCGGGGATGACCTAAGCCGCGATCGCATCCATCAAGTCTTCGGCCAGATCAAAATTGGCGGTCACCGACTGCACATCGTCGAGGTCTTCCAGGGCATCCATCAGCTTGATCAGCAGCCGGGCCTGGTCGGGGTCATCAACCAGGACTGTGGTACTAGGCAGCCAGCGCAGCTCGGTCTGGTGGATGGTCAACCCCTGAGCCTTAAGGGCGGTGTCTAGGGATTCGAGATCGGCGGGGGCGCAGAATAGCTCGGCAGCGGAAATGTCTTCGTCGCGGCGCCCCAGCACCGTGGTGAGTTCGTAGGTCTCAGCCCCGGCCTCCATGGCGGCCTCCAGCAGCACCTCTTCATCGCCGGGGTGAAGGATGGTAACCACGCCTTTTTGCTCAAACATCCAGCCCACGCAGCCAGTCTCACCCAGGTTGCCGCTGCTTTTGCTAAAGGCGGCGCGCAGGTCGGCGGCGGTACGGTTGCGGTTGTCGGTCAGCGCCTCGATCAGGACGGCAATGCCGCCAGGGCCGTAGCCCTCGTAGCGAATGGCCTCGTAGTTGTCGTCGGCCCCCAGGTTGCCTGACCCTTTGGCGATCGCGCGATCGATGTTGTCGTTGGGCACCCCCGCCGCCTTGGCCTTGTCGATCGCGGTGCGCAGCTGAAAGTTGCCCGCCGGATCGCCGCCCTGGCGGGCCGCCACAATGATCTCCCGCGACATTTTGGCAAAGACCTTGCCCTTAACCGCATCGACCCGCGCCTTTTGACGCTTGATATTGGCCCACTTGCTATGACCTGCCATACCTCACAAACGGGTGCACTGCATGCTTGATTTTATCGCCTAGGGTGCCGCCGCTCGCAGCGCCGCCCCAATCAGCCCCACCTGGGGGTTGAGCACAATGTGTACGGGCACTCGGTCGAGCAGGGGGCTGACCCGGCCCTTGTGGCTATAGGCCTCTAGAAACGTACCGGCAATCATCAGGGTGAGGTTTTTAGCGGCAATGCCCCCGGCGACGTACAGGCCGCCGTAGGGCAGCAGCTTGAGGGCCAGGTTGCCCGCTTCAGCCCCGTAGGCCGAGACAAAAATCTCCATGGTTTTTTGGCAGAGGCGATCGCGGCCCTCGGCGGCGGCCAGAGAAATGACCGCCGCCGGGTCGATGGTTTTAGTCGAGAGGCCGGTCTGGCGCTCCCAGGCGGTAATGGCTTCGGCAATCTCGGGGGTTTCGGTGGCAAACTCGCGATCGCGCAAAAACTGGTAGATCGCCACAATGCCCTGGCCCGATACCACACGCTCTACCGACACCCGCGAGATCTGGTGCTTGTCGATCAGGTAACGCATGAGCTGAAACTCCAGCTCCGAGCGGGGAGCGAAATCGACGTGCCCCCCTTCCGAGGGAAATACCAGAGGCCGTCCGTCAGTCGCCAGGGCAAACCCCTGCCCCAGCCCGGTGCCCGCGCCGATAATCGCCACCGGGGCATTGCTATCGGGCTCCCCCTCCTGCAGGGTGTGAATGTCTTCGGGGGCGAGACCAAACACCCCGTAGCCCACCGCCTCGAAGTCGTTGATTAGCTCGACTCGATGCAGGTCTAGCTCGGCCTGCAGGCGATCGCCCTCCAGCGACCAGGCCAGGTTGGTGAGGCTGGAGGTGTTGTTGACCACGGGGCCTGCGATCGCAAAGCAGGCCCGTTCAGGGGCATAGGCATGGCCCGCATCAATGGCGGCCTGGTGCAAAAATTCTTTCACCATGGGCACCAGGTCGGGATAGGCCTGGCTGGAGTAGGTGCGCTCAAACTCAATCTTGAGCAGGGGCTGGCCTGAGGGCTGGGGGGTGCTGACTTCGACCAGGCGCAGAATGGTTTTGGTGCCGCCAATGTCACCGGCAAGCAAATAAGTCATAGCTGGGGCATTCTAATGGGCTAACAGGGTAGCGGGTAGCTCCTGGTTTAGCTTACCGCTGCGAAAGCCCTCCAGATCGAGGGTGACGTAGGTGAAACCGTAGTCTTGTAGCGCCTTTACCAAGGCTTCAAGGTCGGTGGTGGCGACAAAGTCTTTAATATTTTCTGCGGGTATTTCGATGCGGGCGGTGTCGGCCTGCGATCGCACCCTGAGCTGCCGGAGGCCCAAATGCCGCAGGTACAGCTCGGCCTGGCCCACCCGCCGCAGTTTCTCCAGGGTAATGTCTTCGCCGTAGGGAAAACGCGAGCTGAGGCAGGGCTGGGCCGGTTTATCCCACCAGGGCAGGCTGAGGAACCGCGAGATCTCCCGCACCTCAAATTTGGTGATGCCGACTTCGGCCAGGGGCGACCTGGCCCCGCGCTCCTGCGCCGCCTGAATGCCGGGCCGGTAGTCGCCCAGGTCGTCGGCATTGACGCCATCGACCACGTAGGGGTAGCCGCGCCCCAGGGCCAGGGGCTTGAGGGTGTCGTGCAGCTCGCTTTTACAGAAGTAGCAGCGGTTGACCGGGTTGGCGGCGTAGTTGGGGTTGTCGAGCTCGTGGGTGGTGACGATCTCGTGGGCAATGCCGATCGCCGCCGCCTGCACCCTAGCTTCTTCGAGATCGGCGGGCATGAGCGAGGGGGAGTTAGCGGTGACGGCCAGGGCGCGATCGCCCAGCACGTCGTAGGCCACCTTGGCCACCAGGGTGCTGTCAATGCCGCCCGAATAGGCAATCAGCGCCCGATCCATCGCGGCGAAGAGGGCTTGGAGCTGGTCTAATTTTTGCGACACCATGGTTGAAAAAAGATAAAAAGGCAGCTGATTGGCAGGTTTGTTTAAAGGCCGAAGCGGGGGCAATCAAGACTCTGGCTTTGATGCCTGAAAATCTGAGATTTTGGCGTACAAGCTATTCACCGACTCCTGAGCAAACAGCTCGTCTTTGGTCTTGAGATAATCGCTGCTGCTGGATCCCCAGGCGGCACAGAATCGCGCAAATTTAGAGGGCTCCATAGTCGACAAAAGAATTTGAAATCCTTCTTGCAAGACTTGCTGTTCGCTACTAATCTGAATCATCGCCACTCAGCTCCAGGACAAAATCAACGGGGTTCATCACCTTTATCACCAGCCCTGTGCATCGGTTGATCAGCCGCTTGTCGCAGGTGATCACGTACTCACTATCCGAGGCTTCAGCGCAAGCCACATGCAACGCATCTAGGGCTTTGAGTCCATTGCGCTCTAACTCTTCGGCCCTCTGACGAATGGCATCGTTCACCGCTTGCCTCACCACAGCTAGCTGAAGGTAACGCTCCATTGCCTTTTGTTTGATCGGGTAAGGATTGCGGCTATTTTCATAATCCAAAACCGAGGAGCCGACTAGCTCAACCTCCCCGACCTCAATCATCTGCAAGATAATAATGACAGCCTGAGCTTCAAGGAAAATCTTAGGCTGAGTTTGATTATCCAAAGGGCGATTGTAAGCACTGGTATCTAGGTATACTCTCGTCACGCGATCGCAGGCAGCAATACCCTTCTATCTTATCGCGCTGATTCTCGATACCTTAGCGATCGCTGCACACTACGATGTAGCAGAACTCAGCACGGCCTCATAGGTCTGGCCAGCCCGCTCCCAGGTGAAGGTGGCTTCGATCAGCTCTCGGCCCTGGGCTGAGAGCGTGGCCCGCAGCTCGGGCTGCTCAAACAGCTGACCGATCGCCTCCACGTACTCCTCCACGCTATTGGCCCGCAGCGCCCGCTGGGGTTGGTCGACGGCCAGACCTTCAAGGCCGCGATCGCTGGCCACCACCGGCACCCCCGCCGCCATCGCCTCCAGGGTTTTGTTCTTAATGCCAAAGCCAATCCGCATGGGCACCACGCACACCGTGGCCCGGTGCAGGTAATCGGCGACTGAATCTACCCGCCCGGTGACGACCACGCCCGGTAGGTTTCCCAGTGTTTGGACTTCTAGGGTGGGTTTGTTGCCTACCAGGTAAAGCGTGGCATTGGGGTAGCGCTGGCGCAGGGGCGGCAGAATCTCTTGGGCCAGAAATTTTGCGGTGTCTATATTGGCGATGTAGTCCATGGCCCCCACAAAGATTAGACTGTGGCCGCCGGGGTCGGCGGAACGATAGGGGATCTGGACCAAATCGACGCCGTTGGGCATCACATGAAGGGGAGTTTGGCCTGCGATCGGGGCAAAGAACTGGCGATCTTCTTCGGTGGTGATTACCAGGTCGGTGAATTTTTGGGCGTAGCGGCGTTCGTAGCGGCGCAGCAGGGGCAGGTTGAGGCGATCGCGCAGCGGCTTCTCCGCCGTCCCCGTCTGCAACTGGTTTACCAGAGTGCCGTAGAGCGAGCTGTGGACATCCACCACCACTTTGGGCACCTGCTGACGGTAGCTGGGCCGCACAAAGACTTCGTTGACGCTGTGTTCACAGGTAATGGCGTCGCAGTGGCCGCCCTCGACCCAGTCGTCGATCCACTGCTGCATGGCGGGGGTATGCAGGTAGGTGGTGCTGGGGGGCGTGCCGGTGGCGAGAAAGTGGGCAAAGCGGCTGAGCTTGCCAGCTAGGCCCGATCGCAGGTTGGCGGCGGTGGGGCGGGGAAAGCAGACCAGCTTGGTGACGTAGGTAGACAAAGTGGCGACATCGTCGTCGGTGACCTCGGGCGATCGCTGCGTTACCAGCGTCACCTCGTGGTTCTGAGCCAAGTGCTTGAGCAAGTAGAACGTGCGAATTTGGGTGCCGCCCAGCGTTGGCGGGTAGGGAAAGGTGGCCGAAATCATCAGGATGCGCATCAGATCTGGTTTCCCAGGTGGGCAATGGTGCGGGCCTTGGCGGGTAGCTGGGCCTCGGCCTGCCCCTGGCTACGGGCGCGGGCGCACCAGAGGTCGAGCGGCGTGATCATCAGCTCTAGTGGAGTACCCCGCTTTGTCAGCAGCTTGATGGTGGCCTGGGGCAGTTCTTTTAAACCCCAGCGCAGCAGTCGGTAACAAGTTTCTCTGGCGGTGAGCGATCGCATGAGTTCCACGCCGTGTAGCTCGTGTAGGTAGCGGTTGGAGCAGCCGTAGCGGTGCCACTGGCTGCGGAGACCGTTGAGCGTATCCCGATGGCGGTGATAGACCACCGCATCGGCGGCGTAGACCAGCCGCCAGTCGGTCTCTTGCTGAATACGCCAGCACAGGTCAGCGTCCCCGCCCGTGGTCAGGTGGGGACGAAAGCACCCAACTGTACCCAAAATTTTGGCCCGCACCGCCAGGTTTGCCGTCTGGCCGTAGGGCAAGAATGGGTGGTTGAGGGTGTTGAGCTGGGAGAGGGTGCCCTGGCGATCGGCGTAGCGTTCGAGCCAGTTTTGGCTAGGCAGGGCGTTGATGGCTCCGGCGACCAGGCCTACAGAGCTATCGGTAAAGGGCTGCACCAGGGCGGCCAGCCAGTCTGGCTCGGGCTGGCAGTCGGCATCGGTGAAGGCGAGAATCTCTCCGGTGGCGGCGGCAATGCCAGCGTTGCGGGCGGCGTAGGAGCTTTGGATGGTGCTGTAGGAGAGGGCGCGGAGCCGGGAATTTTGGTAGGCGGCGATTTGGATCAGGTCGGGGGTGCGATCGCGGCTGCCGTTATCCACCAGCAGGTACTCGACGCGATCGGCGGGGTACTGCTGCCCCAGCAGGCGCTCCACCAGCTCGGGCAAATCGGCCTCGCCGTTGTAGATGGGCACGATGACCGATACCGAGGGGTAAGTTTTTGGCTCGGTGTCGCTGGTTGTTACGGTTGGAACGGCCATAGTCTGCAACCAAAACTGGTTCCAGTATGCCCAGCCCCGAACGGGATGTCGCGCAGGGGCGGCGATCGCCAAAGCCGCTATACTGCTGAGCGCAGCCTGTATTTGACGCTATGCATTCTCTGCTTCGCCCCACTCTGGCCGTTGGTCTGGTCGCTGCGATCGGCCTGTTTGGCTGCGCCCCTGTTCCCCAAGCAGACGCAGGTTCTAGCCCTGAGGCACCCCCAGAAGTACAACCAACAGCGCAGCCGATGCCCCCGGTTTACGAAACTATTCGCCTGCCTGCGGCTACGGTGCATGTCGTGACCATCCCCGACCTAGTGCGCTATCCGGTGCGGGTGGCGGTGGTGGATGAGCTGGCGCGGGTGGATGCGATCGCAGCCCAGGTCTGTGAGCCAGCCGGATGCGTAGCCGCTGCCATCAACGCGGGCTTTTTTGACCCCAACAATGGCCTCACAACCTCCTACGTTGTGCAGGCTGGAGCGCTAGTGGCCGACCCTAGCCAGAACGAGCGGTTGGTGGGCAATCCAGACCTGGCTAGCTATATGGATCGCATTCTCAACCGATCGGAGTTTCGCCGCTACGACTGCGATGGTGCTCCCAGCTATGACATCACGTTTCACAGCGATCCGGTGCCAGCGGGCTGTGCCCTGGTAGATGCGGTGGGGGCTGGGCCTCAACTGCTGCCGCAGGATACCTCGGTGGAGGAGGGGTTTGTGGACAGTGCGGCTGGACGCGATGCCCTGGGGAGTCGGTCGGCGAATGCGCGATCGGCGGTGGGCATCAAGGCCGACGGCAGCGTGGTGATGGTGATGGTGGCCCAGGTGCCGGGAGTGTCGCCCAGCGGCATGACGATGGCGGAGATGGCGGAGGTGATGGGCGATCGCGGCGTGGTCAAAGCCCTAAACCTCGACGGCGGCAGCTCCTCAACGCTGATCTATCAGGGCACCACCCACTACGGTCGCCTGAACAGCGCCGGGGAACTGGTGCAGCGCCCGGTGAAATCAATCCTGTGGGTTGAAAACACCCCATAGGGGCAAATGGTCGTTTGCCCAGCGCAAAGTCTGTGGTTCTCGCCCCTAGGTGGGTGCGGTAAAGATCTGGGGACAAAGCCAGACCTACTGCTGGGGGCGTTTCGATTGCCCCCAGACCCCGTCGACCAGGGACCGTCGCCCCCACTGGGGCGCAGCGCAAAATAGGCCGCCCTGGACCCAACGGAAGGGTCAACCTCTGCATTGCTAAATTGGGCAAAGTTTTCCTATCAAAAACGGCGGGCGATCCCGGAAATAGCAGACCGATTCCCCCTTCTACGCACCCACGCACCTACGCATCTATCCACTCACCTACTCACCTACCCATCCACTCCCTACCTGCCTCTCAGCAAACGCTCGATTGCGCTGAAGATTCAGCTCTAATTCCACCAGCTCACCCAGCTGGGCGGTGAGCATTTCGGCCCGTTTGCTGGCGGCGACTTTGCGGTGGAGGGCGGCGCGGGCGAGGTCTTCGCGGTGGTTGTTGAGAGCCTTTTGGGCGACGCGGTGCCAGTCGCGGACGTCTTTTTGGGCAGATTGCTGGTCGGCGAGGGTGGTGTTGTAGGCGGTGGCGATATCGCCCAGGGCTTTTTGGAAGTTGGCGCGGGCCTGTTCGGGGGTGGTGACGTGATGGTCGCGATCGGCCAGCCGCCGCAGTTCGGGCAGGTTGAGCTGGTCGGGGCGCAGGCCAAAGTTGAGCAGCTGGCGGCTCTCGCTGCGGCCCGTGGTACACCAGGTGGCGAAGTGCTCGCAGTTGTTTTGCAGCAGGTCGTACTGGCGCTCGCCCAGGCGGCTGGTGGCCCGCTCGATTACAGTATCAGGCGGATAAATTATGGACTGGCGAACGGGGTAGACCGGATTGCTCCAGGAAAATGATTCGTAGCTGGTGCGGGCAATTTCAGCAATTTCTCTGGCCTTGCTGTAGTGGATAACGGTGTCGTCGCCGCAGTCGATGCCGTGGTGCTGGTAAAGGCCTGGCACGCCAGCCAGGTCGCGCATGACGTAGATTTGATCACCTTTGGCCATAGCGGCTGCCTCATGTCGTCTTCTTTATAAATAGCAGCCCTGGCGCTAACCGATGGTGCGGATACACGCCCCTAAAAGTCCAGTTCTCCCGTTGCCAGATCGAGGGTGAGGTGACCTCCAGCCGCCGGAATAGAAACCTGAGCGCCATCGCGGTTCAGTTCTGGATAGCCGCTGAGCCAAAAGCCCTGGGCGGCCTGCTCGACAACCTCGGCCCGCGACCCATCAGTGATGGCCACAATATCGTCAAAGCTGTGCTGGGCTTTGACCTCTCCATCAGCCTCCATCACCACAATGGCGTAGGGGCTGGCGACGTTGATCCACTCGTCCAGCAGAACGACGGTACCTCTGTCATTCACCAGGCCCAGGCGGGGGCCGTAGCTGTGGGGCAGGCGGCGCGACCAGACCTGCTGGCAGCGATCGCCCATGGTCTCAAACAAACTCGCTACGGTGCGCCGAGTTCCGTCAGCCTCTTGCTCTAGCGTTAAAACCAGGTGATAGGTGCCCCCTGGTGATACCTCGTGGCGCAGCAGCGGCGGGTAAGGAATGGCGTCTCGGCCCAGCATAGGCGGCGATTGCGACAGCAAACTGAGACGGGACTGGGGCAGGTCGATAGACATTGGGGCGATCGCCAGCTGCCCCGACAAAAATCCGCCCACCAAGACCCCCAGCACTACGACCTCCGGGGCTGCCGACCCAGGTACCCCGCCAGCAGCGCCGCCGTTATCAGGCTCATCGCCGGGCCGTTGGGAATTTGGCGCGGCGGGGGAGGATCTACAAAGGCAGC
>PYGV01000455.1 GCA_003022385.1 filamentous cyanobacterium CCP3 | reverse complement strand
ACGCAATGTAGTCACAAGTGTGACACTAGCACGGATGCAGTGTATCCACAAGTATGACATTTACCTTCGGGTGTGGCTCTGCCAGGATTAGGGCATGGGAAGGGCAAGCGACGCACTGAAGCAGGTTTTAGACACCTACAGCATTAGCCAGAATAAGCTGGCGGTGACGATGGGCATTAGTCGCGCCAATGTGGGGCGCTGGTACCACGGGCTTGACCCCAGCGCTGAAAACATCGCCCAGATTACCCAGGCGCTTAAAACGCTGAACCCCTTGGCAGCTAAGGAGTTTGTGAGGCTCTACCTGGGAACTATCGTTGAGGATTAGCGCCCGACACGTTAGCTCGATAGCGGCTCTGAGGTTGAAGAACTGTCTGATTTACAATTGAGATATATGTAAGGCTTGGCTTCGCTATGCATCCTATTGTGAATGAGATTCAAAATTTGCCTCCTCAGGCTCAGCAAGAGGTGATCAATTTTGTTGCGGCGCTGGTTAAGAAGCAGCGGCACAACCCCAATCATCGTTTAAAGCAAACCTGGGCGGGTTCGATGCAATCATATCGTGATACTTACACAAGCCTTAGCTTGCAAAAAGAAACTGTAGACGATTGGGCTAATCGTGTATCTGATTGACACTAATATTTGGCTAGAAAGGCTACTCAATCAACAGCAGGCCGCTATTGTTGATGAGTTTTTACAGGCGATCCCCTCAGCAAACTTAGCAATGAGTGATTTCACGTTTCACTCTATTGCCCTAGCCCTAACTCGTCGCCAACTATTCACCCCCTTTCAAGAATTTATCCAAGATGCTTTTGTTGAGGGCAATGTTGGCTTGCTTAGCTTATCTCCCATGGAGATCTCATCTGTTTTGCGCACCATGCGCGAACAAAGCCTGGATTATGATGATGCCTATCAATATGTTACTGCTGAGCAATACGACCTTATTTTAGTCAGCTTCGATACTGACTTCGACACCACATTGAAAGGTCGAAAAGCCCCTCAAGAAATTTTGAGCCAGGGATCAACTTAAAGAAGGTGTGTGTTTCAGGGAGGTGATCGTAGCGAATCTCGCTCCTTCCCCAGCCTCAATCGACTCCTGAGGCTAATAAGCTCAAATATCGTCTGCTTCCAGGGTTAGCAAGGCCAGAGCCTCACCCGAATCAGCCAAGAACTCTACCTCAAACGCCTGCTCATCCGTGTAGCAATGGACAATCGCACCCCGACTACCCTTCGGCAAACCGTGTTCAGGAATATCGCGTGTCAACGTAACGATATGCAGGTCTTCAAACATCCCGTCACCTCGCTCTTGCCTCTGGGGCAGGTGCGCCGCGCAGCATTCCCTCGGTGCTCAGGTCTTCGTCCAGGGTTTCCCAGTGGATGCCGTAGCTACCGCCGCAGATTTCCCACTGGGCAAGCTGTTTTGGCGACGCGTTCAGCAGTCGTGGATACCAGACTAGCGGCACTGCGATCGAGCGGCCATCCATCAGATCAACTCTGATGGTGTCTTCCGTAAAACGGACATTCTTCACCCGCTCATCCACAGGAAACACTGTGGTCAGGCTCCCAACAGGCGATCGACTTTGTTCTCGATGCTGTTGAGCTTTCGTAAAACGGTGGGGCGATCTTCGTCCAGAGAAGACAAAAGGTTAATCATGCCTTCTTGCACTGTGGTTAGACGCTGTATAGCCTCATCCACTCGCCGCATTCCTGCATAAAACTGATCTCGAGCTTCTTCCCGCTCTAGCCGGGCTTCGGCCATAGCTTCTAAAATCGCCTGGGCTGTGCGGGCGTTGCTCTCAACCAGTTGGCGCAGTTCTGGATCTGTCATGACTGTTTAGCTGGATGTGGCTGATGGGAAAGTGCTTCTATTCTATCTGGCCAACAGCAGTAGAGATCGTGTCAACTTCGCAACCATACAGCAAAAAAGCCGGGTTTCTCAAAGAAACCCGGCTTCTAGTCTTACCTTTGGCCTAAACCTTCGCTTCTTCCTTGACCAGCTTCTCCCAGCCGAGGTCTTTGAGGTTGTTGTTGCGACGGAGGGGTCGCGTCACCAGCTCTAGAATGTCGCGGGTGTTGCCAAAGCCGTGGATTTGGGCGAAGGTAAACTCCACCAACCACCAAGGAGATCCCAGGGTTCTCGAAGAACCCTGGGATCTGAAGCGAGAGCTTCACTCCCATCGCAAAATCTTTGGCACAGAAAGATCCCGGGGTTTTTGAAAAACCCTGGGATCCGGATAGAGGAGTCTCTCCCTGTGGGTGAAATGCTTGCTGGGGAAAGATCCCAGGGTTCTTAAAGAACCCTGGGATCTGGGGCTTTATTCATCAATCATCAGACTCCGTATTGCCATCGGCATGAGAACGGCATCAGATTCCACAAAAGCTTGATACGCCTCTGATCCACCCACCTGCTGTTGCAGCGATCGATACTGGGGCAGCGTACCCCGGCGCAGTTCAACATACTCCTGGTAGCTAGAAAAATCCCAATCTTCCGGTCTCTGCACCAGCCCAGCCTTCACCGGGTTCAGATGGATATACCGAGAGAGATTGAGCAGATACGCCTCTGCATCCACATGGATCGACTGAAACGGCCCCTGAAACAAGACCCCAGAGCGCTGAAGCCGCTTGTTGATCGCCTTCGTGTATGACAGCGACAGCCGCCCCATCTTTTCCGACAGACCATCACCTCGCAGATAAAGCAGGAAATGATAGTGGTTGGGCATCAGGCAATAGGCCAACACATCAGCGGTTTCTACTGCCACATGGTGCCGAAACTGTCGCAGAAAGAACAGGTAATTCTCGCGCTCAAAGAAGATGTTCTGGTGGTTATTGCCCCGGTTGTAGAGGTGGTAGTAGTGCCCTGGCAAGAAGGATACTTTTCGACGCGGCATAACTGCTCGAGGTGAGGAAATTCGCTTTTAGAGTTCCCCACTGTCAGCAGAATGCTTGGTGCAAAAAGATCCCAGGGTTCTCGAAGAACCCTGGGATCTGGCTGTAATACTAAATCCGGATAGCACACCCCCGAAATGATTAGGCTCATGCGGGCCACCAATGATAGTTGGTTAGGGCTTTAA
>PYGV01000018.1 GCA_003022385.1 filamentous cyanobacterium CCP3 | reverse complement strand
GTGGACAGGCTTCGCCAACGCGCTAGCGTCTTCCCGTAGGGAGAACGGGACCAGGTCGGTGGGTCGTTTAGGGCTCTGGTTGCAGGGCGGTGTGTACCACATTAACCAGTTCTTCAATGGTGTAGGGCTTGGCTAAAAAGCCCTGAATTTTAAGGGAGGCCACGGAGGTCAGCTTGGAGCTGTTGTAGGGCAGCCCGCTGACGGCGATCGCCTGTACGTGAGGGTTGATCTTTTGCAGCACTCGAAATGTGGTCGCCCCGTCTAAGGACGGCATCATCATATCGATGATTACCAGCTTGATGTCGTCCTGGTGTTGGGCGTAGAGGGCGATCGCATCGAGGCCATCGCAGGCGGTTAAAACGCGGTAGTTGTAGGCTTCTAGAGAGGCTTTGGTGACCTCACAGACGGGGGCTTCATCATCGACGACCAGAATTAGCTCTTGATGGCCAACCAGGGCTTTTGAAGGGCCAATTTCGGACTGGCTGGTGGCAATTACGGCAGGCAGAAAAATTTTGAACTGGGTTCCTTTTTCTGGTGAGCTGGTTTCTGGCGAGCTTAACACGGTGATAAAGCCGCGATGGCTTTTAATAATGCCTAGGGCGGTAGACAGACCCAGCCCGGTGCCGCTGCCAATGTCTTTGCTGGTGAAGAAAGGCTCAAAAATGCGATCGATCAGCTCGGGGGCAATGCCGCAGCCGGTATCGGTTACGGTAATGGCAATATATTTGCCGACTCTGGCGTCCAGATTGGTGCGCACATAGTTTTCGTCTAGAGTCAAATTTTCGGCTGAAATTTCGAGCTTCCCCCCCTGTGGCATGGCGTCACGGGCGTTGACGCACAAGTTCATCAGCACCTGGTGAATCTGGGTTGGGTTGCCCGAAATCGTCCACAGGTCGCGAGGGATATTGACCTCTAACTCGATAGCTTTGGGAAAGGTTTCTCGCACAATTTGCTGAATCTCTCGAATCAAATGGCCGACCTGCAGGACGGTGTCGTTGCCCTCAACACCACGGGCAAAGGACAGCACCTGTTTGATAATTTCAGCGCCCCGTCTAGCGTTTGTCTCCAGCACCTGCAGCATGTGCAGACTGCGCTCATCGAAATTGTCAGCCTTCATCTGCAATAGCTGAGCGGTGGTGAGCACCGGGGTCAAAATATTGTTGAGATCGTGGGCAATCCCGCTGGCCAACGTGCCGATACTTTCCATTCGCTGAGCGCGAAAAAATTGAGCTTCGAGCTGTTTTTTCGCTGTGATGTCGGTACTGACAATTAAGATAAACTGGGGCTGGTCGTCATCGTCGCGCACTAGAGACCAGCGGCTTTCAACGATGATTTTTTGGCCGGTTTTGGTCACCTGGTTGAGTTCGCCCTGCCACTCGTTTTCAAATATGAGCTGCTGCTGAGCCGGTTGAAAACGCTCTAAATCGTCTGGTGTAAACAAAAGGTCGGTTGTTTTTTTGCCCAAGGCCTCGGTACTTGTCCAGCCGTACAGCCGTTCTGCGCCCTTGTTCCAAAACAAAATTTGGTTTTGCACATCGCGAACGAGAATAGCGTCTGTGGCAATATCGAGCAGTGCCGCTTGCTCACGAATTTTTTGTTCGGCCCGCTTCCGCTCGATCGCATAGCGAATCGAGCGAACCAGCAGTTCGCCGGTAATCTGACCTTTGACCAGGTAGTCTTGGGCTCCGGCTTGAACCGCGTTGAGCGCTAGCGTTTCGTCATTTAAGCCGGTGGTGACCACAATGGGCACGTTGCGCTCCTGCTGATGCAGCTGCTCAAACGTGGCAAATCCGCGACTGTCGGGCAAAAACAGGTCTAACAACACAATGTCAACGGGGGTTTCTTTGAGCTGTTGTATACCCTGGCTCAGACTGTCGGCATAGTCGAGCTGAATGTGAACGGAGATAGCCTCGCGCAGCAGCTCCTGTAGCAGACGCCTGTCACCAGGGTTATCTTCAATCAGCAGCACGCGGATGGGGGCTTGGGAATCCATGGCTTACTCCGAGGGCAGCTCGACCATAGATAACCAGAAATCTTCTATAGATTTGATGCTTTTGGTAAACCGCTCTAGGTCAATGGGCTTGGTGATATAGCAATTGGCGTGGAGGCTGTAGGCGCTCATGATATCTGCCTCGGCGTGGGAGCTGGTAAACACGATGACCGGAATATGCTTGAGCGTTTCATTGGTTTTGATCGTCTTGAGCACCTCCAATCCGCTGCGGCGCGGCAGGTTGAGGTCTAGCAAGACCAGCTGTGGATTGGGCGCTTGACTGTAGGGAGCGGCGCGAGTCAAAAAGGCGATCGCCTTTTCGCCGTCATCTACTACATTTAGGTGATTGTGAATTTGGCCCTCATTGAGCACTTCCTGGGTGAGCCGTATGTCGCCAGGATTATCTTCGACCAGCAAAATTTCAATCGGATTCAGGGACTCAAGAATGGGTTTAACCATCACCATCAGCTCTTGCCCCCCGCTGGAATCGTGAAGTAGAACGTTGATCCCTGATTTGGTTTAGACTGCACCCAAATTTTACCACCGTGCCGCTCAACAATTTTCTTGCAAATCGCCAGCCCTATCCCTGTGCCTGGGTAGGTGATTCGGTTGTTTAACCGTTGAAAAATCACAAAAATTTGATCAGCATACTGAGGATCAATGCCAATGCCATTATCTTGGACAGAAAACAGCCATACATCCTCCTTTTGACTGGCTTCAATATCGACGTGGGGCGATGCTTCGCTGCGAAACTTAATGCCGTTGCCAATTAAGTTCTGAAAGAGCTGCGTGAGCTGGGTGGGGTCGGCCTGCACCTGGGGTAGCCCACGATAGGTAATGGTAGCCCCACTTTCATCGATCGCAACCTTGAGATTGGCGATCGCCCGTTCGACGGCCTGGGTGCTGCTGGTTGGCTCAAAGGCCCGTCCCTGGGTGCCCACGCGGGAGTAGGTGAGCAGGTCGTTGATCAGGGTGCGCATGCGCAGGGCACCGTCGACGGCAAACTGAATAAAATCGTCGGCGTCGGCATCGAGCTGGCCCTTGTAGCGGCGCTCTAAGAGCTGCAGGTAGCTGGTGACCATGCGCAGCGGCTCCTGGAGGTCGTGGGAGGCGACGTAGGCAAATTTTTGCAGCTCGTCGTTGGAGCGGGCTAGCTCCTGGCGCTGGAGCACCTCTTGCTCTAAGAGCTGGGCCTGGGTGAGCGCTATAGCCATCTGGTTGGCAAGCTGCTGGAGCAGTTCAGTTTCAAAGGTCGTCCACTGACGGGGCGTCGAGCACTGGTGGGCAATCAATAGCCCCCACAGGTCGTCCTGAGCGATGATGGGCACCACCAGCTTCGCCTGCACCCAGAACTGCCGCAAAAAATCCACCAGGCAGGGCGCTACGTTTGGATCTAACTTGACATCGCTCAGCGTGCGAACGCGGCCCTGGAGATACTCCCATCGAATCTCGTCGGGGAATATTTCCTCGGGAAAGGTAATACCCATCACCTGTGGCCAATCGGGTTCTACCGCTTCGGCCACGCTGCTGCCGGTGCCATCGGGCCAGAGGCGGTAGACGAGCACTCGATCGGCCTGGAGAATGGCTTTGACCTCCACCACTGCGGTCTGCAAAATGTCGCTGATCTGCAAAGACTGGCGAATTTTGAGGGAGACGCCCGCCAGCAGCTGCGATCGCTGATTTTGCTGCCGTAGGGCGGCTTCGGCCTGGGTGCGCTCCTGCACTTCATGCTCCAGGCGAGCATTTTGCGCTTGCAGCTGCTGGGTTAGCGCCTGCAGACGCAGATGGGTCTTGACCCTGGCCAGCACTTCTTCGTACTGCAGCGGCTTAGTAATAAAATCGACCGCCCCCAGGGCAAACCCCTTGACCTTGTCGGGCGTGTCGGTCAGCGCGGTCAAAAAAATCACCGGAATTGCGGCGGTTGACGGGCTGGCCTTGAGGCGACGACAGGTTTCAAACCCGTCCATCCCCGGCATCAAAATGTCGAGCAAAATCAGATCGGGAGCGGCGTAGTGGGCCTTCTCGATCGCGCTTTCCCCATCTTCGGCAAACAGCACCTTGAATCCGGCGTTGCTCAAAAAGTCGAACAGCACCTCCAGGTTGGTGGGGGTGTCGTCGACGACTAGAATCGTCGCTGTGCTGGCAGTATCCTCGCTCATGTTGGTGGTTGGTAGCGTTTGATCAGTGCGATCGCCTGTCTTCCCTTATAGTCTATGGCCAGCTGCCTCAGCTGAGCGGCAAAGGCGGTCCACTGCGGGCTGTGCGCCTCCAGCTGCTGGGTGTAGGCAACTACGCCCTTGAGGTCACCCCGCTGGGCCAGATCGAGCAGAGCATTGAGGTCTGAGGCGGGCGGAATAGCCGCTGTCGGCAGGGCGGCGACAGCAGAAGAGATCTCGGGGGCAGGCGGGGGTTCCACACCAGCGGGGGCGTAGAGCCAATCCAGCTTGAGGTGGGTCTGAATCATCTGGAGCAGGGCGGTTTCCTGCACTGGCTTGGGCAAAAACGCGTCGCACTGGGCGAGCTGGCTCAGGCGCTGGTCTAGCGACAGCACGCTGGCCGACACCGCAATCACGACTGTTGACTGCAGCTCGGGGCTCTGCCGCAGGCGGCGGGTCATCTCAAAGCCATCCATCTGTGGCATGACTAGATCGACCAGCACCGCATCGGGTCGATGCTGCTGGGCCTGCTCCAGCCCGGCCTGGCCGTCGGCAGCTTCCAGTACTTTAAAGCCCAGCGGAATCAAGACATTGATCAGCACGGCCCGGTTGTAGTCTTTGTCGTCAACGACCAGAATGGTGCGCGGGTCGCCCCGGTAGCCTGCGATCGCCCGCTGAGCCGTCTCCCCTACCGGGTCCTGGGTCTGAGACACCGGCAGGTGGAGGTCAAACCAGAACCGACTGCCCTGGCCCAGGCGGCTGGCCACGTGAATGTCGCTGCCCATCAGCTGGACGAGCTGGCGGCTAATCGATAGCCCCAGCCCGGTGCCCTCGCTGCGGCGATGGGGCTCAGGGGCGCAGTGAAATGGGTCAAAGATTTGCTCCAGCTGCTCAGGCGCGATGCCAATGCCCGTGTCTTCAATTTGAAAGCGCAGGGGGATAGTTATTGAGCGATCGCCCGACTGGTTTTGCCCGCTCAAATCGCCAGCATCGCCAGCGGTGGGCCAGCGGTGGGCATGCCCCACGGTCAGCGTCACACGGCCCGTCTCGGTAAACTTGATCGCGTTGCCCAGCAGGTTGAGCAGCACCTGCTGCAGCCGCTTTTCATCGGCCTTGACGTGCTGGGGCAGGTCCGAGAGCACCGCGTAGCTGAGCGAAATATGCTTTTGGCTGGCGCGAATGCGGCAGATCTCCAGCACGCTCTCAAGAAAATGGGGCAGGTGAAAGCGGTTGGGGTGCAGATCCATTTTGCGCGCCTCGATTTTGGAGAGATCGAGCACGTCGTTGATCAGCGTCAGCAGGTACTCGCCGCACTGGTGAATCACATTCAGCCCGGTTTGCTGCTGCTCGGTGAGGCTCTGCTGCCGCTTGAGCAGCTGGCTATAGCCCAAAATGCCGTTCAGCGGCGTGCGCAGCTCGTGGCTCATGTTGGCTAAAAACTCGCTCTTGGCCCGGCTGGCCACCTTGGCCGCCTCTTCGGCCCGCTGCCGCTCCTGAATTTCCTGCTGCAGGTGAATGTTGTTCTGCTGCAGCTCCAGGGTGCGGGCGGCGACGTTGGCCTCCAGGGTGCGGTTGGCCTCCTCTAGGTCGGCGTAGAGGCGGGCATTTTCAATCGAAATCGCGGCCTGACCCGCCAGCAGCTGCAAAATTTCCAGCCGATCTTGGGTAAACGCGCCAGTGGTGAGGTTGTTCTCCAGATAGAGCATGCCGGTCAGCTTGCCCTGGTGCAGAATGGGGGCACACAGCATCGACTTGGGCTGCCGCAACCGCATGTACGGGTCGCTGGCAAATAGGTCTTCCTGGTGGGCGTCGTTGAGCACCAGGGCCGTCTGGGTGCGGGCCACGTAGTTGACCACCGACAGGGGTAGGGCGGGGTCAGCGTCCTCCGCTGGGTCGCTCTGGTGAATGGCGATCGCCCCCTCGCCCACCGTGCCCGAGGCTTTGACCACCAGCTGCCCGGCTGTCTCCAGCAGCAGCAGGCCGGTTTCGGCCCCGGCGTTTTCGAGCACGATCTGCATCAGCGTGGTGAGCAGGTCGCTCAGCACAATTTCTTTTGAGAGCGCCTGCGAGGCCTTCATCACGGTGGCCAGATCAAAGCCCTGCAAACCGCTGGTCGAGCTGGTATGGGTAACCCGCGCGGGCGAAACGATCGCCTGCCGCTCCGCCGTCTGGCTCTGCAGCTGAGGATAGCGGCCCATCAGCTGGTTGGCCTTAGCGATCGCCCCCCAGCGCAGATAGCCGTAGTAGGCCTCGGTCAGATACACCTGCGCCACCCGATCTCGGCCCTGCTCCAGATAGAACTCGGCGGCGCGCTCGTTGGCCAGGGCGGCTTCGTGGCTGTAGCCCTGCTCGCGGGCGGCGGCAATGGCGCGATCGTAGTGCTCCATCGCCTGCCAAGGCTGGCCCAGCCGCCGCGCTTTCTCGGCCTCGACCAGGGCGTACTTGTGCTCAAAGTTCATCGGGGCGTGGTCGGCCCATCGCCGCAGCTGGGCCTGGTTTTGCTCCACTTTGCTGAGCGCCGCCTCCAGCCGATCGGGCGACACCTGAGCCAGCTGGGCCAGCGAATCGTAGAAATAGAAGACGGACACCACCAAAAACGCTTTTACCCCGTCTAGGTACTGCTCGGCCTCGGCGGCATCGGCCAGGGCCTGTCCGTACTGGCCAAACAGGTAGCTGAGCATCAGCTTGTTGAGGTAGAGGTAGTGCAGCCCGGTGCGATCGTTGCCGGCCTTGAGCAGAGGTAGGGCCTCGATTTCCTGGTAAACCTGGCCCTGCAGGCGGTAGGGCGGTTCGCCAGCAGGCTCGGGCGAGCCGATCAAGTTCAGCACCGCCTGCTGCACAATCTGATTCCAGCCCAGGGTGTTGTCCTGCTTGAGCTGGGCCAGGGTGTCGCTGATGGCGGCCATCTCAGAGGCCAGCTGGGGCAGGTCTTGCCCCATCAGGTAGGCGTGGTGGCAGTGCTGAATCGCCGCATAGCCGCCGTATTCAAACTGGCCGTTTTCGAGGCCGCTCTGGTAGCCGTCCCACAGCCGGGGCAGCGTTTCGCGCACGTGCACCTTGCCGTGCAGCGTACAGGCCCCGCCCACAAAGCACACGCTGGCCTTGAGCTCTACGGCGTTAAACCGCTCCACCACCTGAAGCGCCAGGTTGCCAAATTGGTAGGCCGCCTCGCTATCCTGCAAAATGCCGTTGAGAATGACGCCGTAGCACACGTAGCCGTAGGCGGCAAAGGGCGAGCTGCCGTAGGCGACCGTCAGGTTGACCTGCTTGCCGATCACCAGCGGAAACAGGTGCGGGGCCGCCTGGTAGCAGGGCGACCCCAGGCTGGTGAGCATGCGCACGGCGACCAGCTTCTCGGCGTCGGTCATCGGCGGCAGATTTAGCAGGTCGGCGGTGCTCTTACCGGCCAGCGCGGCAGCGGTGTGGGCCAGAGCCTGCTGAATATCGGCCTCGCTGGGCGACTCGGGGATCGTCACCCCCAGCCGATCCAGGGCCTCTAGCCCAATTTTGACCGCTTCGAGCTGTTTGACCTGGGCCATACAGGCCTGAATTTTGACCTCGTAAACCTTCATGGTGTGAATGGGCGATCGCACCCGCTCCAGAGCCAGGGCGGTCCAGGCTTCCATCTGCTCAAAGTCGCCGTTCAGGTAGGCCGCCTCGGCGGCGGCTTCGTGCAGGGCCAGAGTCAGGTTGTACTGCTGCTGCCAGCTTGTGTCAGGCAGCAGATCTAGCCCTGTGCGTAGGTAGCGCAGGGCCGAGTCGTAGGCGGCAGCGGCTTTGGCTTTTTGGCCCGCTACCCGGTTCAGCTCGGCCAGTTGGTAGATCTCGGCCTCGGCGGTGAGCAAATCGGCCCCGTAGTTGAGCTGGTTGACAATGGCAAAAACATGGTCGTGGCGCTCCTCGGGCGAGCTGTTTTTGAGCAGCAGTTGACCAATTTTGAGGTGGGTTTGCTGCCGCTGCGCCTCGGGGATCAGCGAGTAGGCGGCCTGCTGCACCCGGTCGTGCAAAAATCGGTAGGCGATCGGCAGCTCTGGGCCAGCGGAGGACCGCGTCTCCAGGGGTTCGATCGCCCGAGCTTCGGCATCGAGGGCCAGCGGAATTTTGTAGCGCTGGTTGAGGGGCACCACAAAGTCGGCCTGCAGGGCTTCCCAGAGATCGGCGGCGGTTTCGGCCTGGGAGGCCTCGCTGACAATGGCCAGCACGTCGAGGGCAAACTTATCGCCGATGCAGGCCGCCAGCTTTAAAACCCGCTGGGTCTGGGCAGACAGCTTTTGAATTTGGCTCACCATTAGGTCGACCACATTCTCGGTGATGGCGATGCCCTGCAAAACCGCCATATCCCACCGCCACTGGCCCTGGTCAAAATCGAACCAGAGCCGCTGGTCGTGGTGGAGCGATTTCAGCAGCTGGGTGAGAAAAAACGGGTTGCCCTGGGTTTTGCGAAAGACCAGCTCGGCCAGGGGCTGGGCCTGACCGGTGTGTAGCGTGTCGGCCACCAGCTGACTGACCTGGGCCAGATCGAGTGGTTGCAGCACCAGGTTGTGGGCGATCGCCCCCGCCGCCTGAATTTGCTCCAGGGTGTGCATGAGAGGGTGGGTGAGGCTGACCTCGTTGTCGCGGTAAGCGCCCAGCAGCAGCAAGTACGCGTTTTCTGGGTTGGTCACCAGCCGCTCAATCAGCTTCAGGGACGGCAAATCGGCCCACTGCAGGTCATCGAGAAAAATGACCAGGGGGTGCTCAGGCTGGCTAAACACCCGAATAAACTGCTGAAAGACGCGGTTGAAGCGATTTTGCGACTCCGATGGCCCCAGCTCAGCAACGCTGGGCTGCGGGCCAATAATTCGCCCTAGCCCGGGGATAACATTGATAATAATTTGACCGTTTGGGCCTAGCGCCTGCAGCAGTTTCGCTTTCCAGCTCGCGATCCGGTCGTCGCTCTCGGTTAGCAGCTGCCGCATGAGATCTTGAAAGGCCTGGGCCAGCGAGGCGTAGGGCACATTGCGCTTAAACTGGTCAAACTTGCCGCTAATAAAATACCCCCGCCGCCGCAAAATCGGCTTGTGGACCTCATTTACCAGGGAGGTTTTGCCAATGCCTGAGTAGCCGCTGACCAGCATGAGTTCGGTGGCCCCGGCGCTCACCTGCTCAAAGGCCGTCAGCAGCGTGGCGACTTCGGCCTCTCGACCGTAGAGCGTCTGCGGAATCAAAAACTGGCTAAAGCAATCGAGCTGCCCCACCGCAAAGGCGGCGATCGCGCCAGTTTTTTCAAGCTGGGTTTGACAGATCGCCAGATCGGCCCTGAGGCCAGACGCGCTCTGGTAGCGATCTTCAGCGGTTTTGGCCAGCAGCTTCATGACCAAATCAGCCAGGGGCGGCGGAATATCGGCCTTGATCTGATCAGGAGCCACGGGGGGTTTGGCGATGTGGCTGTGCACCAGCTCCAGCGGGTCGGTGGTTTGAAAGGGCAGCTGCCCGGTCAGCATGTCGTAAAAGGTGACGCCCAGGGCATAAAAATCGCTGCGGTAGTCGATCGCGCGGTTCATGCGGCCGGTTTGCTCGGGCGACAGATAGGCCAGCGTGCCCTCCAGCAGGGTGGGGTGACTGGCCGCCGAGTTTTCCTGCGAGAGGCGAGAGGCAATGCCGAAATCGATGATTTTGACCCGCCTGCTCTGGGGCTGAATCAAGATATTTTGAGGATTAATATCTTTATGAACAATTCGGTTTTGGTGCAGGTTGATCAGAGCGTCAACTAGCTGAAGGGCAATCTCAAGAAACTGGGCGATCGCCAGAGAGTGTTGACCTAAGTAGTCTTTTAACGCAATACCGCCAAAGTCTTCTAAAACCAGCGCGAGTCCGTTTTGATCGGTTTCTAACCCAAGCGGCCTAATAATACCGGGGTGGTCTAAGCTGTCTAAAATCTTAAACTCATGCCTGAGTCGAGTAATGTCTTCGAGCGATGGATAGTCAGCTGCGAGCCGCTTAACAATGACGGGCTGCTGGGCGGGCAGCATCACGCCAGCATAAACTCTGGTGTGCGCCCCCTCGTGAATAACCCGCTGGAGGGTATAGCTAGCCACTGCTTTTTTCAAAACGCTTGAAACACCTATCTATGGAAAGACGTTGCCCTCACCCGCGGAAAATTTTGAGAAGAAACACTACGAAATAGAAATCTTAAAAGAACCTTTAGAATCAAGCGCTCAGTGTTTCTAGCGTGAATTTTTTAGAGTAGCTTTCTGCCCTGATCTTATCACCGGGTTCTTGTTGTTGGGCTGGCAAATTATCAGGCCTAAGGATCGCGAATCAAATAATGTGGAATAGCCGTCCTGGCTGTCCACGGTCCGGCAAGATGCCTGACCCACAAGAATTGCACCTTAAAAAATCCACGTTCCCAGGCGTTTACCTCTTGGCGCGATTCTCAATCTCAATGGGCAGCTTATGGCACAGCATGATGACGCGATCGGCGATCGGCAATCCAGCCTCGGCTTCCTGACGGCGAATGTGCTGAAACTCTGCCGACAGCTCGGCTTCATTGAGGGGTTCAAACCCCAAACTGGCGTAAAAAGGGGCATTCCAGGGAATGGTGCGAAAGGTTGATAGCGATAGCGTGGAGTAGCCTCGCTGGTGGGCCCACACGCTCACCGCGCCGATCAGCGCCGAGCCAATGCCTCTGCGTCCGTGGGCAGGCTCCACATCAATTTGCTGCAGGTAGAGGGTGTGCTCAACGGGTTTAGTGACGACATAGCCAATAACGGCAGACTGCTTGGCGATCGCCACCCACACCTGCCCAGCCCGAAACTGCTCTAGCACCACCTCATAGGGCAGGGGCGCGGCCTCCACTAGAAAGGCGTAGGGAGTATTCGTAAACAAACTGGCGGCTGACTGCTCGATCGCCGCCAGCTGGGGCAACTCTTCGAGCCGAGCGGAGCGAATTTCATACCCTGGTGCCAACATTTTCATAGTCGTACACAAAGCCTCAGGACCAGACATGCCGCGCCCCCGGCTCGCTGGCTGAGAAAGCGCGTGAAACTTCAAGGTTTACCGCCGTGGAGTTGGACAAACCCTGGCACAACTCTATCTGGTAACAGAGACCTTTGGGCCACAACACTGTCATTGGTCAGAGGAAGGCAGACATTTAGCTTTGTACCCTGTGAGCAACCGCACTGGCCGATCGCAGCGGTGGACCATTTGCCCATCAGCTAAACGTGGCCGTCCCCCAGTAGCTAACCGAGGATACCGACCATGATCGCAGCCACGCCCAGTAAGCAACAGCCCCTCAGTGCCGAGCAGCTTGAAGCCCTGCACGCCTACTGGTGCGCCGCGAACTACCTCTCGGTGGGCCAGATCTACCTGCTCGACAATCCGCTGCTGCGCGAACCGCTCAAGCTAGAGCACATCAAGCCTCGGCTGCTGGGCCACTGGGGCACCACGCCGGGGCTCAACTTCATCTACGCTCACCTGAACCGGGTGATCAAAGCTCAGGATTTGAACATGATTTACGTGGCCGGGCCGGGGCACGGCGGGCCGGGCATGGTGGCCAACACCTACCTGGAAGGCACCTACAGCGAGCTTTACCCCAACATTTCTCAAGATGCCGAGGGCATGCGGCGGCTGTTCAAGCAGTTTTCGTTCCCCGGCGGCATTCCCAGCCACGCCGCCCCCGAAACGCCTGGCTCAATTCACGAGGGGGGCGAACTGGGCTACGCCCTGGTGCACGCCTACGGGGCCGCCTTCGACAACCCCGACCTGATTGTGGCTTGCGTGGTGGGCGATGGCGAGGCCGAAACCGGACCCCTGGCCACCAGCTGGCACTCGAACAAGTTTCTCAACCCGGCCCGCGACGGTATGGTGCTGCCGATTTTGCACCTGAATGGCTACAAGATTGCCAACCCCACGGTGCTGGCGCGGCTGCCCCACGAGCAGCTGGAAAGCCTGTTTGTCGGCTACGGCTATCGGCCCTACTTTGTCGAAGGCTCTGAGCCGGAGGCCATGCACCAGCTGATGGCGAGCACGCTAGATGCGGCGATCGCCGACATCAAACAAATCCAGCGCGAGGCCCAGGTACACGGGTTTCAGCAGCGGCCCCTGTACCCGATGATTGTGCTGCGATCGCCCAAGGGCTGGACCGGGCCAGAGTCGGTAGACGGCAAAAAAACCGAAGACTACTGGCGATCGCACCAGGTGCCCTTTTCTGACATGGCCAGCAACCCCGACCACATTGGGCTGCTGGAGCGCTGGATGAAGAGCTACCAGCCCGAAGAACGCTTTGACGAAGCGGGGCGGCTGCGGCCTGAGCTAGCCGAGCTGGCCCCGGTGGGCGACAGGCGCATGGGCGCTAACCCCCACGCCAACGGCGGACGGCTGCTGCGCGACCTGCACCTGCCCGACTTTCGCGACTATGCCGTGGAAGTCGGTGATCCCGGTACCGAGATGGCCGAGTCGACCCGCGTTTTAGGCGGCTTTTTGCGCGACGTGATGCAGCGCAACTTAGAGAGCCAAAACTTTCGGGTGATGAGCCCCGACGAAAACAACTCCAACCGGCTAAACGCGCTGCTGGAGGTCACCGATCGCGTCTCTACCGCCGAAATTTTGCCCACCGACGACCACGTGTCGCCCACGGGCCGGGTGATGGAGGTGCTGAGCGAGCACATGTGTCAGGGCTGGCTGGAAGGCTACCTGCTCACCGGACGCCACGGCTTTTTCTCCTGCTACGAGGCGTTTATTCACATCGTTGACTCGATGTTTAACCAGCACGCCAAGTGGCTGGAAACCTGCATCGACATTCCCTGGCGCAGGCCGATCGCCTCGCTCAACTACCTGCTCACCTCCCACGTGTGGCGGCAGGACCACAACGGCTTTAGCCACCAGGACCCCGGCTTTATTGACGTAGTGACCAACAAAAAGGCGAAGGTGGTGCGGGTTTACCTACCCCCCGACGCCAACACCCTGCTTTCGGTGGCCGACCACTGCCTGCGCAGCCGCCAGTACGTCAACGTGATCATTGCCGGAAAGCAGCCCGAGCTACAGTGGCTGGATATGGACAGCGCCATCAAGCACTGCACCGCTGGGGTCGGCATTTGGGAGTGGGCCAGCAACGACAAGGGCGGCGAACCCGATGTGGTGATGGCCTGCGCGGGTGATGTGCCCACTCTGGAAACCCTGGCGGCGGTAGACTTTTTGCGATCGCAGTTTGACGACCTCAAAATTCGAGTCGTAAACGTGGTCGACCTGATGACCCTGCAACCCCAGAGCGAGCACCCCCACGGCCTCTCCGACTGGGACTTCGACGCCATTTTCACCGCCGACAAGCCCGTTATTTTTGCCTTTCACGGCTACCCCTGGCTGATTCATCGGCTCACCTATCGGCGCACCAACCACGCCAACTTCCACGTGCGCGGCTACAAAGAAGAAGGCACCACCACCACCCCCTTCGACATGGTGGTGCTGAACGATTTAGATCGGTTTCACCTGGCCCAGGATGTGATCGATCGCGTGCCCAAGCTGAGAAAGGTGGGTGCCTACGTCAAGCAAGCGATTCGCGACAAGCTGATCGAGCACAAACACTTCGTCACTACCCACGGCAAAGACATGCCGGAGGTCGACGACTGGGTTTGGCAGTACTACAGCGGCGTTCGCCCCAAAGGGCGGGTCTTGGACCAGCGCTCTGGGGAAAAGACTGGAACCAGCGATCGCAGCAGCCCGGCCCAAAAGGGGGCCGAAGGCACCGCCCAGTCGCGCAGTTGATCTCTCAGTGGTCTGTTGATCCCAAGTTTGTAGGTTGGGTGGCGCGTCAGCAGAACCCAACAAAGCTGACTGCTGTTGGGTTCCACATTGTTTCACTCAACCTACAGAAGCCAGGGATTTAACTGATGGCTAACTGAGCTGGCGGTAGCGCAGCAGGTAGCTAAACACTTCGCCCTGCTCTGGGGTAATCAATATCCCTGAGTCGGGGATAGTCACCAGGCGGCTCCACTCTCGCTGCTCGGCATAGGTCAACACATGCAGGTGGTGAATGGCCCCTCGCACGCCCTCGGGTGAGCCGATCACCAAATGGCGCAATCGCTCGCGCCCTGGTTGAGCGTTGGGCGTAGCAAGGCGCAGGGGACTCAGACCTCCGAGTTCTTGCAGAACTCGGAGGTCTTGGCGGGTAAAACACAACATATTCGGGTTCCTTTCCGGTGAAACGACGGGGAAGAAACCCAAAAACTTGGCCGCCCCAGACATGTGCAGTTCAGGGCGGCCAGGTATGATCAACCTTAGCCTCCGAGACTGGGTAAGACAGTCGACGGGGTTAGCCGCTGGTTGGTGTTGCAAGCACCTTCCAGCGGCGTTTGACCAAATTTTTGGGAAGCTCAGGCTGCTCGCACACAGCCATAGCTCAGTAACGTACCGCATTCAGACCGCCAAATCAAGTCAAAATCGCTACCTGCCAAAATGACTGTCGAGCTTTCCCGAATTCTTTACTATTGTTCTATGACTGCTTAGCTCTGGGAGTCTTTTCTATGACTCAGACCTCATCGTCGCTGGTACTTGGCGTTGACGAATTTTTGACCCGCTATGGCGATAACCCCCACTACGAACTGGCCGTTGGAGAGTTAATAGACCTGGAACCTTCCGGCCTGCACGAAGCAACTGCCGGAAAAATCGCCAGCCAGCTCAGCATTGAAATCGATCGCCAGGGCCATCCGTGGATTATTCCGCGCACCTGTTTGCTGCGCCCGTTTGCCGATATTGCGACGGCTCGCCGCCCGGATGTGGTGGTGCTTGACGAACCAGCCCTGGTGCATGAGCCGCTGTGGGAACGAGAACCTGTGATTACCCTGGGCAGTTCGGTAAAGCTGGTGGTGGAAGTAGTGAGCACTAACTGGGAAACGGACTATGCCCGCAAGGTAGAAGAGTATGCTCTGTTTGGCATTCCAGAATATTGGATTGTGGACTACCGGGGTTTAGGTGGGCGGGTGTTTATTGGCAGCCCCAAGCAGCCTACATTTACGGTGTGTCGGCTGGTGGGCGAAGACTATCAACAGCAGCAGTATCGACTGGGTGAAGCAATTAATTCGCCATTGTTGCCCCAGCTAGCGCTACGGCTAGATAATGTTATGCCACGCTAGCAAACCCGTAGGGTGCATAACGCCAAGGCGAGGCTCCGCCAACGCGAAGCAATGCACCACAACTTGTGTGTTGGAAAACTCTCAATGAGTAAGCGGTGCATTGCGGTCAAAAGGGAGAGCTAGCTTCTACAAAAATTCATGTTTTGGCCGCGAATGCACCCTACGGTTGATTAAGGCTGGTTAGCCGCTCGGTATAAAACGGAAATAAGGAGGAAAATGATTTCAAATATTCAGCAACCTTTACAAGGTAATTCAACCCTATCAACCCTGTTGTCAGAGTTGGGAGAAGAGTGTGAAAAAGTTGTCTTTTTGCTAAGCCAGTTGAAGCTAGCCAACCTGACAGACGAGCAAAAAGGAGACATTCTGGCTGAACTCACGGGTTCCATTTCTCATCTCCACGTTCACACTGAAGATTTACCAGATCTGATTCAGGATGAGATTTTGACATTGCCTGATGACTAAGAAAATAGCCATAGCGATTCTTATGCAGATGAAGATGAATCAAAAACTCATTTAAATAGGTGAGGTTAATGAGCACAGCAGAGAGCATTTATGAACTCGTAAAAACGCTACCTGAAGAAGAGGCCAACTTAGTTTTAGTGTTTGCTGAATTCATTCGTCAGCGTGCTTCAGCCAGTTTATCTGTGCGGGCGAATCCTAACATTGACAGGTTTCAGGCCATATCTCTAGAAACTAAAGGCTTTAAATTTAACCGAGATGAGGCGAATGAGCGCTAAGGTATTTCTCGATACTAATGTTGTCATCTATTGTTATTCTCAAGATGAGCCAGAGAAACAGCAAGCGGCCCGTGAATGCGCTCAAGCTGACCAATCATGGATTAGCACACAGGTTTTGAATGAAACCGTCAACACCCTAAGGCGCAAGTTCTCGTTAGACTATTCCCAAATTGGTGCCGTTGTTGGCGAATTGAACCAGCAGTCACAATTAGCCGTTGTTTCGTTAGGCACTATTCGCAAAGCTTTAGATATTGCCCAACGTTATCAATATAGCTATTTTGATAGTTTGATGATTGCCAGTGCGCTTGAGGTGGGGTGTGATCGCCTCTACAGCGAAGACCTGCAAGACGGTCAAAAAGTAGACAATATGCTCACTATTATCAATCCATTTAGAGGCATGTAGAACAGGATTAAATCAACAGGCTTAGAAATTTTCAAAATCGCTGCCCATCGATAAATCAGGTTTAATGCTGCGGCTGCACAGCATCGTTCCCGTGCTCTGCGTAGGAACGCCACCCCTGGCGCTTGCGCTCCCGCAAAGATGACGTTGAAGCGTCTGGGGTATGTGACGATGAAGGAGCAGTTTGGTGAAATTTAACCCTATTACTTAATGCTCTACCCTATTGCTATCTACAGAGATCCCTTACCCAAACTATGCTAACGACAAAAAAATGCCTGTCTATAGGTTTATTTCTGGAGCAAAAAGGCTCTGTAATCGCAACAATTGACCGCCGCCTAAATAAAGCAAATCGCCCTTACCTAGCAGGTTGACAGCTTCTCCCTGCTTACCCCCCAAGATAATTGAAGAATCTGCCTCACTGGCTGTTTTTAGCGCTACTCGACCCGGCAAGTTGGAGCGAATCAATGGCGTGACAACTTGAGCATCCGGGCGTTGGGTAGCGATGATGAGATGAATACCGGCGGCACGAGCCATTGCGCCTAGTCGTTTAATACTTTGCTCAATGGCTGAGCGACTTTCTTTTTCCGCCATGAAGTCAGCGTATTCGTCAAATATGCATACAATTCGAGGCAAGGGACTATTCGCTTGCTGGTTGTAGCGAGTGAGGTCAGCACAGCGGCTTTTTTCAAAACGGCAATAGCGCTGATCCATTTCATCCATTAAGGAATTCATCAGGGCGATCGCCCCTTCAGTATCTTTGACAACTGGCTGTAGCAGCCAGGGAATATCTTCAAATTCGGGAAAGGTAACTCGCTTGGGATCTACCAGGGTGATTTGTAGGTGTTCTGGAGAATGACGCTTTAGTAAGCTAAGCAGGAGCGATCGCAAAAATTCGCTTTTACCACTACCCGTTGTGCCACCCACCAAAAAATGGCAGGTATTAGGATCAGACAGATCTGCTTCGACCAGATCACCTTCCAGGTTAACGCCAATGGCAATCTTTACCGGAGTCGTCGGTGGCAAAGTCTGGGGCTGAATATACTGGTTAAACAGAGCCGATTGCCTATCTGGACGAGGCAAATCGACGCTAACGTAACCAGCCTGGGGAGCAATCATCGGCGGGGCCGTTAGCCCCAACTGCACCCGCAAATCGTCGGTAAGCCGCAGTATAGAGTTCACTTTTACCCCTAGCTGAGGCTTTAATTTCACCCGCAGAAAGGCAGGTGCTAGAGCAATTCCTTGTAAATCAACCCCGACCCCAAAAGATTCCAGGGTACGCACAAGATGGTTCGCAATTGTCTCTACTTCCGAGGAAGGCGTGTTGGGGGGTGTTAAAGGCTGGCTTGTATGGTTCGTTGTTTGGGTAGGTGCTGTGAATTGTTTGGGACTCTCACTGGTTTCCTGCTCATCAGGCCGCGCTGGTTTCTGATCTGTTAAGGTCACCGATGTCGAAGTAGACTTTGAGTCAAAATAGGTCTGGCACTTCTTGCGTTGGGGGCACATGTCACACAGAGCCAGTTGTAGTGCCGCAGGCGGTGGCTCCCCCTGGTCTGGCTGCCATGCTAACCAGTCGCGAATTTGTAGTAGCTTTTGGGGAATGAGCTGATGTACTGTGTCTTCTAGCTGCGCCCAGGAATAAACCTGCTCTTGCCAGTCGGGCAGCACGCTATAGACGGCAGAATCGATTGGGACACCAATTTTCTCCCGCAGCATATAGCTGTAGAGGGCCACCTGGGCTAGCTGAGCCGAAGGGTCTGGAGACTGATAGGTCTTGTACTCCACCACACAAAGACGGTGGTGAGTAAAGTCGTACACCAAGCTATCAAATCGCCCCTGCACTAACTGGTGACTGCCATCGGGCAGGGTAAATTCGTGTTTGACACTGAGTTCCTGGGCTAAAAAGGTTTTTTGCATCACCTCATCAGCCTTGCAAAATCGCCGATTACTCACCAGCAGTTCTGCCCAACGCTGAATTAGCCCTTTGAGACCTTGCCAAAGTTGATGTAAAGCCTGGGCTTTCTCTGGCTTTTCGGCGATGGCCTGCTGTAGATAGGGGAAAAAGATGGACTGGTAGAGCCGCTGTTGAAACGCTTGCGCGATCGCATCAGCTTCCAACGATTCAGACTCAGGCATCAACATAAGTTGGAACTCTGGCTCTGTGCGCAGCTGGCGCACAAATTGGTCTGAGAGCTGGTGAAAGGCAGTACCAATACCCAATGCTTTCTCAGCGGGCAGAAACATGGTCATGCCGCCAAAGTGATGCCCCAGATAGAGTAAACGAGGGCATTCAAAGGCAATTCGAACTTTACTAACGCTGAGGGAAGAAGTCATTGAGGCACATAGCAAATTAACTGCCCTTGACGACTGGCGTGGGGATCTAACACTTGCAGCCGCTTTTCCTCACAGAGGGTTTGAATCACCCGATCGATCTCCTGCTCGCCAAAACTGGAGAATTGCTGTTGAGTATTCTCAATCAGTACCATCAACCCAATAAAGGACTGGGTAGCCATCAGGTTAATTATGTAGTCTGCCACAGCTTGATCCGGCTGCGGTGGTTTTGTGCCTCCAGACACAATCTGTAAGTCTTTCAACAAGGGGCACTGTTCTAGCACTTTTGCCTCTCGTACCAGTGCCTGCAAGTCTTTGAGATGGGGCGTTTGGTTGCCTACCACCAGTTCCCCACCACGAGCCGCACTGGCTAACTGATGATAGGCCTCTAAGTACTGTACCGAAAGCAAATCAGGCTTGAAATGGGCGTAGGGGGCTTTGCCGTTAAAAACCTGCCGATAGATTTGATTGCCCTTGGTCTTTCCCTGCCCTACGCTTCCGGCTCGGATCAGGTATAAGCGATCGCAGGCATTCTTATCCACTACCTTCTTACAAGCATTCATGACATGGTAAAAGGTTGTCATGTTGGGATCTTCATTCCACACGACGCCCGTATACATCTGTTGCTGCTGATGAGACAGCGAGTAGGAGGCGTAGGTACCCTTTAACAGTTGAGTCGTGACCTGAGGTACCTCCAGCGCCTCTAGCACCTGTCGCAGCCGCCAGATCAGCTCAGGCGAGGTGAACTGACCAATCCGCATCACCCGCTGTTGGGCTGATTGAAACTCTTTATCCCAAATCAGCTTGAAGTTGGCAGGTAACCTGTTGATGGACTTGCCGGAAGTTGCAAGTGTTTCATCAAAACTTGTTTTGGTTGTACTAACTTCACCAGATGCTTCGATGTCTGGCATCTTGCCATGATGTTTGTAATAAGCAATGAGCTTTCGACCTAAATCTAACGTATTACGGGGAAAGGTTCTTTTCCCAGGAAAATTTTGCTCCAACAAAGCATGAGAAAGAGGCTCAATAGTGGTGTTTGGCTTAGGTTTGGCCTGCTTATGTAGCGGAGCCATGTGCATTGCCCAGAGGGCTGCCGCTTGCTCCAAGTTGATAGGTTTAAGTTGAAGAGTTTGATTAATGCGATCTAAATCCGCCGGTTGAATGACCTTATGACTTTCTCGCCAGGTACCATTAACAAGGCTGATAAGAACCAAAAAATTGCGTAACTTCTCGTTGTGAATAGTAGAGTTCAGGTTAAAAAGACTTTGTAGGTCTGGTTTGCCATTCGATGATTGAGGAATGCTATCCAGATTGTCAAAACAAAGCACAATCGGCTGTGTGGAGTTAGCAATGCGGCCAATGTTATTCAATAGCTTTTGGGCAGCATCCTCAGAATCGATCGGCTGTTTGACCCGTAGGGCTTTAAGGTCATCTTTATCTAAATTATCGCCCTTCAGCCAGGCATAGGCTAAGGTTCGCAAATCGGGGTTGGTTGCTAAGTCGTAAAGTACGCCAAAGAACTCTTTTCCGTTATAAATACCTACTGGATGACTGGCCTGTAAGTTTTGGATAAAGTTTCCCCGCTCCCCAAGTACCCATTTAGCAAAGCTCTGCTTTTGAAGGCTAGCTAGCCCCTTGAGCCAAAGCAAAAGCTGCGATTCCGATTCTCCCTCAGGTACGTAAATCAGGCTATCGATGGTATTGCGTAGCGTGTGTCGCCAGAGATAACTACTATCAGGCCACGGGCCAATATAGGCAAAAAAAGCCTTATTGTTGAGCTGCCGCTTTAGTCGCCCCAGTAAATAGCTTTTACCCGCACCTCTATCCCCGGTGAGCAAGAAGGTACGGGTTGCATGATCCTTCCCGATCTGGGTGACTACTTGGTCAATTATTTTCAGGATTGGCGCATGTATACTCTCGACTTCTAAAGCGATATCAGGATTCTCTTGCCAGAAGTTCCCTGGCCTGAATGTATTCTGATCAAAAGGATTAAGATTGTGTTGGATGAGATGTTGGAGCGAAGTCACTAGTCTTTACCGTCTCTGTAAATTTCACTCGTTAAAGCTGATGTAAAACCAAGCTCCACCCGTATTTTGAGGAATCCCAGCAGCAACCTCTGCCTCGCTGTAGTTAGATACATCTTGCAAGGTGCTAAGTTCAATCAAGTCTCGGCTCTGTAGATCGTACAGCACCCGATCTAAAGCTTCCCTGCTGAGGGGGGGCTGTAGCTTCTGCCGGAGATGAAAAATGGGTAAGAAGTTGTCGGTATCTAGCTGCTGATCGAGCTGGCGGATAACATCTAGAACTGCATCTGGTGTCAGGTTAGAATCCTTTGTAGATGCTGATTGCGTATTAGATAATTCTTGGGAAGTACCGACTGCTACACTCTCTTGCCCCAAGGAGTGGCGTAGAAAGGTGAGATAGTTACCCAACATTGAGAATGACAGCTTGGCACTAGAGCTGGTGGGAGTACAATCATTCAACAGATAATGGATACCCTGTGACGTCAACCACACATCCTTAATTTGACTCTTACTAACGGTAATCAGCCCTCGCTCTTTAAGCTGATTAAGCAATTGTTGGCGATCGCCTGCTGGAACTTTGTTAGCTGTACCTGGCGTGACAGCTTTGGTTGTCGCCACTTTTAGTAGCGCTAACTCATTTGGGGAAACGGATACAGGCAACGTATCGGCATCCGACTTTAACAATGTTTTTCCAGCAGCCGTTGTCTGATACCGCTGAACTTCATCGGTATACTCGACCAACCCTCTGCTACAGAGACTCTTACAGATACGATTGCGCTCTGATGTCGGAGTTTTAGATTCCAGTTTAATTTTGCCAATTTGGGTGCGATAGTCAGGAGAATGCTCCAACAATCGCAACAAAAACTTTAGTTCTAGCGGGGACAGCTCCATAGGAGTAGTTTTAATAAAACGCAACAATAATCGGCTCAGACGTAGCGTTGAAATTTGCTCTGTCAACAGAGTTCCCTGGTTAGGGTTCTCATATCTCTAGCTTATGAGGGTTCCCGTCTCCTAAAACTCTCCTTACAAAAGCTACAAGAACGCAGAAATGGAATCTTGTTCTAGCCTATGGCTGACTATGTTATCAAATCCTTCCTCGGTTAATGGCCAATGGGCACCGGGCAATCAAATTTTCAGTTTTTGCAGCATCGTTCCCATGCCGGGGCGTGGGAACGCCGCCCTTGGCGCTCCTACGCCCCGGCATTGATGACGCTGGATCGTCTGGGATGCGTCTCGACGCTGGAGCGTCAGGACAATGTAGCGCCGTAGCAGGCTAACCACCTTCCTCTGCTCTGGAGCGATCGCCTATTGCAGCACCCCACTACCTTAGTGTCAGGGCCGCATCCTTTGGTGCAGTAGCGCAATCCTTTAGTGTCAGGGCTGCATCCTTTAGTGCGAGGGCTGCATCCTTTAGTGCAGCAGCGCAATCCTTTAGTGTCAGAGCTGCATCCTTTAGTGCGAGGGCTGCATCCTTTCGATCGCGCCCCAACAACGTCGCTGCAACAGCTCAATTCTTTCCTGCATCTATAGAATCCTTTGCTGTCATAGAGTGATCTCGAATATGCAGCCCCCACAGGAGGATCTGCTCAATGCACAACATCGCTGTCATTGCTGTTTATCAATTATGCAGCCCTCCCATCAAGCCTGCCGCCTCAGCAGCAAGCCCAGGCCAGCGCAACATTCATCCAGGCTTCATTCAAACTATTGATTTCAGGTCGCAATCTTTTCAACTCAGGCCGCGATCGCCTTTTTGCACCGGGCAATCTTGGCAATAGACGAGACAACCAGACGCTTCACCCCCAAACCGTCGTCTCTGCTGCCTGACCTGAACCCATTCGTCACTCCCCCAACCCTCTGCGATCGCTCCTGAAATTCATTCAGGCAGGCTACTGGTTCGCGTATTTCAACAACTCATTAACCATTCACCAACAGAGGTGTACCTACCATGCCCGTGATCACAATGGCCCGACGTCTGCCCGTTAAAACCCTCGGGGCAGACGTTGATTCTCTCAACGGTCTTGGCACCGTCGAGGGCTATCTTCCTGTTCGTACCGACGCTTCCCCCGAAAAGCTGCGAGCCAGTCTCGAAACAATGCAGGTTATGCAGCAAAAAGAAACCGAGCTACAGGCCATGCTCAAAGCCGCATCCGACGCCGCCCGCCAGGCCGAGTGGGAGTTTCACAACTCCATTTTGGGCATGAAAGAAGCCGTGCGGGCGCAGTTTGGCCCCGACAGCAACGCCGCCCAGGCGATCGGCTACAAGAAAAAGTCTGAGTACAAGTGCCCCCGCCGCCGCAGCGCCTAGCCGGGCAGCGTCTTGCACTCAACCTTCCCTTGACGTCTCGCCCGCAAGTCTCCTGCGGGCTTTTGATTTGATCAAGGGGTCACGGCTCATGCCCTGCCCCAGGGCCGAAGGCACCGCCCGATCGCGCAGTTGAGCTGAGTCGTTTCATTTCAGAAAGGTACGCGATCAGAGGGCGTGCAAAATCCTGGCAGACTTTTTTGTTCAGCCTATTTAACCCTACCGAGGCGCGTCGGGCTTGTAATAATCGTTGGGGCTTGCCGCCTGGCTGCCGCCGTCTTTGTTAATACAGCCCGGTTTATCGACGTAGCGACAGACACGCGCATACAGCCGAGCGCGAGTGCCCGGTGGGCCAGCGGAAAATAGGACGCGATCGCCTCCCACAATACCCACCAAAATTTTGACGCCGCACACGGGGCAGGTCTGGGGAGCAGCCATGGGTTTACCTCAGTTGACTTGTGAGGATTTTACCCTGCGGGTGTGTGTGGATGGGTGGATGGGTAAGCGGGTAGGTGAGTAGGGGTGTAAAAATTCAAAATTCAAAGTGCAAAATTTTGAATTCTCAATTTTGAATTTTGCATTTATCCACTCCGTATCTTCATCTACACACCCACGCACCTACGCACCCACACACCCACGCACTTACTCTGATCGACGCGCAAACTCATCAGTCGCCTCAACCAGCGCATGGGTAATCCCCGGTTCCATCGCGGAGTGCCCGGCTTCTTGCACCATGACAAACTGGGCTTCGGGCCAGGCGCGGTGCAGGTCCCAGGCGGTGGTGGCGGGGCAGACGATGTCGTAGCGGCCCTGCACGATCACGCCGGGAATGTGGCGAATGCGGTGCACCTGGCGCAAAATGTGGTCGTCGGTGTCGAAAAAGCCGCGATTGATGAAGTAATGGCACTCGATGCGGGCAAAGGCTACCGCAAACTCGTCTTCGCTAAAGTGGTGCAGCAGGCCGGGGTCGGGCACGAGTTTGCTGGTGCTGGCTTCCCAGACGGCCCAGGCGCGAGCGGCGGTCAGGCGTTCTTCGGGGTTGTCGCTGGTGAGGCGCCGGTAGTAGGCGGTCACCAAATCATCCCTCTCGTCAGCGGGAATGGGGGCCAGGTACTGCTCCCAGGCGTCGGGGTAGAGGTAGCTGGCCCCCTCCTGGTAAAACCAGCGAATTTCGCGCTGCCGCAGGGTAAAGATGCCGCGCAAAATCAGGCCCTCGCAGCGATCGGGGTGGGTCTGGGCGTAGGCTAGCGCCAGGGTGCTGCCCCAGCTGCCACCAAATACGGTCCAGCGATCGATGCCCAGGTGAGCGCGAATTTTTTCGATATCGCCCACCAGGGCCCAGGTGGTGTTGTCATCTAAGCTGGCGTAGGGAAAACTCTTGCCGCAGCCTCGCTGGTCAAACAGCACAATACGCCAGCGCTGGGGGTCAAAAAATTGGCGATAGGTTGGGTTCGTGCCGCCCCCTGGGCCCCCATGCAAAAAAACTACGGGCTTACCTTCGGGGTTGCCCACCTGCTCTACATAGAGCTGATGCTGACTAGAGACAGCGAAATAGTCAACTCGGTAGGGCTCAATGGGTGGATACAGTTGGCGCATGGCAATTGTCTAATGCGTCCAGGCTACAGGGAGAATGAGCCACACTATAGCCCAGCGATCCTGGCTCTAGCATGCCTACGGCAGATGTCTTTCATCTCTTTCTAGGGACGGTAGTGACAGTGGTGTTGCACCCCGGTAGCCGGTCCGTCGATCCCTCAGTATGACATCCCCAGGAATTACCGCCGACTCCTGGGGCGGGTCTTTACCACCTGCCACTCCCCGGTGTGTGGATCGCGCTGAGTGGTAAATGGATTGCCTTTGAGGGGTTTGCTGCAGGGGGTAGCCATAGCACTTACTGTTCGAAGCTGCCCCTATGGTAAGAAATGACACATTCGCTACGGGTGACTCGCAGGCGGTCTCCCGGTGATGTTTCGCTCCGTAACCGGTGATGCAAATCACAGAGGCGGGGCTGGAACCTGGTCTAGCACAAAGTTGGAGTCAGAATGATGCGCTTTTTGAAATCTGCGCTAACATCCTCAAGACATATAAGAGGACGGGCAAATAAGGCGTTAATGCTTGACCGTCTGCCGGTTCACCCTAGCAGTAATGGGCAGGAGTCGTGATGGCAAGGCAAAACAGTTCAAAAGGGTTAGCACGATTAGGATTTAGCCAGGGGGCAGATCAGCGCTGGGCCACTGGACAACGGCGGGCCGCGAGAACAACCCCGGCAGCGTTATTTCGCACAGCCGTTCCGGCGGGAGTCGCCGCTGTTATAGCGGTTTTAGGAATGGCTTCCCCTGGGCTAACCCAGGGGTATGAGGCGGTGCCGCCGCTGCCTGCGGGGGTAATGCCAGTGCCCGCTGCCGCCCCCTTGTCTGGGACCGCACTGCCCGCCAGCGGTCAGCAGTATTTAATCTATGTCAACGACACTAGCGAGGCGGTGTTGAACCAGGTGCGCCAGGTTGAACCGACGGCTTTTCGCACTACCTTTCAGGGGCGATCGGTAATTCAGGCTGGGCGGTTTAATATGACCGCCAATGCCCAGCAGCGAATCACTGATTTGGGTGCTCTGGGGGTGGGTGCGGAAATGGCCCAGGTGGCTGCTGCGGTACCTTCCTACGCTTCAACGGCGGCGCTACCGGCCAACGTCTATGCCTCCAATGGCGATCTGCCACCCCTGCCCGATGCGGCTTTTCCCCAGGCCCCGGTTACGGCAGGTGTGCCTGTGCCAGCGCTGCCGCCCAGCGTCGCTCAGGTGCCGCCAGCTCCCGGCAATGTGGAGTTTGGCCAGGAGCTTAACTACGGCGCGCCGCCTGCTCCCAGCGGTGGGGTTGCAATTCCGCCACCAGCCGGGGCACCTCCCGTAGCCGACTCGTTTAGCGCCCCTTACTACGTGGTGATTCCAACTGACTCTAGCAATTTGGGCACCCTGAGCAGCCAGGTGATTCAGCTCGGCACGCCCCCCGATCGCGTGCAGCAGCGCACGGCCCCCCGTGGCCCCCACGTGGCGGTTGGCCCCTTTACCGATCGCGGTTTAGCCAACCGCTGGAACGACTTTTATCGCGAGGCAGGCATCGGCAACAGCCGAGTCTTTTTCCAGCGATAACGTTCCTAGCAGCGATAGAATGCTGGCAATGGTAGAGACTCTGCCTTCGGTTTTGAAGGCCTGATCTATGAAATTTGACCAACGGCCCGCCGCCGCAACCATTGATGGAGCGTGGGGTGGGCTTTCTGGTCGGTCGCTTGACCGGGTAGTGAGCGCCGAGCAAATGCGGGCCATTGAGGGGCAGCTGTTTGAGGCGGGCATGCCCGTGGCGGCGCTGATGGAAAAGGTGGCGGGCCGCATTGCCGCCTGGGTTATTCAGCACTTTCCGCGCCAGCGCTACCCTCGTGTGGCCGCGATCGCGGGGCCGGGGCACAACGGCGGCGATGCCCTGGTGGTGGCCCGCGAACTGGCGGCTCAGGGCTACGGGGTGCAGGTGTACAGCCCGATCAGCCGTCTCAAACCGCTGACCGCCGACCATCTGCGCTATATAGACTACCTGGGCATTGCGATCGCAGAAACTGTGACAGCGCTTGAACCCTGCGACCTGCTCCTCGACGGGCTGTTTGGCTTTGGCCTGGAGCGCCCAATCGAGGGGGCGATCGCCGAGGTTGTAGCCGCTATCAACGGGCTGGACTGCCCCGTCGTGAGCATCGATCTGCCCTCGGGTCTGCACACCGATACCGGGGCGGTGCTGGGCACGGCGGTAAAGGCAACCCACACCCTCTGTCTGGGCCTGTGGAAGCGGGCGTTTTGCCAGGATGGGGCGCTGGCGTATTTGGGGCAGTCCCACCTGATTGATTTTGATATTCCCAGTGCGACTGTGGCAGCCGAGCTAGAGGCCCTGCCCCCAGTGCGACGGGCCACGCTGACCACTGTGCGCGGCAAACTGCCCCTGCCCCGCCCGCCCGCCACCCACAAGTATCGGGTCGGGCATCTTTTGCTGGTGGCCGGGTCGCGATCCTACGCGGGGGCTGCTCTGCTGACGGCTTTGGGGGCCAGGGCCAGCGGCGTCGGCATGCTGACCCTGGCGGTGCCCGAGTCGCTGCGGCTGATGGTGGTGACCCAGATTCCCGAGGCGCTGGTGGTGGGGTGCCCCGAGACCGACGGCGGCGCGATCGCCCGTCTGCCCGACGACCTGGATCTGAGCCGCTACGACGCGATCGCCTGTGGACCGGGCCTCAGTCGTCAGGCGATGGCTGCCGTCGAGGCCGTCCTCGACAGCGATGCCCCGCTGCTGCTCGACGCCGATGGCCTCAACCTGCTCTCGGAGCGGGGCTGCACAGATACCCTAGCTAGCCGGGTGGCCCCTACCGTTCTGACGCCGCACCGGGGCGAGTTTAAGCGGCTGTTTCCCGACCAGCTTGCCGCCAGCGACGATGCCGGGGCGGCGGCTGTGGCGGCGGCGTGTCAGAGCGGTGCTGTGGTGTTGCTCAAGGGGGCCTGCACGGCGATCGCCCACCCCAGCGGCGAGCTGTGGTACGTGCCCGAGAGCACCCCGGCCCTGGCCCGAGGCGGCAGCGGCGATGTGCTGACGGGTTTAGTAGGCGGTCTGCTGGCCCAAACTGAGTCCGACACGGCGGGCGATCGGCTCGAACTGGCCCGCGATGCGGCTCTGGCAGGGGCCTGGTGGCACGGTCAGGCGGCGCGGGCTGCTGCGGGCGATCGCACGGTCCTGGGTGTTGACGGCACCCAGCTGGCCCAATACCTCAACCCGGTGCTGGCCCAGGTGCTAGCCTGAGGAGCGTAATAATTTGGGTGCTCGCCTTGTTTTCCTTTGATTCCACAACGATGCCTGAGGGCTTTCGCGAGGGCGTGCTGCTGCTGGCCTACCTGCTGGTGTTAATGTGGGCACTGGCGGTTGTGGATTTCATTACCGGACGGCAGTTTCTCAACCGGCTCAGCATTCGGCCCCGCAGCATTGAGGGGCTGCCGGGCATTGCGATCGCCCCTTTGCTCCACGGCGGCTTTGGCCATCTGGCCGCCAACTCTGGGCCTTTGGTGATTCTGGGCACCGTAATTTTGCTCCAGGGCCTGGAGGTGCTGGGTCTGGTGACGGTGTTTTGCTGGCTGTTTAGCGGCGCGGGCATCTGGCTTTTGGGTCGCCCCGGCACCCGCCATTTGGGCGCTAGCGGGGTGGTATTTGGCTACCTGGGCTACATTTTGCTGCGGGGTTATTTTGAACGCAGCCCGGCGGCGATCGCCGCCGCCGTGGTGGTTGGCCTGCTCTACGGCAGTGCCCTGTGGGGTCTGCTGCCGCTGCAGCGGGGTAAGTCATGGGTGGGCCACGGCATGGGCTTTGCCGCTGGCGTGATCGTCGCCCGCAAGCTCGATATCATGCTGGAATGGGTGAGGAATAACTCGGGCTGGTGAGGGCCACCTCAAGCGGAATCTTTTTGAGCCTTTGGCCAGGACAGCCACTCGGACTGGGAACTCTCCTGGCTGACCTACCTGAGCGATCGCGCCGCCCGCCGCAACAATGAGCTACCGGTCAATGAGCCCAAAGTCGTGTCTGAGGTGAAGCCGGTCGGAACCCGCGAAGCGCAGCCCAACGAAAAGGCTGTTCAGGAAATGTAGTGATGGCTAGCTCTGCCCTAGCGCCTGCTGCTCGACGGGCAGAACCACCGTAAACGTGGAACCCTGCTCGACCAGGGATGAGACAAAAATTTCGCCCTGCATCAGCTGCACCAGTTGCGAAACGATCGCCAAACCCAGCCCCGTGCCCTGGTCGGTTGCGGCTGTGGGGCCGTGGTGGATACGGTAGTAGGGTTCAAAAATGTATTTTTGCTCAGCCTGGGCGATGCCAATGCCGCTGTCGCTCACCGCAATGGACCAGCGGTTGTGATCAAGGGTTTTGGCCGCGATCGCAACAAATCCGTTCTCAGTGTAGCGAATGGCATTGCTCAGCAGGTTAGTGATAATTTGCTGCAGGCGTAGGGGGTCGGTTTGCACGGTTTCGGGGATGCGATCGCAGTCTACCTTCAGCTCTAAGCCTTTATCGCGCACCAGGGGTTCGACAATTTCGACCACCGACTGAATCAAATCTTGGGGGCTGATATTAACTACCTTTAGCTTAATTTGCCCATCGCCCTGCTGTAGCTGTAGGGTGTCGTTAATCAGCCGCAGCAACAGCCGTCCACTGCGCAAAACGCGCTCAATACTTTCTAAATGGGCATAAGAATCGCTGAGGTCGGCCTGCTGCTGCTGACGCAAAAATAAATCGGCATAGCCAATAATGGATGTCAATGGCGTTTTGAGTTCGTGGGTCAGTTTTGACATGTTGTCGTGGCTGGCCCGCACCAGGCGAGTTAGTTCTTGATTGGTGAGCTGCATTTGGGTTCTGAGTTTGTTTAACTCCTCCATGCGGCTCTGGGTGTAGCTATCAAAGCAGCGGGCGATCGCCTCATCTACTACCGTATCGATTAACCGAATGGCCCACAGCACATCTACTGGGGATGCCTGCACTAAATCGGCTTCTAATTCCGAAAAAATAACCGACCGCAGCAGTCGATATTCGCGCGCAATTTCGGCTGGTTCAAACCCCTGCTCGGCCCGAATTAAACCATGTTCTAGACTGGCTTCATCGATAATGTCGTAATTTTCGCGATCGCTGTGGGCCAGCATGTCGGCCAGCGATTCTAGCACCCTGGGCAGACTGTCGCGCACCGCGTTGAATGTTAACTCATTGGTCGCCTCAATTTGCTGGTCGTCAAAAACGGCACTGATCCACAACTCAATAATGGTGTCGCGCTTTTGATTTAAAATTGTGCTGAAATCCATCGTTATAGATGCCGAATAGACGCCAGAAGCAGGCGATCGCCACCACGCTACCCTAGAGCAATCTACATGTGCATCTGGTAAAAGACATAGAGTGAAATAGCCGGATATCAGGCGTAGCTGTATGCCTGGGGTAGCCCCTAGTCTCTGGATCGCAACGATTGTTGCAATGGGTAACCCAAGTCGGTTTAGGCTGATTGACGTCACGTTGCCGTGCGGCTGAGGCTGACCCTGGTCGACCCAGGGTAAAGTAAGCAGAGTAGGCTTTTTAGGGGATGGTATGGCAGATTGGCCCCAGTGGCTTGAGGGGGCAACGGGCAGCGGCAAGACCGCCTGGCTGCTCGATCAAGTTGCCGCCGCCGCTAGCGGCGACCTGGGGCCGACTCTAGAGCTGGGGCAGAGCTTTTTAATGTTTGCGGCCAATGGCGACAACCGCCTGCGGCTGGCGGCGCGGCTGGCCGATGTCGCCCCTGAGGTGGCCGTAGTCACCACCACCCCCAACGGATTTATTCAAGATGAGGTGACGCTGTTTTGGCCGCTGCTGGTCAACAGTCTGGGGCTACTGCCGCAGTTTCCGCTGCGGCTGCGACCTGAAAATGAGCAGGAGCTGACCACCGGGCTGTGGCAGGAGAAACTGCTCGACGGCACCATGACCGTTGAGGGCTGGCGCGAGGCTCAAACGGTGCGGCGATCGCTCGATTTTTTGCAGATGGCGGCGGCGGCAGGCATCCCGGCTGAAGATTTGCCGGTACTGCTGCCTGAGGGTATTCCCTCGGGCTATGCCCCAGAGACCGTGTGGCGGGCCATCGGTGAAGCGGTGGTAGACTGGCGCGACTGGTGCCTGGCGCGCAGCCTGCTCACCTACGGTGTGATGACCGAGCTGTACTGGCGACACCTGTTGCCCCACCCGCTTTACCAGGAGAAGCTGCTAGCCCGCTACGGCGGCGTTTTTGTCGATGACCTGGATGAGTACCCGGCGATCGCAGCTCAATGGATTCAGGTGTTTATCGATCGGGCTCGACCCGTGGCGCTGACCTGGAACCGCTACGGCAAAGGCCGACTGGGCATGGGAGCCAACCCCGACAGCCTAGAGCAGCTGCTCAAACCGCAGTGTCAGGTGATCGAGCGGCCCGACCCCGCCGCCGACTCCCTGGGCTATCGCTGGGGCGACCAGGTGGTGCAGTGGGTGATGGACCCAATGACCCTGCCAGAACCTTTGGCCTGTTTTCAAACTCTGCAAACGGTGTCGCGGGGCGAACTGCTGCGGCAGACGGCGGAGCGGGTGGTTGAGGTGGTCAGGACCGGGCAGGCGGCCCCCCACGAGGTGGCGATCATTGGGCCAGGGCTGGATGCGATCGCCCGCTACACCCTGGCCGAAATTTTGACCAATCGCGGGGTGCCCGTGGCTTCGCTCAACGACCAGCGCCCCGTGATTCACTCGCCGCTGGTGCGGGCCTTACTCACGCTGCTGAGCTTTGTTTACCCAGGGCTGGGGCGGCTGGCCGACGCCGAAACCGTGGCCGAAATGCTGCTGGTGCTGAGCCAAATTCCCCAGGCTCCAGAGGTTGGCCCCTGGTTTGAGTCGGTTCAAATTGACCCGGTGCGGGCCGAGCTGCTGGTCGACCACTGCTTTGAGCCCAGTCTAGAGCAGCCCGAGCTGCTGCCCGTCGAGCGCTTCGATCGCTGGGATCGGCTCGGCTACAAAGCCACCGAGGCCTACAATCGCCTGCGCCAGTGGATTGAGCAGCAGCGCCAGCAGCGCCAGCGCCGTCTCACCCTGGGGGTGGTCAGCGTGCTCGATCGGGCCATTCAGACCTTTTACTGGGGCGGTAGCCACCTGCCCCCCGACCAGCTGTCTGCCCTGCGGGAGCTAATGGAAACGGCCCAGCAGTACTGGGCGATCGAAGATCGGCTGCGCCAGATTCCGCCGACGCTGGGAACAACCCCGGCCCACCTGCTCAAACCGGCCCTGGAACGGTTCATTCTGCTGCTGCGCCAGGGCACCGTCACCGCTGACCCCTACCCAGTCGAGTCGGCTGACCCCAGCCAGCGGGTAATCACGATCGCCACCGTTTACCAGTACCGGCTGCAGCGCCTGCGCCACCGCTGGCACTTTTGGATTGACGCCGGATCCCCTCGCTGGCTGGGCGGTACCGAGGATTTGCTGTTTGGCTACCCCATATTTTTGAGCACCTACAGGGGGCGGCCCTGGCGTACCGAAGATTTGGAAGTGCTGCATCGCGATCGCCCAGAGCGAATTTTGCGTGATTTATTGGGTCGGGTCACCGAACGGGTGGTGCTGTGCCACAGCGATCTGGCCGTTAGCGGTCAGGAGCAAATTGGCCCGCTGCTCACCCTGGTGAACGCCAACCTGGAGGAATAAGGGAGCGGCGAGCTGATGGTGTACCAGGCGAACAGGTTTCGACCGCGCCAATCCTCCGGGGATCGAAGACTGAGCGCAGTCGAAGTCCGATTAGCGGGTGCCTTATTTTCCTGCGAGCTCCAAACGCCCTAAAACAAAAGGGATACCGATGAACGGCATCCCTTAGTTACAAAACAATTGCCACGGCGGCAGCGCCTAGACGCTGCTTAAAGACCGCTTAACGGTAGCGCTTCTTGCGTCGGGCGACGGCTTTGCGCTTGCGCTTTTCCTGGGGCGTCTCGAAGTGGCGACGACGCTTTACTTCTGAAAAAATTCCTGCCTTGGAAACCTGCCGCTTAAAGCGGCGCAGGGCCGATTCAATGCCCTCGTTTTCACCTACAACGACTTGAGTCATACGAAATTGCTTCTTTACTCCTTGGGTATGAACTAGTGAACCAATTCTACTGGCAGGCCGCTGGACCCGCGAAAATTGGGCTGGGTTGCCCTGGAACGCTTGAGCCACCTCCCATTGTTCCAGGCAAAGTCGTTAAGGCTGCATAGCAGCACAGTCATTAAAAAACTGTCGGCATACGGATATACAGACAGCAAAGCTTGGGCATAACTGCCCATTTATAGAAATTACCTTAGCACAAAACTTGGCTCGCTGACCGCTGCCCGACTGACCACGCCACGGATTGGTTGTAAACTGTAGTCCCTGTAGACTTCAGCCGCTAAGCGGTATAGGTTCTGGGCCTAGGGAAGGGTAAATTTCCGGCGCAGAGGGCTTTCCCCAGGCGCTGTTCGCAAAAAGATTGTTCGTCGGGAGCCAATTCGTCGTAGCTGATGTCTCGGCGCAGCACAATGCCGTTGTGACCCGCTAAGAACCGAGGTAATTCCTCGTACTCAATCGTGCGCAGGGTCTGCATGTCGTAGGTCGTGTAGGTAGTCAGGTCGGGATCGTTGAAGTCAACGTCGATCACCGTGATCACTTTCCAGGGGGGCAGGCGGCTGTCGATGAGCGGGCGGGGGCCAGAACCCAAAATGCCCGTGTGCAGCAGCTGTAGCTGACCGCGGTGGCCGGGGTAGTAGGCGTGGTGGTGGCCACTGATGTAGGTGTGGACGTTGTAGCGCTCTAGCATGGTGCGCAGCTGATCGGCATTCGCCATCACCTCGCCCGGTTCGTCGCGCCCTACTGCCACCCCGTAGAGGGGCAGGTGGCTAAGCAAAATACGGGCTTTAGCCTGCTGAGCCACGTCGCTGGCCAGCGACTGCTCGACCCAGGCCAGCTTGTCTGCCGGGATCTGGCTCGATGAGCCATCCCAGGCCATAAAGAAGATGCCCTGCTGCTCAAAGGTGTAGAAATAAGGAAAATCGGTGCGATCGATAAACGTTACCCCAGGGCTGTGGGCCGGGTTTTGCCAGTAGGTCGAGGCCAGGTCGCGCTCCTGCTGAAACAAGAACTGATCGTGTACGCCCCGAGCGCTGGAGGCGTCGTGGTTGCCAATGGTGAAGCCAAAGGGCAGGTTTTGCTGGCGCAGGGGGGCGGCGACGTGGTCGTCAAAGGCCCGCCACATGGCGGTAATTTGCTCGGGCGTGAGGGCCGGGTTTTGCCCCGCCACCATATCGCCGCTGCACACCACCAGATCGGGCTGCCAGTAAGGCAGCAGCGCGATCGCCTTATCGACCTCGGGGTCATAATCGGTCGAGCCGTAGGCGCTGTTGAGATCGCTGATCGCCACCAGCCGCACGTCTTTGCGGGGTGGGGTGGCCATACCGCCTGGGGCATTGGCGATCCACGCCTGGGCGATGGCAGAGAGTTCTGGGGCGGCAGGAGATGACTCTGCGGCTACAGGCGCACCCTCGCGGGCTTGCTCAGGGGAAATTTCCCCAGCGGCATCGGGCGGAGGTGGTACCGCTGGTGCAGACGTTAGCACCCGCTGGGAGCAGGCGATGCAGACGCTGAGCACCAAGCCCAGGCCCAGCCCCGTTAAAAACCGTCGATAACCCATGACACCTGCTGGCCAAACCACAGGCATAAACTTACCTCATTCATCTCTTGTTTGCGCAGGGAGATGGGAGAGTCTTTGGGGCTGGGTTGGGGCGATCGCACCCCAGGCTTAACTTGGGCCTACTTTCCCCCCGCCACCTCAATAAATGACCCCGTTGTGTAGGCCGACTCGGCGGACAGCAGCCACAAAATCGCCTGGGCCACCTCGATCGCCTGACCGCCTCGTCCCAGTGGCACCGAAGCCTTGACTCGCTCTACCCGGTTGGGTTCGCCACCGCTGGCGTGGATGTCGGTATAGATAAACCCTGGCCGCACGGCATTGACGCGAATGCCCTCGGCGGCTACTTCTTTGGCCAGCCCTATGGTCAGGGTGTCGATCGCGCCCTTGGCGGCGGCATAGTCAACATATTCCCCTGGCGAACCCAGCCGCGCCGCCACCGACGAAACATTGACGATCGCGCCCCCAGCGCCGCCCCGCCGGGTCGACATGCGCCGAATGGCCTCCCGCGCGCACAAAAAGCTGCCGATTACGTTGGCCGCTAGCACGCGGCTGAGCCGGGCGGCGTCCATGTCTTCGACCCGCCGCTGCTGCTCCAGAATACCGGCGTTGTTGACCAGCGCCGTCACCCGACCCAGCTGGGCATCCACGGTTTCAAACAGGCGCACCACGTCGCCCTCGACGGCGACATCGGCGGCCACCGCGATGGCCTGCCCGCCCGCCTGGGCAATGGCCTCGACGACAGCGCTGGCCGCCGCCTGATTGTGCCGATAGTTGACGCATACCGCGTAGCCTCGCTCTGCCGCCAGTTGAGCCGTCGCGGCTCCAATGCCTCGGCTACCGCCAGTCACAATTAAGACCTGTTTCATTGTTTTCGCTGAGTTTTTGGAAAGTTAAAGAATTTCGGCGGTGTAATACGCTTGAAAATGGTTTTTATCACCCTTAAGAAGACGAGACAGGTTGCATTTAAGCGAATCGAAGCCGAGAGCCTTTTAATTCATGTGTAGTGCTCAACCAGTGGCATCTTCTTGAAAGAGAATTGTATTTTTTGTATTAGGCTTCAGAGATGTTGTCGAGTTCTGCAAAAACATCTTTGGCAACCATTAATGCGTTGACCGCCGCAGGAAAACCAGCATAGACGGCCATTTGCATGATCACTTCAACGATTTCTTCTTTGCTACAGCCCACGTTGAGGCTGCCCTGAATATGCGCCTTTAGCTCGGTAGGAGCATTGCCGAGGGTAACTAGGGATGCGATCGTGGCAATTTGTCGCTCTTTAGGCGACAGTCCTGCTCGCGAGTAAATATCTCCGTAGGGAAATTCGATGATCAGGCGGGCGAAGTCGGGGGCAATATTCCCCAGGGCAGTCATGACGCCTTCGCCAATATGGCCGTGAATTCGAGCTAGGGCCTCCTGCCCGCGCTGGTATCGAGTCGAGTCCATGAAGTGCTTGTAGTTAGGGAAGTAAAAATTATTTTATCGCTTTTCCAAACTCAAGTTATGGTTTGGGATGAATTTGTAAACAGCGTCTTTATCACATAATGTAAGCTCTATTTTGAAGAAATTTATTGGGCTAAAGACTGGCGATCGCCCCAGCGTTTTAGGAAGCCCGGTCGGCTCAATTTTCTATACAATGTAAAGACTCCATCTGCGGCATAGCCACCCTTGCTCAAGCCGCCCTAAGAAGAGCGCTATGCTAAGGCCCTAGCCCTGTCGCTGCCCCCATGAGTCAAACCTACAAAACGACCGGCATCATTCTCAAGGCTATGCCTCTGGGCGAGAGCGATCGCCTGCTCACCATTCTTACCCCCGATCTGGGCCTGGTGCGGGCGGTGGCACCGGGGGCGCGCAAGCACCAGTCACGGCTGGGGGGGCGCAGCGGTCTATTTGTCATCAACGAATGCCTGGTGGTCAAAGGCAAGCGCCTCGACAAACTCATTCAGGCCGAGACCCAGCGCACCTTTCCGGGGTTGAGCCAGCACCTGGGGCGGCTGACCGCCAGCCAGTACCTGGCGGAGGTGGCCCTATTGATGGCCCTCAGCGACTGCACCCAGAGCGATTTGTATACTGTATTAGTAGAACACCTGGAGCGGCTTGAAACCGCTGCTCCGGGTTCATTGCTGGCGGCCCTTTGCCACGGGCTTTACCACCTGCTGGCCCTCGATGGCGTAGCCCCGGAGGTGCACCGCTGCACCCGCAGCCGGGCCGACATTGTGCCCAACCTGCTCGACCCCAGCTGGCGAGTTGAGTTTAGCGCCGAAGCCGGAGGGTTAGTCCAGCTGGCTTCGGCCCCTCAGCTGGCAGAGGCGTCAGGGCGCTACGGCGCTGGCCAAAAGCGCCCAACGCTGCTAACGGCCACCGATGTTGCCCTACTGCAGCAGTTGAGCAAGCCTGACATTGTCTCTACCTTGCCCACCGGCCTGGCATCGGCTGGGTCCGCAAAAAGCCAGCAGCTGTGGTCACGAGTCGAGCGGCTTCTGAGAGAATATACTCAAGACTACTTTGAACGCCCTATCCGGTCGGCCGCTCTGGTTGATGTCTGTTTTGCTACCGTTTAAACTGCTGGGTAGTGAGCTGCCCAGTGCCCTGGTTCGTTGGTTAACCTATGCTCCGCGAGTTTGATACTGATACCGATACTGCCGAGGCAAACGATTTGCCTCAGACTGAGTCTGACCAGACTACCCCGGACATAGACTCTGCCAAAGGCCAGCAGGGAGTGCCACCCGGCGCTGAAGCCCTGCCCCCCAGCCCCAAAAACGGGTTCAGGGCCATATTCCAAAACCGAAATTTTTTAATCCTCTGGACGGGGCAGCTCTTTTCGCAGCTGGCCGACAAAGTTTACCTGGTGCTGATGATCGCGATCATCGCGGCCCGGTTCGAAACCCCTGGCCAGACCATCAGTGGCTGGGTGGCGGCGGTGATGATTGCGTTTACTGTACCAGCGGTGCTGTTTGGGGCGCTGGCGGGGGTGTTTGTCGATCGCTGGCCCAAGCGTCCGGTGCTGATCTGGTCCAATCTGCTGCGGGGTGGCCTGGTGATGGCGTTGCCCCTGGGCATCTGGCTGACGCTGGGCTGGGGTACCGTGCTGGGGCTGCCGGTGGCGTTTTGGCTGCTGCTGCTCGTCACGTTTCTAATTTCTACCCTGACTCAGTTTTTTGCTCCGGCGGAGCAGTCGATTATTCCGTTGATTGTGGCTGAGGGCGACCTGCTCTCGGCCAACTCCCTTTACACCACCACCATGATGGCCTCGGTGATTGTTGGCTTTGCGGTGGGCGAACCGCTGCTGGCCCTGGCCGACCGGCTCATGCTGGCCCTGGGCATTGCCAACAACGGCCCGGCTATCTTAGTGGGCCTTAGCTACCTGGTAGCGGGTTTCTGCCTGATGACGATGGCCCCCGGCAAAGAAACCCTCTCTGCCGCCCATGAAGATTTGTCTCAGTTCTGGGCCGATATTAAAGACGGATTGCGCTACCTGGGCCAGCAGGTGCAGGTGCGGGTAGCGATCATTCAGCTGGTGCTGCTGTCGTCGGTGTTTGCGGCACTGGCGGTGCTGGCGGTGCGGCTGGCAGAAATGATTCCGACGATTAAGGCCTCGCAGTTTGGCTTTTTGCTGGCCGC
>PYGV01000454.1 GCA_003022385.1 filamentous cyanobacterium CCP3 | reverse complement strand
GGATGCGATCGCCGATGCCCCGCCCTTACCCGTCGAAACCGTGGCGCTAGCGCCGGTCGAGGGCTACACCGTGGAGCGCCAGTACACGGGTGAACTGGTGGCCCAGCGTCGCAGCGCTCTGGGGTTTGAGCAGGGCGGTACGGTGGTGGCGGTGCTGGTGCAGGAGGGCGATCGCGTTGCCGCTGGTCAGCCCCTGGCCCGCCTCGACACCCGCAGTTTGACCGCCCAGCGTCAGCAGCTGGTGGCCCAGCGCGACCAGGCCGTAGCCAGCCTGAACGAATTACAGAATGGCCCCCGCCAGCAGTCGATCGCGGCGGCCCAGGCCGCGGTAGGTGACCTGGAACAACAGCTGGCCCTGGCGCAGACCCAGCGCGATCGCCGCGTTGACCTCTACGAGCGGGGGGCGATTTCGCGCGAAGAACTCGATCAGCAGACCTTTGGCAGTGGGGCGCTGGAAAATCGGCTGGCCCAGGCCCAGAGCGAGCTTAACGAGCTGCTATCAGGCACCCGCCCCGAGCAGATTGCCGCCCAGCAGGCCCGCGTGCGGCAGCTAGAGGCCCAGATTCAGGCGGTAGATGTGGACCTCTCGAAGGCGGTGATTACTGCCCCCTTTGGCGGGCGAATTAGCGATCGCCCTGTGGATGAGGGCACGGTGGTCAGCGGCGGGCAGACGGTGCTGCAGCTCAGCGAGGGGGGCACAACCGAGGCCCGCGTTGGGGTACCCGCTGATCTGGCTCAGACCCTTGCCGTGGGCAGCGCCCAGACGGTGCAGGTGGGCGACCGCGCGTTCCCTGCGATCGTCACGGCCCTGCTGCCGGAGCTGGAGTCAACCAGCCGCACCGTCACCGCCGTGCTCTCCCTGGATATCTCAGAGGAGGCCATCCTGGGCCAAACCGCGCGCCTCATTCTGCAGGATACTCAACCCACCGCCGGGTTTTGGCTGCCCTCGACGGCGCTGGTGCAGGGTGAGCAGGGGCTGTGGTCGGTGTATGTGGCTGAACCCAGTGGGGATGCCGCCGCTGTGGCGCGTCAGCCGGTAGAAATTGTCCATACCGAGGGAGACCGGGTGCTGGTGCAGGGGCTGGTCGATGCGGGCGATCGCGTCATCACCTCCGGCACCCATCGGGTGGTGCCCGGTCAAGCCGTCAGCGTTTCTAACTAAAGGAATCTTCGCTATGCAAGCCTTTGTAACCGGCAGTACCGGGCTGCTTGGCAGCAACCTGGTGCGCGAACTGGTCGAGCGGGGTTATCGGGTCAAGGCTCTGGTGCGCTCCATCGACAAAGCTAAATACCTGCTGGGCGACCTGCCCCAGGTGCAGTTTATTCAGGGCGATTTGCAGACAATTCCCGCTTTTGCCAGCGAGCTGCGCGGGTGCGATGTGCTGTTTCACACCGCCGCCTACTTTCGCGAATCCTACGGGCTGGGCGATCACTGGCCTCAGCTCAAGCGCCTCAACATCGACGCCACCCTTGAGCTGCTCGAAGCCGCCGAGAAGGCCGGGGTCGGTAAGGCGATCTATGTCAGCTCGTCGGGCTGCATTGGCCGCAACCCCGACGGCTCCCCCGGCGATGAAAGCTCACCCCCCGCCCCGATCACCTACAGCAACCTCTACTTCAAAAGCAAGCTGATGGCAGAGGCGGCAGTAGCCCATTTTCTCCAGCGCTCGTCGCTGCCCGTGGTGCTGATCTGCCCCGGTGCCATGCTCGGCCCGCAGGATGCCGCCCCCACCGAATTTGGCCAGTTTGTGCTCGATTTTCTGCGCCGCAAAATTCCGGCTCGGCTGGCGGGGGGCATGCCTACGGTGGATGCCAGGGACGTGGCGATCGCTATGGCGAATGCCGTAGAGCGGGGCCAGTCGGGCGATCGCTACCTTGTTGCTGGCCCCTACACCACCATGGCCGACCTGATGCGCAGGCTAGAAGCGGTCAGCGGCGTGCCCGCACCCCGCCAGCAACTTCCTGGAGTCATGATGCGCGGGCTGGCCTTTTTCTCTACCTGGATGGGGCGACTCACGGGCCGCAAGCCCGATATTCCGATTGAAGGGGTGAACATCATGCTGGCCAGCTTGGCCTACGACTCCGCCAAGGCCGAGCGCGAGCTGGGGGTCAGGTTCCGCCCGTTAGAAACCACCCTGGCGAACATGGTTGCCTGGTATCGCCAGGCCAACTACCTGTAGGTCGCCGCCATGTCTCTCCAGCTTTTCCACCGCCACCGTTCCCCCGGCCATAGGACATCTCGCAGAGTCGATACACTTGCGGTAAGTTCGTACGACGTTCTACGCGAGGTAATTGCTATGGCCGGGGTGCCCACGCCAGGTCTAGACCTAATCAAAACCTTTGAAGGCTTGAGTTTGCAGGCCTACCCAGATCCAAAAACCGGAAATCTGCCGATTACCATCGGCTGGGGCTCGACCCGCAATAAGCATGGTCAGCCCTTTAAGCTGGGCGATCGCATTACCCGAGAGGAGGCCGACGAACTGCTGATGATGCAGGTCGCCAACACCTACCTGCCGCCCCAGCGGCGCATTCCCGGCTGGGATAGCCTGAACGCCAACCAGCAGGGCGCGATTCTGAGCTTTGCCTACAACCTGGGAGCCAACTTCTACGGAGCCAGCGGCTTTGAAACCATCTCGCGAGTGCTGCGCAACCAGGACTGGCGGAACCTCGAAGCCGCCATCATTCTCTACCGCAATCCCGGCACCAATGTAGAAGAAGGGCTGCTGCGCCGCCGCCTCTCAGAGGCCAACGTGTTTTTGGCCGGTACGACGGGGGTGCCCCTTAGCGCCGCCGGGCAGCGATACCTGGCGGGTGGCCGCACGTCTGTACCCGGCTCCAGGCTCAGCCGCGAGGCCCAGGCCTACCTGGCCAATCGACCCACTGGAGGTGGGTCTGGGGGCGATTCTGGGGGCGGTTCCGGGAGCGGTGGGTTGGCCACCCCAGGCTCACGACTGCTGACGCTGACCAACCCGCTCACCAGCGGCGAGGATGTGCGCGCCGTACAGCAGGCCCTGGTGCGCTGGGGAGCCAATGTCACGGCTGACGGCCTGTTTGGTCCGGCTACACGGCAGGCGGGGGAGCAGT
>PYGV01000453.1 GCA_003022385.1 filamentous cyanobacterium CCP3 | reverse complement strand
TCGACCCTACCAACTGGCCCCTGATCGCCGACCAGTTTGAGGGCAAGATCGTGCTGATTGGCCCCATGGCCGAGTCGTTTCAAGATCGCAAGCGCACCCCCATCGACAACACCATGCCGGGGGTTGAAATTCACGCCCACGCCCTGGCCGCGCTGATGGAGGGCAGAACGCTCGACGCGGCCATTCCCAATCCGCTGGGGCAGGGGCTGCTGACGGCGATCGCGATCGCTGCGATCGGGCTGGGGCTGGGCTACCGCTTTACCCAGCCGGTGCCTCGACTGGTGGGTTTTTTGGGCGCGATCGCGGCCTGGGGCGCGCTGGCCTACCTGCTGATGGTGCAGGGCGATCGCCTGGTGCCCGTTGCGATCCCCGTGGCCTGTTTGGGCATGGGCGGCGTCACCTACATGGCCACCGGAGCCGTCAGCAACCGGCTCGAAGAACAGCGCCTGCGTCGCACCCTAGAGCGCTACGTAGCTCCCTCCGTCGCCCAGGAAATTCTCAACCAGCCCGAAGACTTTACTAGCCTCACCGTGGGCCAGCGGTTTCAGGCGGCGGTGCTGTTCTCAGACATTCGCGGATTTAGCCGCATCTCGTACCAGCTGGGGGCCGAAGAAACCGTCAGCCTGCTCAACACCTATCTTGACGAGATGGTGAACGCTATTTTGGAGTATCGGGGCACCATTGACAAGTTTATTGGCGATGCGGTGATGGCCGAGTTTGGCGCCCCCAAATCGCTGGGACCCGAGCAAGATGCCCTCGGTGCCGTATCGGCCGCCCTGACCATGCGCGAGGCTCTGGCCGCCCTGCGCGTCAGGCTAGAGGCCCAGGGGCTGCCGCCGCTGTTTAACGGTATTGGCATTAGCTATGGCGAACTGGTGGTGGGCAACGTGGGGTCGGTGCAGCGGCTGGAGTACACTGCCATTGGCGATACCGTCAACGTGGCCAGCCGCATTGAGGGGCTGACCAAACTGGTCGGCACCGATATTTTGATCACTCAGCCCTGCTATGACCTGGTCAAAGACCATATTGTGGCGATCGATCACGGCACCCATTTTTTGGCCGGACGCGAGCAGGAAGCCGTGCAGGTCTACGGCGTCATTGCTCTGAAGGGCGAAAGCGATGAGCTATACCACCAGGTGCAGAAGGATCTGGTTCAACACCTTAGCCAGCCCAAGGCAATCACCATTCCCACCCGACCTCAAACAGGCTGATACAGTCCTTAACCGAGAATAGGCCAGGCTGTACATGACCCAGGTGACTCTGGCCATATCAATGCGATCGCCGCCCGACTTCCTTTCAATAAAAAAACAGCCTCTATTAGAAACAGAGGCTGATGTGACAAGAGGTTAGTTAAACGGGGCGGGGACCTAGCTATTTTCCGCAGACTACCCTTCTAAGGTGACAGGCACCCGCCCCCTCAAGCGATTAAGCCCAGCCAGCGCGATCGGTAATGCGAAGGGCTTCGGGGTTGTTGCTGCCAAACACGGAGGCATTCAGCGGGTCTTCTTTAAAGTCGCCAAAGCTGGCTACTACCGAGTCAACCGCGACGCCCTCAACCACGGGGTACTCGTTATTGCCTTCCGCAAAAATGCGCTGGGCTTCGGGACTGGCCAGGTACTCCAGAAACTGTACCGCCGCCTCAGCGTTGGGGGCCGTTTTAAGAACCCCGGCCCCGCTGATGTTGACGTGGGTGCCGCGCCCGTCTTGGTTGGGGAAGAAGACCCCAATCGTTTCAGCGACAGCTCTATCTTCTGCACTGTCAGACTTAGCCAGTCGAGCCAAGTAATAGGTGTTGGCGATCGCAATGTCGCCCAGACCGGCTGCAACCGCTTTGATCTGGTCGGTGTCACCACCTTCGGGAGGGCGAGCAAAGTTGGCCACTAGCCCCCGCGCCCATTCCTCGGTTTCTTCGGCCCCGTGGGCGGCAATCATCGAGCCGACCAGCGACTGACTGTAGATGTTGGTGGAACTGCGGGTCAAAATTCGACCGCTCCACTTGGAGTCCACCAGGTCTTCGTAGGTGGAGAGTTCGGCGGGGTCGACCGTGTCTTTGTTGTACATAATTACCCGCGCCCGTTTGGTCAGGCCGTACCACAGCCCGTCGGGGTGTCGCAGGTTTTCAGGAATGGCGGCGCTCAGGACGGCCGATGTCACCGGCTGAAACAGGTCTTCTTGTTCAGCCCGCCACAAACGACCAGCATCGACGGTCATGAGAATATCGGCAGGGCTGTTTTGCCCTTCGCTCTTGATCCGCTCGATGAGCTGGTCGGCCTCGGCCTCAACCAGGTTGACGCGAATGCCCGTAGCCTCGCGGAACCCCTCGTAAAGCTGGTCGTCGGTGTCGTAGTGGCGCGACGAGTAAAGGTTGACGGCTCGACCCCGGCCAAAGCCAAACTGAGCGTGGGCGGGGCGCTGGCGCAGCTGGCCCAGGGCAACAGCCGTGGCGGCAGCACCCGCTCCCAAAAATGTACGTCTTCCTAGTTTCATAGGGTATTACCTCAACAAATTAAATTTCAACAGAGCCGCAGGTGCCTCAGATGGACCTCAGGTTGTTGAGAAGACAGATCGCATTGTACAGCTTATTGCAATCCTTTCTTGATAGAGTCAGGATGAAAGTCAACATTATGGCGGGTAGTTTCAATACTCTGCTCTGGGTCGGCTGCTCTCTTTGCTACTCTATGGCCCCAGCAGCAGCAGCTTGAGCGAAATACAAAATGGCCTTAGAATGGCTTAAGAAGAATAAGTCTTGCTAGCTTAACCGCATCTGCGATCGCAACCTTTCGACAATGACTCCCAGACTAGCCCCGTCGACCTTTGCCTTGCACCGCACCGCTGCCCAACAGCAGGGGCAACTTTCACCCAAGGCATCGCACAAAGCTCGCGCCTGGATAGGGCCGCTGTGTGTTGGCGCTTCTCTGGTGGCCCACGGTGTGCTGCTGGCGCTGGTGGTGCCCGAACCCCAGGGTGAACCTCAGCCCGCTGCGATGACGGTCGAAGAGCCCGCCGTTTTAGAAGACGTCGCGGTAACGGTGCTGCCCAAGTCTGTCACCGCAGCAGCCCCGCCCGCCGAAAATGGGCCCCAGCCC
>PYGV01000452.1 GCA_003022385.1 filamentous cyanobacterium CCP3 | reverse complement strand
CCTACCCACCTACCCATCCACCTCCACCCCCAGATCACTCTGCCCCCAGCGAGGTAAGTTACCTTAGGGGCATCTGCATTGGGTAACCGTCGCTGCCAGCTATGGGCCGTCATGGACATAAAAATGCTATTGCCAGGATGTAGGCTTAGCCCCAGCGGCAGTCGCGCGGTGGCTCTGGCTCTTAGTGCTGGCCTGTCGGCCTTTGGCAGGACTGACGGACAGGCGGCCTGGTCGAGTTCTTATGCAGGTCAGGGGGCGGCTGATCGACAGGTTGAGGTTATGGCTCAGGCTCCAGATCTTAACCCGGTGCTGCTACAGCCTGGGGCAGAGGGCGATGAGGTGATCATGCTGCAGCGACAAATGCGGCTGCTGGGCCTTTATGAGGGGCCGGTGAACGGACGCTACGAAGAGGCGACTGAGAGGGCGATAGCGGCCTTTCAAACTAGCGTTGGCCTACCCGATACGGGCACCCTCGACCAGGCCACCTGGCAACGCATGAGCAATCCCCAACTGCTCGCTAACGATGCCCCAGCGGCGGCAGCCCAGCCAGTGCTGTTGCCCGATGCTGAGGCTGCTGCAGAACCCTCTTCAGAACTACCGTCGTCCTCGTTGGCGGCTATCGCCAAACCGCCTGAGGTAACGAGAACGGAGTCTCCAGAACCAGCTAATCCTCCAAGCCGAACCCGTCGTGTGGGCTGGCTGGCTGTAGGCGGTCTGGCACTGGCGGTGTGCCTGGGGGGCTGGCTGTGGTTAGGCAAAGGGAAAAAACGCTTCAGGTCAGACGATTTGGCTCCAGCACCGCCCACCAACCTGCCTCCAGATCTGGACCCAGCCGAGGCCACAGCGGCACCAGCCTTCCCCTCGCTGCAATCTGCTCCAGCCGCAACCGACCTACCCCTGGAGGCGACTACTCGCCTGAGCCGCGTCGATATGGTCGATTCTCTGGTGCATGAGCTAGACAGCGCCGATAGCGCGGTGCGCCGCCACGCCATCTGGGAGCTGGGGCAACGGGGCTATTCCGACGTTATTCAACCTCTGATCAACGGGCTTTTAGAGGCCGACTCGCAGGAAAAGAGCTTAATTTTGGCAGCCCTGGCCGAAATTAGCAGCCGCAGCCTCAAGCCCATGCACCGCGCCCTAGCCCTAGGGCTGCAAGACCCCAGCCCCGAAGTGCGCAAAAACGCCATTCGCGACCTCAGCCGGGTTCACGATACGGTGGTGCAGCTCAGCCACATGCTCGCCCATGCGACCCAGGACCCCGACCCTGGGGTGCAAGAGACCGCCCAGTGGGCGCTGAGCCAGCTCAACCGCATTCCCGCTGCTTCCTATGCCGAAGCGCATCCTCCAGAACCGACAGTGCTGGAATCGTCCTACGATGGTCAACAAACGACTTCAGAGGGCCATCGCCTCTCCCCACCCCACAGCTAGGGGCCATTCTGGTCACGAAACTATCTGAAGGTGGCAATTCTTCCCGAGGGCGCAGGCCCTGCGCCCCTACTAGGGTCACCTTCGTCAAAAACTTACCCATCATCTCCTCACCTTCCCTATGCCGTCTCCCCATCGCCTCCTCTTCATCTCAACTCCTGTAGGGCCGCTGGGATCGGGGCTGGGGGGCGGTGTCGAGTTGACGTTGCTTAACGTATACCAAGGGCTGAGGGCGCGGGGGCATCAGGTTGGGGTGGCGGCTCCGGAGGGGTCTAACCTGGTTGGTGGGTCGGTGGTAGAAGTTTCTGGCCAGCTTCAGCCTACGGCCCACACCCAGGGGCGCAAAACCCCGGTTATTCTTCCAGGCGACAGCGTGCTGGGCAATCTGTGGCGCTACGCCCACAAGCATCAGGGTCAGTTTGACCTGATTGTGAATTTGGCCTACGACTGGCTGCCCTTCTACCTGACCGAGTTTTTTGATACACCTGTGGCCCACTTCGTCACTATGGGGTCGCTCAGTGAGGCCATGGACGAGGCAATTCGCCAGGTGGCGCAGCAGTTTCCAGGGCGGTTGGGGGCCTACACTCGCACCCAGGCTGAGACGTTTGGGTTGGGCGATGCCTTTGAAGTTCTCGGCAGCGCGATCGCCCTAGAGCAGTACGAGTTTTGCGCTACCCCCGGCGACGCCCTGGCCTGGCTGGGGCGTATTTCGCCTGAAAAAGGGCTGGAGGATGCGCTGGAGGCCACCGCGATCGCCCAGGTGCCGCTCAAAATTTTGGGCAAGCTGGAGGATGCTAGCTACTGGCAACGGCTCTGCGATCGCTTTCCCCACGCCGCTGACAACTACCTGGGCTTTTTGCCCACCCACGAACTCCAGCAGGTACTGCGCCAGTGCCGCGCCCTGCTGATGACGCCGCGCTGGGTCGAGGCCTTTGGCAATGTGGCGATCGAGGCGCTGGCCTGCGGGGTGCCGGTAATTGCCTACGCTCGCGGCGGTCCGGCTGAAATTGTGCGCCCCGGCGTGACCGGCTGGCTGGTAAAACCTGACTCGGTACCGGGGCTAGTGGAGGCGATTGGGCGAATTGACCAGTGCGATCGCCACGCCTGCCGCCGCCAGGCTGAAACCGACTACTCCCTTGAGGCTCTGGCCATCCGCTTTGAGCAGTGGTTTGAAGCCGTTATTCATAACCCTGCTAGACCTGAGCCATAGGGCGCTGGCGCAGCTGCTCTAGGCGGGCAAAGTCGTGCTGTAGAGCCTGATGCAGCGAGCGATTTTGGGGGTCAACCCGACGAGCTTTTTTTAGACAGGCTTCGGCCTTTTGCAGGTTGCCCGTATTGAGCAGGTCGTGGCCCCAGCGGTAGTAGGTAATCGCATGCCACTGACGAATTTCTGAATCGTCGGGAAAACGCTGCACCAGCCCTTCGACCAGGGCAACGGCGCGAGGAAAGCGCTGCCCTCGGAAAAACTCTCGCAGCTGCTTAAAGCTGGTCACCTTGAGCTGTTGATCGGCCTCAGAGCCCCCCGGCGTTGGACTGACCGTCAGCTCAATCTCCTGCTCCTTGGTCTGTGCAGGCGGCACCTTGGGGACGACCTGAGTGGGCGCGGCTGGAGCAGCTGAGGTGGGGCGGGGAGAAGAGGCACGCTGGGTCTTGACGGCCTCGGCAGGCAGC